>CAZQEQ010000155.1:0-1557 GCA_964592385.1 uncultured candidatus Brocadiaceae bacterium | reverse complement strand
ATGGACGAGATATTCGGCTTCTTCCCCCCCGTCGCCAATCCTCCCAGCAAACAGCCGATGCTTACGCTGCTCAAGCAGGCGCGTGCCTTCGGCCTGGGCGTCGTCCTGACCACGCAGAATCCGGTCGACCTGGACTACAAGGGCCTGACCAACACCGGCACGTGGTTCATCGGGCGCCTGCAGACAGAGCGAGACAAGGACCGGGTGCTCGACGGACTGGAGAGCGCGTCGTCGGAAGCAGGCCAGACGTTGAAGCGAAACGAACTGAGCCGCATCATCTCCAACCTGGGGAAGCGCGTATTCCTGCTGCACAACGTCCACGAGGAGACGCCGGTCACGTTCAGTACCCGCTGGGCGATGAGCTATCTGCGCGGCCCGTTGACCCGCACGCAGGTGCGCGAGCTGATGGCCGACCGGAAGCCCGACCAACCGGCGCCCGCCCCGGTAGCCAAGACGGGCATCGCCCCTGCCCAGCCGGCCGCCGTCCAGCCCACCTCAGCCGCGGCGACGCAGCCGAAATCCGCCACCGCGCCGGCGAGTGCCTTTGCTACCTCACCACCCTCGCTGCCGCCCAGCGTTCAGCAAGCCTACTTGCCGGCACGCAAGGCGGCGACGGCGGCCGCGTTGGACATCGAGGGCCGCGAGGGGGACACGATCGAGGTCCAGAGCCGCAATCTGCTGTACGTGCCGGCTGTCCTGGGGATGGGGCGCCTCCATTTCGTCGATCAGCGCAAGGGGGTGAACGAGCAGGAGGACTTTGCGCTGCTGGCCCAGGCGCCAGAAGGCGTCGGCGTGGTGGCGTGGGACCGGGCCCAGCCGCTCGACCTGGCGTCGCGCGACTTGATGGACAGCGCCGAGCCGGACGCCTACTTTGACGAACTGCCCGAGTCGATCAACCAGGCGCGGAAAATTAGCGGGCTGAAGAAGCATCTGTCGGACTACCTGTATCACAACAGCAGCATAACGCTCCTCCACTCTCCGGTCCTGGAGGCCTATTCGCACCCCAACGAGAGCGAGCGGGAGTTCCGCATGCGCTTGCAGCAGGCCGCACGCGAGAAGCGGGACGAAGAGGTGGACGAGGTCAGCGCCCGCTACGAGAAGCGCCTGGACACGCTCCAGGATCGGATGCGCAGCGCCGAGGCCAAGCTCGCCGCGAAGGAGGCCGACGTTGCAGCCCGGAGAACGGAGACGCTGGCCACCGTTGGCGAGTCGGTCGTGGGGATGCTCATGGGACGCCGCTCCACGCGGGTGGCCTCCAGAGCCCTGAGCAAACAGCGCCAGACGAAGCTGGCGAAGATCAAGCTCGAAGAAGCGGAGGCCGACGTAGAGGACTTGCAGCAGGACATCGACGAGCTCGAGGAGGAACTACAGGAGGAGGTGGCCGAGGTCAGGGACCGCTGGGAAGAGGCGCTGGTCAAGTTTGAGGAGGTGGCCGTGAAGCCACGCCGGACCGACGTTCAGATCGATCTCGTGGGGCTGGCCTGGGCTCCGCACTGGCAGATCACGTATCAAAGCCGCGGCGGCGCTACGCGGACCGAGCTCGTGCCGGCGTATTGA
>CAZQEQ010000154.1:0-1570 GCA_964592385.1 uncultured candidatus Brocadiaceae bacterium | reverse complement strand
GAGACGTTGGCCATCTGCCGCTCGAAGTCGGCAAAGACCTTCGTCGCGGCCAGCAGCCCGCCGCCCATCACCGCGCCGACCTTCACCAGGGAGGCGCCCACCTTGCGAACGTTGGCGCCGAAGGCCTTGATCCGCGCGTTGGCGCGTTTCAGCCCACGGATGAGCTTGCTGTTGTCGGCCGAGAGCTCGACAAAGGCCTTTCCGGCCCGGATGCCGCGTGGTGATGCCATGGCGCTTACCCGATCCTCCTCAGTACGGCCAGACCATCACGGCCACTATCGCGAAGCAGATGGCCCCGCCGGCGGCGACCAGGGCGATATCCCGCCGCCACCCGCTGAGGACCTTCTCCGTGCACCAGCCGAAGACCGCAAACGCCGCCAGGATCGCCGCCACGGCGCCGAAGTACTTGTCGCCCGATCGGGCCCGGGCCTTGTTCAGGGCACGGTCCGTCTTGGCCTGCTCGGCATCCCGGGCGTAGTTGGTCGTCTGGACCGACAGTGTCTCCTGGACCTGGCTGACCTTCTGATCGAGCTTCTCGATGTGCTCGGCCGTTACGGGCGCTTCGGTCGTCGAGACGGGCGTCTGGGTTGCCGCCTGCTGCGGGCGGGCCATGCAGCCGGCCAGGAGGGCGGCCAGGCATGCGCCAATCGGTATCAGTGGCTTCAGTCTCATCATTCCCATCCCTTCGCTTTGCGATTTACGAACGCCTTCTTGAGCACCCGGATGTTCCGGGCGGTGATCGGCACGCCCGACTTCGGGCGTATCTTCAGCAGCGGGTGGAAGTCCGCCGGCTTGGCCGGGCGGGACTTCTTCGGGTCGCGGTTGACGTTGAACGTCATCGCCAGCAGCGCCGCGGCCGTGTCCCAGTTGACTCGCTGCCGGGCCTCGGCCATCCACAACAGTTGCCGCAGCGTCAGCGGCCCTGGGTCTACGCCGACGATGCCGGCGAGGTCCCAGATGGCTCGCCAGCATTCGCGAGCCTGCGCCGCAGCTCGTCTTCCATCTCGGTCCCGTCGAGCTTCTCGTCCGCCCACGCCAGCGCCACGCCCTGGAGCGTCTCCAGCTTGTCCAGGGCCTTTCGGAGGATGCGCCGCTTCGGGCTCGGGAAAAAACCCACGAGTTCCTCCAGCAGCGCCGCGGTGGCCTGCTCGATGGCGTCGCCGGCCATCGCCCGGCCGAAGTCCTCGTCGCTGACGCCCTCGCGGTCGGCCTGCGGCTTACACAGGGCGTAGATCAGGTCGCACAGCAGCACCGGATCGTCGGCCAGGCGGTCCAGCAGGTCGCCCGAGAGCGTCCCGGCGACCAGGTCCACGTCCACTAGGCCGCGGACGCGCTTGACCGCCGCGGTGGTGACCTCGACTTCCCACGTCCGTCCGGCATTGTCTTTGAATGCCTTCATGGCGTTCCTTTCCGATCCGTTACGACGGGGAGCCGCTCTCTTCGTCCTCGGGCACCCAGCGCGGAGCCGTGGCCGAGTAGGTCGGCTTGGCGGTGACGCTCACGGTCAGGGCCTCCTCCAGCGGCTCGGAGCGGCTGAACGAGACGATGGAGAAGTCCGCGATCAGGCCCT
>CAZQEQ010000153.1:0-1683 GCA_964592385.1 uncultured candidatus Brocadiaceae bacterium | reverse complement strand
CCGGCGTCTCGCCGGGGGGCGCGAGCACAAGGTTCTCAGTTGAACAGGCCACTAGCAGCCTGTTGGAATACTGGGCTCGGCCGCGCCGCCGCCAGATGCGAGCAGATCAAGGCGCGAAGCCGCTGGCGTGCCCCCTGGGGCACGTCGAGGCCGAGCAACACGGAGGTGCGACGCAGATGGCGGCGGCCCAAGGGGTTGGGGCGGCGCGGGGCCGTCTGCTGCGTTGCGTCTCCTCGACGATACGTCGAGCATCGCCTGCGTCGCCGCGCCTTGCATCCGACCCCGCGGCGCTCCCAACGCGACCAGACCCAGTTTTCCAACAGGCTGCTAGCGATCGGCAACTGGCCCCTGCGCCGTCTCCGCGTCCCTTGCGTCCTCTGTGCTGAATGCCGTTGGTCGGCCGGGCGTGGGGTCAGAGGTTTGCGTCGAAGAGCTGCGCCAGTTGGGCGGCCGCCGCCTGGATCTGATCCTCGGTCAGCTCGGGGTTGCGGACCTCGACGTTCTCACCGGTGGAGCGCTTCTGGAGCACCAGGGACTCGCCCTCCTGCCGCCGGGCCACCTCGACCAGCTTCAGCTCCTTGCGCCGCATGAGCGAGAGCGCTATGACGAACCGGAACGCCCTCTTCTCCTCGGAGTCGGCGTGCGCCAGCCGGTCGAAGAAGTCGAGCATCAGGTCGGTGTTGACGACGGGCTTGCTCTCGGCGACGGGGCGCCGGGTGCGCCAGAAGCAGAAGAACGCCCCCGGGTCGCCGGTCTCCCAGCAGTCGGGACAGAAGTCGCGCCGGACGAACCCGTCATCCCCCTCGCTGAGCGCGGAGAAGAACAGCGCCCCCTCGGGGAACTCCGCCTCGCACCGGCGGCACGTCCCCGCGCTGCGCGCAACGCTCCACTGCTCGGCAAGGGCCAATCTCGTTCACTCCGACAAGTAATGCGCCACTTTCCCGCCCACCTGCTCCCGGCATTCGCTCACGGTCTCGGTCAGGCGATCCATTTCTGCTTCCGTCCGCTCCCGGAGTTCCGGCGCCCTGAGGAACTTCAGGTTCACGGCCACGTTGAGGCGCGCGGCGGCGCAGGCCGCTTCGGCCAGGATGGCGCTGACCCCCACGTCGGTTATCAGGTTCGGGTTGCCGACGTCCACCAGTTCCCGCGCGACGTCCGCCACGCGTGCGCACTGGTGCATGACGTCCAGCGGGACCTCCATGGCCGAGCGGAGCGCCCGATCGACCTCCTCGGCACGGGATGCCTTGTGTTCCTCCGTGTCCTTCGGCAGGGAGTAGGCCTCGCTCACGGCGCCGTATGCCTCCACGTCCCGGTCCATCAGTTGCAGCAGCGCCTCGCGGCAGAAGTCCAGTTCGTCGAGCATCTCCCGCACGCGTTCCTCGACGTCAGCGAACTTCTCCTTGCCGGCCGTGAAGTTGGCGGCCATAGCACTCATGGCTGCCGCCAGGGCGCCGGCCAGGGCGCTTACGCTGCCCCCTCCGGGCGCGGGCCTGTCGGCGGCGGCGTCTTCCACGTACTCGTCGATGGCTCTCATACGGTACATTGCTCTGCTGCCCCTAACGGTGGAAATACGGGATCAGCGCGTCATTCGTTCTCGCAAAGCCGAGTTGCCGGTCGTCAGTTGCCTTCTCCGTGCTCTCCGTGTCTACGTGGTGAAGGCCGTTGCCGTTCGCCGTTGCCGTT
>CAZQEQ010000152.1:0-1707 GCA_964592385.1 uncultured candidatus Brocadiaceae bacterium | reverse complement strand
AGGATGCGCCCTTCCGTGATCGCGTTGTCGTGGACCACCGACCCGAAGTATTCACGCACCTTGGCAAACCCGAGGCGTGTGGCTTTCGCGACCACTTCTCGCTCAATCTGCCGGTCCGTCATGTGGCGGGGAAACACCGAGAGCCGCCCGCCCGCCCGCGTCACGCGGTCCAGTTCCTTGAAGAGTGCTGCCCGTCGCTTCGCGGAGAAGTAGTGGTCGTGCAACACATCGTACAGAAGGACCACGTCGACCGAGGCATCCTCCAGGGGCAGCGCCGTCTTGCCGGAGGCGGGCAACGGGCGGATGTTGCCGACCCCTGCGCGGCGAACCCGCTCGGCCAGTCGTCCGAGCGCTTCCTCGTCCTGGTCCAGCGCCAGGACCTCTCCCGTCGGCCCCACGCGCCGCGCCAGCGGGATGGTGTAGTTCCCATAGCCACAGCCGAAGTCCAGGCACGTCTGGCCGGCCCGGATCCCGACGGCGGCCAGGACATCGTCGGCGACCGCGTACAGCCTATCGATGTCTCCCCGTGTATCCATCGCGTCTCCGACGTTCGCTCGTTCTCCGGCAATAGGCGAGGCTCAGTTGACCGCCCGCGTATCGCGTATGGCGGCGTCCAGGCCGGCCGCGATGTCCCCGCCCAACCCGTCGATGGCCGCCAGCGTCTGTTCCGTGACCTTCTTCTCTTTGTTGAAGTACCGTCTGACCCGCTCCATGAAGTCTCGGCGCTCGGACGGCGAGTCGAAGTGGTCGAGCAACCCGCGCGCCCATCGAAGGTTCGCCGCCACCTCCTGGGGAATCCGTTCGCTGTCGTGGCGCACGGCGTCCACGGGACAAACCTCGTGGCATTGGCCGCACCGGATACACTCGGAGTCATGGATCTCCGCCAGGTTCCGCGCGTCGAGCACGATCGCCCCGACCGGACATTCCTCCACGCACGTCCCGCAGGACGTACACCGCTGCTGGTCCACCCAGGGCATGTGGCACCCTCCTTTGCTCTACGCTAGCCCTCGACGGATCGCCCCGCCCCAGCATTCAGGTCCAACGTGATGCGGACCGGGCAGTTCAGAGCCGTCGACACGGGACAGTACTTCTCGAGTTTCTCTTTCAACTGGAGATCGGCGGCCCGCCGGCGCATCTCCTCGTCCGGGACGGTCGCCTGGATGGCCACCTCCATGGACGTAAACCGCAGGCCGCTTGGCGTCTTCTCCACGCGGCCTCTCGAGGTGCTGGCATACGCTTCCAGCGGGACGTCGAAACGGTCAGTGAAGTAGAGTAAGGTGCTCATCAGGCAACCGCCCACCGAGGCGACGAGGAGTTCCTCAGCAGACCACACGCCCTCCGGTCCACCGAACGCCGGCGGCGTGGCCACCGACAGGGGCGGGTTCTCCCGAGCCGCCAGTCGGCCCCGCTTCGCCTCTTCCCATTCCAGGTGTACCGTGAAATCGGGCATCGTCGTCCGCTCCTTCGGCCCCGAGAGCGCTGCTCCCGGCTTGGATGACGCGTCCGGCATACGGCCTCTTACCCCAGGGGGCACGTGCCCGTCGGGCAACTGGCGTCGCCGCTCGACGACCCCTCGCCGCCGTGGGCGGCAAAGGCCGACAACATGCGCTCGGTCTTGGCGGACCCGCACTTCTCGCACGGGTGCGGTTTTCGGGTCCCCGACTTCTCCAGAAACGTGGTCACGTGACCGCACGCTTTGCACCGGTA
>CAZQEQ010000151.1:0-1830 GCA_964592385.1 uncultured candidatus Brocadiaceae bacterium | reverse complement strand
ATCGTCCCCTCCCCCCGGCGTCGGAGAACACGCTATGAAACTGGGGACGAGCCAGCGCGGTGCCAGCAAGTCGAGGAGGGCTTCGCGCAGTTATCGCCCTCCACGGTATCCCATTGAAGGACGTTGGCCGCGCATATGGCGCGTCGGCCAACAGAATTTCCCAGTTGGTGCGTGGGCACGGTCCGGCGTCCGCCGAGATCATGTCGCGGCTACGGTCCGCCGTCAAGGTGTGTGTCGTTATGGGGGAACAGGGGGATGGCGACTAAACGCCAGATGGCCGTATGGAGAAGGGGCAGTCGGACGGCGCGGGAGGCATCCATGGCCGCAACGAAGAAAGATAGGCGGAGCGCTCCGGTGATCGTTGGCTCGCCCCACGAGATCATCGGCGACCTGCGGCGCGAACTCACGTCCGCGGGGCGCGGCCTTCTGGAGGCCGAAGATACCTTGCTCACGGCGGGCGGCCTGGCGGACCGGCTGTATGCGACCGGCGTCGCCGCGTCCATCAACCGCGCTCTCCGCCACCTGAACAAGAGTTTCGGCGATCTGGCGGATGCCGTCGAGGGTGTGGGGAAGCTGGGGGAAAAAGCGGCGCTCGCGGCGACAGGAGGCAAGCGGAGCGACGGGGTTCATTATCCGGCAGGGGATGAAAACTGCGTGGCAAGCCGGGCCGGATAGCTTTGTGTGGAGGGGCCGATGCACGAGGGAACGGAAGTCGGGCGCCTGCAGAGGCGGGCGGGGGTTCTGATCGAGGAGATCAAAGTGCGAGTGAATGCGCTCCCGGCGCGCGTGGCGGACCCTGCCGGACCGGACGCCTATGAGCTCGAGGGCCTGGCCCGGCGGGTTGCGCTTGCGGCCCGTGAGTTGGGGCGGGTGCTCGATTCTATTGCGCAGCGCGGCGGCGTGAATCCACTGGCGGGGGAATCGGGTCAGTAGGAGGGCACGGTTGTGGCGGCTGAACGGACGCGCTCACCGACGGTTGACAAGATGAACGGCAAGGCGGCCACGCGGCGGGCCAGCGGCCCGCCGGAGCACGTGCCGATCACGGGAGACGGCCTGCCCGACCTGGCGGCCATGCGGGCGCTCGGGATGGGGAAGGCGGGCGATGAATGGAGCCGACGCATGGACCTGGTGGCGCGATTCCGCTCGGCGCGGAACGCTGCGGCGCACGGCCAGACTGGCGCTGCCGCCGAGCGGATCGCCGCCGAATGCGGCGTCCCCGTGAAGACACTTTACCGATGGGATCGTGCTCTCGACTCGGGCGGTCCGGTTGCACTCGTGCCGGCCAGGGGGGGCGCCCGGCGCGGGACGACGATGCTCCCGCCCAAGCTCTGCGACAAGATACGCGCCTACTGGATGAGCCGCCAGCTGCCGCCCGTGACGGAAGTCTTCGATCGCGTGGTCGTTCCTTACTACGCGAACAACGGCCGGGCCTGTCCGCACCTGGCGACTGTGCGGCGATACCTGGCAAGCGCAGTCAGCCCGATTGAGGCCGTTGCTTTCCGGGAAGGCCCCCGCGCGTTTGCGGCGAACTGCGCGCCGAAGGTTCGGCGCGCCCTGCCGGAGCGCGTCAATGAGGTCTGGGTTGCCGACCACCGTTTGTGGGATATCCTGGTCGTTGTGCCGGACGGGAAAGGCGTGGGCTGGGGCGGGACGAAGGCGAAGCCCTGCCCGTGCGGGTCGGGCGAGAAGCGGCGGGACTGCTGTTCATTGCGCCGGCCGTGGGTGACCATGATCGCCGACGTTCGCTCGGCGGCATGGGTCGGCTGGCGGATCGGGCTAGGCTCTGTCTGAAAAAAGGATTCTGAGAATTCTCTGGATGATTGACGCTTT
>CAZQEQ010000150.1:0-1836 GCA_964592385.1 uncultured candidatus Brocadiaceae bacterium | reverse complement strand
GGGCGTGACCACGCAGCAGCCGCCCCGGGCCTCCCGCGGGTCGATGGCCCTGAACAGGTCCCTCAACGTGCGATCGCGAGCGGGCCGCCCAAGGGCGAGCGCCTCCAGCAGCGCGAACGTGTGCCCCCTGCCGCAGTCGTACGGCAAGGTCGTCAGGTCAGGACAGTACGAGGCAAAGGCGAAGAACACGTTCCTGCGCGTCAGCAGCGCCCCGAGCGTGCCGGCGAAGCTCACGGCCTTCTCCAGCCGCGCCAGTCGGCCGGGATCGCTTTCCCCCTGGCCGTCGGGCACAGAGGCGTCCAGCAGGATCAGGACGCTCTGCACGTAGCGCCGCTCGAACTCGCGCACGTGGAGCTTCCGGAGCCTGGCGCTCGTCGCCCAGTGGATGTGCCTGGGGTCGTCGCCGGGACGGTACTCGCGCAACGAACGGAACTCGCCCTGCTGGTCTCGGACCCGCAGTTGCTCCAGCCACTTCGCGGCGCCCCCCTTGAGCCGGACGAACGCCGTGCTCTCGATCCGCCCCAGTCGGGGCAGAACCAGCACCTCCTCGTGCGACTGGGCCGAAAGCGATGCGTCGACCAGCCCGAAGGGGAACCCGCTGCTGACCGTAACCGGGGGCAGGAGGTGATTGCCGCGCTCGGGCAACACCTGTCGCAGCGTGAAGGAAGCCTCCGCGCCGCCGGGGAGCCGCACCAGCGTGTGTCCCGAAGACGCCGGAGCGCCGTTGTGCCCCGGCCCGTCCACGCGCAGCGCGAATGCCCCCAGGAACCGCTTGCGGTTCCTGAGGCTCACTTCTACCGGGAACGGCTGGCCGGCGAAGATGCGTTCGGGGTGACGTGACCGCGTCCTCAGCCGCCACAACGACAGCACCGCAAGGACAGGCGAGCAGAGCAGGCCCGCCACCAGGAAGGCGGCCGTCAGTGAGAACAGGTTCACGTGCCACTGGAGCGCCAGGAGGCAGAAGCTGGCGGTAGCGGCACTGTAGACCCCGCCCCACTGGGTGAAGTGAAGGCGAAGACGCGTGCGCTCCGGCGCGTTCCGGCGCACAAACAGCGCCGGCAGGACCAGCGACACGAGGAGCCACAGAAGCGAGACGAGCGCCGCCAGCAAGAGCAGGGGCCCGCTGCCCAGGACCAACGCCAGTGGCACACCGGCCGCCGCCACAAGCCAGCCGCCCAGGCCGATGAAACGGGCGGCTCCTGCGAGCCGCGCCCCCATGTCGTCACGGGAATCCGCCATTGACCCCCTCCCGGGGCGGCCCGCCCCCCGGCCGCCCGGGCTTAGAGAGGCACCCGCGTCTGCTCAAGAATTTCGCGGACGATCCGTCCGGCCTCCTCGAAGTCCGCGCTGCCGGCGGTGGAGCCCTGCACGCGCATCCTGTGGGAGAGGACCGGCACCGCCAGCTCCTTGATGTCGTCGGGCTCAACGTAGTCGCGCCCCCGCAGGCACGCCAGGCCCTGCGCGGCACGGTAGAGGTGTATGCCGCCCCGGGGGCTCACGCCCGTGGCCACCCCCCCGTGCTTGCGGGTCCCCTCTACGATCTGCATGGCGTAGTCGAGCAACTGTTCCGATACGTGAATCCGGCGCACCAACTGCTGCAACTGCAACACCTGCGGCGCCCGAAGGACGGGCCGCACGTCTTCCAGCGGATGGTGCAGTTTCTGTGCGCGGATGATGTCCTTGCCCTGCTCGGTGGTCGGATACCCCAGGTTCATCCGCAGGAAGAAACGGTCAAGCTGCGACTCGGGCAGCGGATACGTCCCCTCGTGCTCGATCGGGTTCTGCGTGGCCAGCACGCAGAACGGCCGCGGCAGCGGATGCACCACGCCGTCCACC
>CAZQEQ010000149.1:0-1947 GCA_964592385.1 uncultured candidatus Brocadiaceae bacterium | reverse complement strand
TCGACGCCCAGCAGGTGGAGCGTGAGGATTGGGCGCACGGCGTCGTGCTCGAGCGTGGCAAGCTGCCGGGGGCCTTCGACTGGGATTCCGAGGAGCCCGCTGACGAGCGGTTGCGCTGGCCGCTGGCGCTCTCGTGGTTCGGTGGACCGGGTCCGGCGCGCATGGTGGACCGCCACTCGCACGGCCCCACCCCCATCGCCGCCAACGGGCGTTACTTCCACGTCGGCGGCCATCACGTGATCGCCGTGGACGCCTACAACGGCACCGAACTCTGGTCCCGCTCCGTGCCCTACGCCTTCGGCACGCCGCAGAAGTTCGGCGTGGCGCCCTGGGTGGACGCCAAGTATAAGAACCGGGCGGTGCTGAAGAGCCTGGCGGCCGACGACGAGAGCGTCCATCTGAACTTCGGCTCCGTCTGCTACCGGCTCGACGCGCAGACCGGCGGCCAGCAGGCGGTTTACGGCGAGTTCCGCGTGCCCGAACGCCTCAGGCTCGACGGGCCGGCGCGTTTCGAGTTCGATGTCGTGGGCAATGCCACCCGCTCCGGCGCGGTCACGCTCACGCCTGGCCCGGAGGGCCTTGCCGTCGCCCTGGAGACGCGCGACCCGGCCGTGACGGGGCTCGATTCGTGGGAGCTGTTCTTCGACTTCCGGCCGCCGCACCGGCGCGCGGACATCTACGAGCCCGACGACCTAGACATGTTCCGGGTCTACGTGCAGGCCCGGACCGGCCGGCCGCGCCCCTACATCCGCTACAGCCCGGACACAGACTGGGAGCCCGACGATGCATCGGCGCGCCCGGCGATGGAGTCTGCCGGCGGCGCCGTCGAGGACGGCACTGCGGTCCGACTGTTCTTGCCGTGGAAGGAAGTGCCCGCGGCCGCCGGCCGCCCGCCCGAGGAGTTCGCCTTCACCGCCACGCTCGTGTCGTACGACCGCCTGAGCCGCGAGGGCGACATCCGCACGCATCCGTTCGGCACCGACAACACGGCGGGCACGTTCAACGACGGCTGGCCGGTCTTCGTGCTCGGGGACGGTCCCCTCGGCGAATCCGAGGCCCCGGAGGTCGGGGACCTGGCCGAACTGCCCGAACGGGCGCTGCAATGGGGCCGGCGTCCCTCGCGGCCCGCCGAGGCGCAAGACGCAGCGCAACGCCTCGGAGTCCTAACCGGAGAGACCCGGACTACCCCGGGCAGCGCCCTGCAACGTCTCAGAGCCCTCACCGGCCAGACTCGGACGGTCCCGGCCAGCGGGTTGAGCGGGACCTTCTACCGGCGCGGGCACGGCTGCGGGCCTGTCGTCACGTCGTCGCAGATGGACTTCTTCCGCTCCGGCACGCTGGGTCTCTACGATACGGCGGACGACAGCGGCTCGCGCCACTTCGTCGGCGTGCGGCCCGGCTGCGGCACCACCGTGGTGCCCGCCCTCGGCCTGCTGATATCGAGCGAGGCCAGCAGCGGGTGCACGTGTTCCTACAACTTCCAGACCTCCCTCGCCCTGGCGCCGACCGACAGGCGCCGCAACGAGGACTGGGCGGCTTACTTCGAGCCGGTCCCATCCGGCGCGCCCGTCAACAGGGCATCCGTGAACCTGGGGGCGCCGGGCGACCGCCGGGACGACGACGGCCGCCTCTGGGCCGGTTTCCCGCGTCCAGCCGCTTCCCCCCTGGCCCTGCCCCTCTCGCTGGACTGGGACGAGCGACTCGGCCCCTGGCGCGTCAACACCGACCATACGCTTATATCCGGCACTGACACGCCGTGGGTGTACGGTTCCGGCATCCGGGGCATCCGGCGGCTCGGGATTGACCTCCGGTTCCGCGGCCCGGAAGATTCCGAGGGCTCCCCGCCCGACGACCCGCTGCCCGGCCCCGACGAGGGCGCGGTGAGGCCGAATCTCTACACGGTGCGGCTGCACTTCGCCGAACTCGACGAGCGGGTCGGCCCGGGCG
>CAZQEQ010000148.1:0-2022 GCA_964592385.1 uncultured candidatus Brocadiaceae bacterium | reverse complement strand
GCCGCGTGATCGACCTGCGCGCCACCGCTTTCGACGGCAGCCATCACTCCGTCGATTCCGACGAGCTGTCCTTCAAGGTCGCCGGCGCGATGGCCTTCAAGTCCGCGTTCGAGCAGGCCAATCCGATCATCCTGGAGCCGATCTACAACGTCACCGTCTGGACGCCCGAGGACTACATGGGCGAGGTGATGGGCGACATGAACACCCGCCGCGGTCGGGTGGGGGGCATGGACCAGGCCGGGGACGTCAAGCAGATCAACGCCCAGGTGCCGCTGGCCGAGCTCTACCAGTACATCAACGCGCTGCGCTCCATGACCCAGGGGCAGGGCTACTACAAGATGGAGTTCAGCCACTACGAGCAGGTGCCGCGCGACGTGCAGACGGAGATCATCAAGGCCCACAAGGCGTCGCGCGAGGAAGACTCCTAGTACCGGCTCAGCAACAGGAGCACAGCGAGCTAGCCGCTGCTCGAGCCTTCACCCTCGCCGGCGGGTTCGGCCGCGGGCTCCTCGCCGCTGGGCTCCTCCGGCTCCTCAGTCTCTGCCCCAGCCTCGGCCTCGGCATCCGCGGGCTCCTCGCCCTCCTCACCGGTGGCCTCGGCCGCGGACTCCTTCTCCGCCTCGGCCGCTTCCGCCTCGGCTGCCGCCGCCGCCTCAGCCTCGCTCACTGACGCGAACGGGTCGGCACCCTGCGGGACATCACCATCGTCCTGTCCGCCGGTAGGCTCCTGCCCTCCAGTCGGTTCCTGTCCTCCGGTAGGCTCTTGCCCGCCAGTTGGTTCCTGCCCACCGGTCGGCTCCTGTCCGCCCGTCGGCTCCTGTCCTGCCGTGGGCTCCTGGCCCCCTACGGCACCACCCCCGCCGCCCGACGGGAGGTACGGGCCGCCCCCGCCGCGCTCGTACTCGGGGGCAAGCGGAAGTCCGCTGCCACCCGACGGCAGTTGCTCATCCGCCGCGGCCGCCGGCTGCTGCTGCTGATCGGGACGCGCCTCCCCGGCCTTGCTGCCCGGCGTCCGCGTGCGCTCGTATTCGGGCAGCAGCGGCGGCATGGTCGTCGTGGTCCGGTAGACCGGATAGGCGGTTGGCAACGGCAGGACGTTCTCGCCCTCGCGGTTGAGGATGTAGCGCGCGCTGGTGTCCAGCACCAGTGCCAGCTCCGTCTCCGCCTGGTCGGCGATATCCTGCTTGGCCTTGAACTTGACGTACAGCAGCGTGCCGTCGCCGCCCAGCTGACCCAGCTCGGTGTTGCTGTCGACGGCCAGCAGCACGCGGCCGTCCAGCTTGTCGGGCTGGGCGTAGAACAGCGACGCGGACGCCACGTCATCGAAGAACTCGCCCAGCTCCGCCTGGCGGAAGCTGAGCTTGTTGGCGTCGAAGGTCAGAGTGAACAGCCCCTTGTAGAACGCCGGAATATTAGTACCGTCCAGCGCCACGTAGACCGATTCGTCCTCCCGCACCACGTCTGGGAACTCGTCGGACAGCTCGACCTCCGGATCGCGCAGGCGCACCGTCACCGGCAGCTCCATCGGCTCGGTCAGTCCCTCGTCCTTGTAGGTCGCCTTGACGAAGATGTTGACCTCGCCCGGCAGCCGCGGCGTCCACAGGATGTACGGCTCCTCGGTAACTAGTGTATGCACCTCGTAGCTCTCGTCGACCTCCAGCGGTTCAGCTTCCGCCGGATCGCCGTAGCCACCCAGGTTGCGGCGGCGCGGTTCGCCGGACTCGTCGCGCCAGACCTCGTACTCGGACCTCAGCCCCAGTGCGCGGCCGCCGCTCAGCCCCGGCGCCTCGCGACCCACCCAGGAGACGCCCGTACCGGACGACTCCTCGGCCACGTTCTGCGCGGTAGTTGCCTCCTCGCCCGCATCACCCGATGACTCCGCGATGCTCTCGGCCAGCTGCTCAGCCAGGGCCTCCACGTTGGAGGAATCATCCTCCTCGTCATCCTCACCCGCTACGATGCGCAGTTCGGTTCCAGCAGATTGTGCCGTGCCAGGGATCCAGGCGCTTCCGCCCTGCAGGA
>CAZQEQ010000147.1:0-2058 GCA_964592385.1 uncultured candidatus Brocadiaceae bacterium | reverse complement strand
ACCTCTCGGCCACCAGGTGCGTCTTCATCCCCTCGGCCAGTTGCTCTGGGCAGTATAGCGGGAACGCGGAGAAGTGGGCCGCCTCGAGCGCGGCGAAGGCCACGGCTCGGTGATCCGGGTGATCCTCGAAGGGGGCGAAGGGATCGAAGGTGAACACCACGTCCGGCTGGCGTTCGCGGATGGCGCGTATGAACTGCCTCCGCAGGAACCCGGGTTCCTGCCGGTCCAATTCGCCGTCGAGGTGGTCGAGGAACGCCACTTCGTGCACGCCCAGGACCCCGGCGGCCTGCAGCGCCTCCAACCGGCGCACCTCGGCCAACCGAGTCCGCCCCAGCTCGAAGGACCCTGCGTCGCCATTCGTGGCGACGAGCACGGCTACCTCGTCGCCATCGATAATCATCTTGGCCAGCGTACCGCCGGCGAAAAACTCAGCATCGTCTGGATGCGCGGCGAGCACAAGCACTCTCTTTGACATTGACTGCTCCTTTTCAACTCCTTCTCCCTCCCAGGGAGAGGGCGCCCCGGCTGCGCGCGGGGATGGTGAGGGTAAACCTGCCTCTGACCGCGTAGTGTACCACAGGCGGGGAGCGATGCAACTCTCTCTCCCGTTTCTCCCTTCCCAATGACCTTGCTCCCTCCCGCCAGCCGTGATATACTTGTCCACGCACCACGTGACCGGTGCTATTCTCCAAACAGAGGGAAACGTGAACCACCCAACGTCTCAACCGGTCCGGCACCTCGTCCTCGTCCTGGGTGACCAATTGGACCCCAACTCTGCCGCCTTCGACGGGTTTGATCCGGCCTCGGACGCCGTGTGGATGGCGGAGGTCGCCGCGGAGGCGGAGCACGTCTGGACCACCAGGCCGCACATCGTCATCTTCCTGAGCGCGATGCGCCATTTCCGCGACAGCCTGCGCGCAAGCGGGACCCGCGTGCACTACCGCCTGCTGGGCGATCCCCACAACCGCGGCAGCCTGGGCGCGGAGCTCCGCCGTGCCGTCGACGAGCTCCGGCCGGGCAAGCTGATCGTCGTCGAGCCGGGGGAATGGCGGGTGCGGCACATGCTGCTCAATGCGGCGAACGAACGCGGCGTGGCGTTGGACCTCCGCCCGGACCGGCACTTCCTGTGCTCGCGGCAGCAGTTTACTGAGCACGTCCAGGGTCACAAGCACCTCGTCATGGGCACGTTCTACCGAGAGATGCGGCGTCGGACCGGCGTGCTGATGGACCAGGGCCGGCCGGTGGGCGACAAGTGGAACTTCGATGCTCAGAACCGGCGGAGCTTCGGCAGGCAAGGGCCGGGCCAGATTCCTCCACCTCGTGCCTTCCCGCCCGACCAAGTCACCCGCCGGGTTATCGCGCTCGTGAACGAACGGTTCGCCGACCACCCGGGGGGCCTGGAGCACTTTGATTGGCCCGTCACGCCGGCGCAGGCGCAGGTAGCGCTGGAGGACTTTGTAGAGCACCGTCTCCCGGCGTTCGGCCCCCACGAGGACGCCATGTGGACCGGCCATCCTTATCTGTACCACTCCCGGCTCTCCTCGTCCCTCAACCTGAAGCTGCTCGACCCCCGCCGGGCGATCCGCATGGCGGAGGAGGCTTACCAGGCCGGTCGCGCCCCGCTGAACTCCGTCGAGGGCTTCATCCGGCAGATCCTCGGCTGGCGCGAGTTCGTGCACGGCGTCTACTGGCACTACATGCCGAAGTACGCCGAACGAAACGAGCTCGGCGCCGACCTATCCTTGCCCGGATTCTACTGGACCGCGGAGACGGACATGCACTGTATGCGTGAGTGTATCCAGCAGACGCTGGACTACGGGTTTGCCCATCACATCCAGCGCTTGATGGTGACCGGGCTCTTCGCGCTCCTGGCCGGCGTCCGGCCTGCGCAGGTCCACGAATGGTACCTGGCTGTGTACGTGGACGCGGTTGAGTGGGTGGAACTGCCCAACACGCTGGGTATGTCGCAGTTCGCCGACGGCGGCATCATGGCCACCAAGCCCTACTGCGCCAGCGGCAACTATATCCGGCGCATGAGCAACTATTGCGCCGGGTGCC
>CAZQEQ010000146.1:0-2071 GCA_964592385.1 uncultured candidatus Brocadiaceae bacterium | reverse complement strand
AAAGCGTCAATCATCCAGAGAATTCTCAGAATCCTTTTTTCAGACAGAGCCTAGCAGCCCGTTGAAAAATGTAGCTCAGCCGCCCCCGGCTGAGAACGCCACAGGCGAGGGCGCCTGTGCTACACCGACACGGCCCCTCGCGCAGGCACTCTCCGGGGAATCCTCCTTCTTCAACGGGCTGCTAGTGATCCACTGCGGATGCCGGCGCGGACCTACAGCCGCTTCATTGAGCCAGCCGAAGCGCAGTGGGAGAGGCGGCGCGTGTTCGCGCCGGGACTGTCCGGCGCTGCCGAGGCGCCGGGAACCGTCCCGGCCCGCAACGTTTCCAGCGAGACCGGTCCCCTGTACGGCATGACCGAGCCGGCGCCGGGTTCCCTGACGTAGCGGCAGAGAGAGCGCGCGGAGCGCTCCAACGAAGGCCGACGCTTTCTTGATTTTCCGGCTGCCCGCGATAGACTACGCGGCTGATCGACCCGTGGCCTTATGAGGTGGACGCGCAGATGTTTTACGTGGGCTCGCAGTACTTCCGTGCCCCGACGCCGCCCGAGAAGGACTGGGAACGCGACATCCGGCAGGCGAAGGCTTACGGGCTGGACTACCTGCGGTTCTGGCTGATGTGGAACTGGTACTGCCGCGCCGAGGGCCAGTATGACTTCGGCTCGCTGTCCAGGCTGCTGGACATCTGCCAGAGGCACGGCGCGAAGGTGCTGATGCTGGTGAACCTGGAGTCCGTCCCGGCCTGGCTCGTGAAGCGGCACCCCGAGGCGATCTACATCGACTCCGCAGGCCGCCCTTACGCGCCGGAGTCGGTGGGCAACACTCCGGCCGGCGGCTTTCCGGGCCTCTGCTTCCACAACGCCGAGGTCGTCGAGCACGCGAAGGACTACATCGGGAACCTGGCGCGGACGTTCAGAGGACATCCGGCCATCGAGTGCTGGGAACCCCACAACGAGCCGATGTTCGAGCCGGGGCGCTATAACGACAACATCTACTGCTACTGCGAAGCATCCATCCGGGAGTTCCGCGCCCATCTGCGGGCGAAGTACGGGGACATCGAAGCACTGAACGGTAACTGGCGACGCAACTACGGCGACTTCGACGAAGTGGAGCCGCCGCACCGGCGCGGCGCATACAACGACTGGCTCGACTGGCGGCTGTTCCACGTGGACTCTTTGATAGACACTCTCCGCTGGCGGATCGAGACGATCCGGCGCAATGACCCCGAGCGCTGCGTGATGCTCCACACGCGGGGCGGCAGCGGCGTGACGCGCAATCTCGCCAAGGAAGGCATTGACGACTACCGGATGGCCCCGCTGGTGGACAAGTACGGAACGGCCGCCTTTCCGCAGTGCGGTCCCGAGCACGAGTATTTCCTGGCCATGACCGGCGCGCGCTGCGCCGCCCCGGACAAGGAGTTCTGGATGGCCGAGCTTCAGGCGGGGCCGTACGGCATGGGCGTGCACCGGAGCGACGCCGAGCCCGCCTGCGAGTTCTGCGGCTCTTCCACCATGGAAGGCACAATCGACCTGAAGGCCGGGATGTTCGACCCAGGCGAGGTCACGGCGGAACGCCTGAAGATGTGGTCGTGGTCCGGCATCGCCCAGGGCGGCAAGGGCGTGCTCTACTGGCAGTACCGCAACGAGTCCTTCGGCCTGGAGTACGGCTTCGGCCTGACGAACCTGGACGGGACGCCGCACCCGCGGCTGGAGACGGTCAAGGAGTTCCACGACGCGCTCAGGCGCCATGAAGAGCTTATCGACGGCGCGGTGCCGCCGCCCAGCCGGATCGCCCTGGCCTGGGACCCGCGGAACGACATCATCAACTGGACCGCCGTCGGGTGCACGGACGCCGTGAAGAACAGCATCAAGGGCATGCACCTTGTGCTGTGGCACGCTGATTACCCCGTGGACGTCGTGCGGCTGGACGCCGACGCGTTCGACGAGGACTTCCGCCGGTACGACGTGATCTACGTGCCCTTCTCGCCGTGGGTCTGCTCGGAGGCGGCCGAGAAGCTCAAGGACTTCGTGACGGCCGGGGGAACGGTGATCGCGGAGGGGTCGCTCGCGCAGTT
>CAZQEQ010000145.1:0-2140 GCA_964592385.1 uncultured candidatus Brocadiaceae bacterium | reverse complement strand
GTGGCAGGGCCTCGCGCTGGGAGGGGGCGGGGAAGATGTCGGCGGGCCCTTTGTCGGGTTCGGCAAACGGGGCGTGACGCAGGCCCCAGGCGCGCAGGAGATCATCGAGGGCCGGCTCGCGGGTGGCGGGGGATGGGTTAGCGGGCATAGTTGTTGCCACGGTTGTAGGATTGGCTGTTGAGGTGGAGGTTGGCGGGGCGGGCCAGGCCGCAGAACGAGCCCTTGTGCCACACTTCGACGCGCTCCAGGTGGAAGGGATCGAAGCGCAGTTCGACCTTGAGCGCGCGCAGCGCCAGGTCGACTTCCAGGAGCCGCCTTCCCAAGGTGACCGTGCCGTCCTTGCGCACGACGCGCTCGGCGCGGGTGTAGAACAGCGGGTCAATGCGCTCGGGCTCTTCGAGCTGGCGCAGCGGGTGGCCGGCGGCGGTGAAGCGCTCCTGCGGGCTCTGACGGGTCGAGCCGTGCGGGCGGATGTGATAGATGGTGGCGATCCAGCGGGAGAAGGCGGCGTTGAGAGCGTCGAGACTTTCGACCCGTCCGCCCTCGAGGCGCAGGGTGGCCTCGAAGTCGGTCTGGATGGTGCGGATGAGCCGCTCGACCTTGCCCTTGCTCCAAGCGTGATAGGGTTTGGCGTGCAGGAGGCGGATGCCGAGGTTGGCGCAGACGACGCGGACGTGGTGGTTGACGAAGGGTTTGCCCTGGTCGGTGTAGAGTTTGAGCGGCAGGCCGCGGCGCAGGACCGCCTCCTTGAGACAATGGAGGAAGGCGGCGGTGTCGGCGGCGGCGAAGTAGGCGCCGAAGGGGATGAGCCGGCTGTGGTCGTCGAGGATCACGCACAGGTGGGTGGCCAGAGCCTTGCCCTCCGTGATGCGCAAGTGCGGACCGCAGGCGAAGTCGACCATCCACAGGTCATTGGGAGCCGGTGCCTCGAAGGCCTTTTGCGGACCGCTCTCGAGCCGGCCGGCTCGCAGGCTGCGGCGGTCGTAGCCGTGGGCCTTGAGATAACGGTAGATCGAGCTGGCGGAGGGCAGTTGGTGACCGTGCTCGCGCCAGTGGCGCAGGAGCACCTTGAGAGGCACCCGCGGGTTGTCCTTGATCTTCCGGATGATCCACAGGCCGGTTTCCTCGTCGATGGTTCGGCTCTTGCCCGCATCGGCGCGTGAGGACTTGCCGGTCAGCCCCAGGTAACCGCTCCTGGAGTAGTCGTACCACCAGGTTTCCAAGGTGCGTGGTGAGTAATAGCAGCCGCCCTCGGCAGGCCACGGGCGCGCGGCGGCGGCCCGCAGGCACTCGGCCAGCGGGATTCCTTCTGCGCGCAGGTTCTTGATGTGACAGATGACCTCAAAGCGCAGCAGCGCGAGGGCGGATTTCGGATCGGAAGGGTCGTTTGACATGACGCGGGCCAGCCTCGGAGCCACCCACGCCGGCTCCCATCAAAGGATTTTGTGGGATGGGTCCGTCCCGGCAGACTCGACTCGGCCGGGAGCCGGCGCCCGTTGGCAGTCCGGCGCCATGCGGTAGTCAGCCAACAGCGAAGTCTTGAATCGGGCCGGCCAACTCGACGAGCATCTCCCCAAGCCTGCCGAGCTTGCGCAGAGCTCGCCAGAAGCCGCCCAAGTCCCCGTCTTGGAGGACCGGCAGCTGCTGGCCCAAGAAGCCGCGAAGGGTCGGGATGCGTGGAAGCAGTTTCTTTTCGGTTCGCTCCAAGCATCCCCGTTCCACTTCGCAGGCGGGCGGAGGCCTCGCGCCTTCGCCCGCCGTGGCGGCCGACTCCACTCCGTGGCGCCCGTCGAGCCATTCCTCCAGGCGCGCGACCGGCACGCTGCGGTAGGGCAGCATGCCCTCGGGGATCACTCCGATGGTCAGGCCGCAGCGCTCGCACAGAAAGCGCTCGACGCGCACCGTCGCTTCGCCCCTGGCCCCGGCATGGCGTTCATAGCCGCCGTGCCGGTGCAGCCTCTGGCAACCCCTGCACAGCGCGCAGTCCTCCGGCCCACACGGCCGCGACTGCCCACCCAACGCTTCCCGGTGAATCTGCACGGCAACGATTCAAGCCGATGCGCCCCCGTCCGCCCAGTCGGCAAGCGAGGTGGCGTCCGGCTCCACTCCGGGCTTTTCGCCTCCGGCTCAAAGCCCTCCG
>CAZQEQ010000144.1:0-2186 GCA_964592385.1 uncultured candidatus Brocadiaceae bacterium | reverse complement strand
AGGGGAGCGGCCCCGCCTCTGGCGGGGTTTGCGGCGAAGTCGAAGAACACCGACGACGGCCCCGGCCCGGCGCGCCCCCGGACGAGGGGGTCTACGAGGAGTTGTTGAGGCGGATCTGGATGCGCGCGGCGGCGGCCGGGTCGAAGACCTCGTCCGGCAGGAGGGTCCGCCGGAAGGACTCCAGCATCTCCCACGCGATGTTCTTGAGGCCGCCGAAGACGCGCGCCGCGAGTCGGCTGGCGCTCTCCTTCGGGCCGGGCGCCGCGCGCCGCGGCGCCTGGGCCGCCAAGCCCCGGAGGAGGCTCCCCTTCTCAACGAGCTGCAGGATCGTGTGGGCGATCTGCAGGAGGAAGTAGTACGCCTTGGCCCGTTCCAGGTTGCGGCTGTAGGGGTGTTCCAGGTTCAGGTCGGAGTTCTTCTGCAGGTTGAAGCCTTCGTTTTCAATCTTCGATCGGATTCTCCCTCCCTGGGAGGCGATGGGGACGACCGTGTCGCGGCTCGCGCGGAGGTCGGTGATCCAGGCGTAGGTCGTGGTCTCCCCGTTCCTCGTTTCCTCGCAAAGGATGGCGTGGAGCCGGTGGCGGCGATGCTTCGAGTCCTCGTGCTCGAGATCGCAGACCCATCGGAAGACCTGCACGGCGCCGTCGGGCAGGACGACGCGGAGGACGTTCTCCGGGCACAAGGGCAGGAGGCGTTGGAACTCGGCCCAGAGGGCGGGGGTCCGGCCCTCCTTGAAGACGAGGACGAAGGAGAAGCGGACGTCCTTGCACCCCTGGATGACGGGCCCGCACGCGCTCAGGGAATCGCTCGTCAGGCAGAAGGGCGTCTGGGGATAGGCGGCGCGGAGTTGGGGCAGGAGGCGCAGCATCGCCTTGAGTTCACAGTCCTGCTTGTGCTTCTTGCTCAGGCGGCGGTTTTGGGGCAGGTCGCGGTTCTCGATGAACTCCGTGCCCAGACTGAGCGCGAGGCCGTTCGGCGTGACCAGCTTCGCCTCGAGGACCCAGTGCATGTAGACCGTCCGACCGCCCTGCTTCCATTCCAGACAGTGGTCGCAGTGACGCTTGCGAAAGACCAGCCAGCCGGTCCCGTCGGCGGCGACGACGAACTTCCCGAACAGCCGACCGGCGTCGAGCGCCTTCATGCGGATCAGACGCCGGTTCATCCGCAGGCGCAGCGCGAGGAGCGCCTCGACGCCCAGATGGCCCACGAAGTGATCGAGCGTGCCGTGCACGGGGGTGGTCGTCTGGGCCGCCCCCGCCAGGCGGTTGAGATTCGCCAGGAGAGGCGCCCCGACGAGCCGATAATCCAGCTGCCGGCGGCTCCCCAGCTTGAACAGGAACAGGCACAGCCCCCAGACGAGGAGGAACTGGGGCGAATAGACGATCGCCTCGGGATCCCGCGCGTCGGGCATCGCCTTCAGCCAGTCCCGCAGCTTCGGCCAGAAGTGATTCACCGTGCGGACGACGATCCCTCCGAACCCCTCTCCCGCAGGCGCTGCTCGCGCCGGATCCGGGCCCGCCCCCGGATCAGCGCCAGACACAGTTGCGTGGACTCCTGCATCAGCGCGCGCAGACGCCGCGCCTCCTCGCTCCATGCCGTGACCTCCTCGAGCTGAGACAGCGGAACGTACACCGTCCGCGTCTTCCCCTTCTCCTTGTACGTCACGCAGTTTCCCACGTGCTTCTCGCCCCGTTGGCAGCGGCAGCCGGCCCGCCCGCACTGCTTGGCGATGCGGACCAGGCTGGCCGTGAGGACCGGCCCTCGGGCGGCCATTCGCTTGACCCGCGCGCGGAGCATCCGGCGGACGAGCGACAGCTCCTTCGGCGTTCGCATGGCGGCGCTCCTTTCCCGGAAGGGACTTCGGGCGGGACCGCCCCGCCCGGATCGGGATAGTATCATACTTATCCGATTTCGTCAAGAAAAAAGCGGGCGCGACAAAAAAGATTTTTGCGGGGATTGCCCCGGAAAGGCGGGAACCGCCTCAAACCGCCAGGATCGGCCCCCCCAAGCCCAAACTCAGGTGCGACAAATCGCCCCGTTGATCAGAGCTGCCGTCCCGGATCGGCGGCGGGCCGGGCACTGGTCAGCCTCGACGGGCCGCGCCATGCCGTACGGCGCACGGCATTTGACGGGGGGCGGCCTCGCCCGCCGTGCACGGCACAGGCGCGCTGCGTCTGCCTACGGAG
>CAZQEQ010000143.1:0-2267 GCA_964592385.1 uncultured candidatus Brocadiaceae bacterium | reverse complement strand
CTCCGGGCGGCCTGCTGGACGACGCGCTGCGGTTCGTCGCCGACGATGCGGGCGCGATCAGGTTCCACCACGGCAGCCCGCACAAGTTCGACGCCTTCGACAGCGGCAAGATCGGCACGGGCGAGGGTTCGCAGATGTACGGCCACGGCCTCTACGGGGCGGAGGCGAGGGGGGCCGCGGAGACTTACGCCGAACAGCTGGGGAACATGATCGACCCCGCCTGGACGCAGGACTGGCTGATTGCCAACGGCGTGCCGCCGAACATGGCCTACACCTCCGGGTTCTTCTTCGACCGGAACTTTGCGCCGACGAGGGAGATCATGCTCGACTCGGTGTGGCGCGAGCCCGGCATGACGCAGGACATCGCCAACATCTACGCCCGCGGGTACGACGAGTCGGCTCTGAAGGAGGGGTTCAACGGCTACGTCTACGACGCGCTGGCCTACGCCGACCCGGCGGACATGGTGAACTGGGACGCCCCGCTCCGCGACCAGCCCGAGAACGTCAAGGCGGCCCTGCGGAAGACCTTCGACGCCCGCTACGGCGACGGGTTCTTCGACAAGTACGCCAGCGGCCCGAACACCTACGAGGACATCGTAGAGAATTTTGACGAGATCGATCCGGCCGAGTTGTCTGCCGCCCTCAACGAGGCCGGGGTTCCGGGTGTCCGCTACCTGGACCAGTTCTCGCGAAAAGCCGGGTCTGGCACCAACAACTACGTCTTCTTCGATGACGGCGTCCTCGACATCACGGCGCGCGACGGCGTGCCGATGCTCCGCAACCAGCCCCAGGGCGGCCTCCTCGACCGGCTGCGGGCGTTCGTCGGCGACGACAGCGGGTCGGTGATGCTGCCCCTGGGCGGCAACGAGCCCACGCGCGCGCCGTTCGAGATGCCGGGCGGCATGCAGGGCGCGGACGACCTGGCGGGGATCGGCCCGCACCCGACGATGGCGCTGCCGGCTGGATCCGACCCGCGCTACCTGGGGCCTGGCGTCGATCGGTCTGAGGTCAGCTACCTGCGGTATCACCCCAAGGAAGAGAGCGCCCGCATGACGGGGGCGCTGGACGTGTTGCGGGACAAGACCAGCCCGGCCCGGATCAAGCTGGAGGCGGACATCGACGCCGGGCTGAAGCTGGGCGGCGCGGACTGGTACAACACCGAGGAACTGCGCGATTGGTTCATCCACTACCTCGGCCCGCAGCGCGGCGACGCGGAGTGGCGGCAGTTTATGGAGTTGATGGGCACGGCATCGCCTGGGTCGAAGGTGGACGCCAACATCGGCAACGCCTCGATGCTGCGGAACCGGATGGCGACGGATCCCGAGTACGTCGAGGGCCTGCTTGGCGTGGAGAACCTCAAGGATGGCCAGGCGCTGGCGCGCACCCGGCCCAAGGGCTACGGCCACAAGACGGCCGGCCTGCAGGAACTGGCGACGGCGCGCTACTCTCAGGGTGGCTGGTCGGCCGCGCCGGAGCCGCACAAGGTAAAGAGCCCGGCGTCTGGCAGCTGGACGGAACAGGCGAAGCCCAAGGGGTTTATGAACAGCCTTCTGGGCAACCGGCGCAACATGGCCGCCGATCTCCACTACACCCGCTACATGGGGATGGCGTCCGGCGATCCGCGCTGGCTGGAGAACGTCAACGACGTGTCGCGCGAGTTCATGGACGACCTGATCGCGAAGAACCCGGACGCCGCCGCGTATTTCAAGATGCGGGATGTCAACGGGAAGGCGCAGCCTTCGTTCAGCCCCAAGCGCGCCGTGCAGGACGGGGTGGTGACGATGGACGAGATCGCCGACTACCCGCCGGTCTGGGCGCAGAAGCCGAACGACAACGAGTATGCGGCGTTTGAGGATCTGATCACCGAGATCGGCCGGGATCGCGGCCTGACCCCGGCGCAGGCCCAGGCGGCGCTGTGGATGGGCGCGGCGAAGCGCACGGGGGTCGATGACGCCTCCCAGGGCACGTTCATGGAGTTGTTCCGCAACCGCGTCGCGAAGCGTGCTGCCAAGGACAAGATCTCGAACGAGGAGGTCATCCGCCGGTTCATCGTGGACAAGGGCCTCCTGGCGCTGCCGTTTGGCGGCCTCCTGGCTGGTGGCTTGCCGCAAGAGGAGCCGCAGCTGTGACCCTCGACTGGCACACCCTCAACGCGATCATCCAGTACCTGATCGTGCCGGCGATCGTCTGGCTGTGGGCGCACGACAAGCGCCTGGACGCCCACGACCGCGAGATCACGAAGCTGGTGACGATCCTGCAGGAGAGGG
>CAZQEQ010000142.1:0-2366 GCA_964592385.1 uncultured candidatus Brocadiaceae bacterium | reverse complement strand
GCGCAGCCGTTGGAGTCAGTCGCGGACCTGGCTCGGACCGTCCTGAACAAGGTGAAGGACGCCTCGACCGTCGCGCCCGCGCGCGTGGAAGCCATGCCGATGGTCTTCGTGCCCAAGTCGCTGGGGAACCTCTTCATGCCGCTGGAGATCGCGCTGAACGGCAAGCACGTCCACAAGGGCTCCTCCGTCCTGCGGGGGCGCATCGGCGAGCAGGTCCTCGACGAGCGCATCACGATAACCGACGACCCGACCGTTCCCTTCGCCCCGGGCAGTTGCCCGATGGACGACGAGGGCACGCCCGCCCGCCCGCGCGTCCTGTTCGACGGCGGCGTCCTGCGCACCTACCTGGCCGACCTCCAGACGGCCGCCCTGCTCGGCATGGAACCGACCGGGAACGGCTTCCGCAGCTATGCCGCCCGCCCGTCGCCCGGCAGCACGAACACGGTGCTCGCCGCCGGCGACGCGTCGTTCGACGACATGCTCGCCGGCATGGAGCGCGGGCTCGTCATAGACCAGACCCTCGGCTCCGGCCAGAGCAACATCCTGGCCGGGGAGTTCAGCGTCAACGTCTCGCTCGGCTTCCTGGTCGAGGGGGGGCGCATCGTCGGGCGCGTCAAGGACTGCATGGTCGCGGGGAACGTCTATGAAGTCCTCAAGCGCGTCGAGGCCATCGGCAGCGAGCGGCAGTGGCTCGGCAGCTCCCTGACGGCGCCCGTCATGGTGGGTGGCCTCAAGCTGGCGGCGCAGGGCTGAGGCGCCCCGGCATTTCTGGCCGCTGCAAAGTACGCAAAAGTACCGACTTACGACGGCCCCGCGCAATCCGCCCCCGCAATCTGCGACAATGGCGCCTTACGGATTGCCGAAAGGGGCACGGCCGGTGGACGCCGAGGATTCCACACTCAGCCGCACACAGCGCAACCTGGACGCCGTCTTCTGCGAGGACTGCGTCGAGGGGATGCGCCGCAGGCTCTCCGACGCCTCCGTGGACGTGATCGTCACCTCGCCGCCCTACAACATCGGCGTTGCCTACGACACCCACGACGACAACATGCCGTTCGGGGAATACCTCGACTGGCTGGAGCGCGTGGCCCTGGAATGCCGGCGCGTGCTCAGGCAGGACGGCTCGTTCTTCCTCAACATCGGCGACAGGCCGTCGGACGAACTGCGCTCGCTGCGGGCAGCCGAGCGCGTGGCCCGGCACTTCCGGCTCCAGAACACCATCCATTGGATCAAGTCCATCGCCGCGCCCGAAGAGGGCGTCAACATGGGCCACTACAAGCCAGTCAACAGCCCGCGCTACCTGAACGGCTGCCACGAGTACATCTTCCACTTCACCCCGCTCGGCGACACGCGGCTGGACAAGCTGGCCGTCGGCGTCCCCTACCGGGACAAGAGCAACATCGGCCGCTGGAAATCTACCCGCCGCGGCGGGGGGGCGACCCGCGACCTGCGCGGCCGGGGCAACACCTGGTACATCCCGTATCGGACCGTCACGGGCGCGAAGCCGCACCCGGCGGCCTTCCCCGAGAAGCTGCCGGAGATGTGCATCCGGCTGCACGGGCTCACGGGAGAGCGGCCGCTGGTCGTCCTGGACCCGTTCATGGGCACGGGCACGACGGCGTCGGCGGCGGCCCGGCTGGGCTGCCGCTGGGTCGGCTTCGAGATAAGCGAAGAATACGTCTCCCAGGCCCGGCGGTCCCTCCGCCGCGCAGCCGCCTGAGCCTCCCCGCCCCGTTCTCACCACAACGGCAGCCTACTCCGCCGACACTGCTCTGCTGAAGCTATGCAGTGCGGAGCAGAGAGTAGCCTCGGCTACGAAGGCCGGACGACGCTTGCCCGCCGTACGGCGGGATCACAACGCTTTCCCTTGTGGGGCTCTTCGGTCTCTTCCCCCTGCCGCGCCGTGCCGTTCACGCCGCCTGGGGTGGCGGGCCGTGGAGAAGGCGCGGTGCGCCCTGAGAAAAGCGTTGACATCTGGGCGGGCGGGATGTACTATTTGGCCTGGGTATTACGAGAGCATTGGTATCGGCTTACTGCTCCACGCGGAGCTTTGGGATATGTATCCTTCCCTCCCGGCCGGGCAGTTTCCCGCCCCCGGCGGCAACGCCAGTGACCTGGATTTCCATGCCCTCCGGCGCCCTGAGGCCGCCGGGGAATCCCGCGTTGTCCGCAGCACCCGGAAGCGCATGAGCGCGGCGCCGGGCGGCCTCCTCACGGCGGGACCTGTGTGGAGGAACTGAGTATGGAAACGCTGAAGACCATCCGGCAGATGGGAATGGTCCTCCTGTTCGTCCCGGCCCTTTGCATGGGAGCCCGTGTCGCCAGGGCGGACGTTGAATACGACGTGTACGACCCCATTCTCGTCT
>CAZQEQ010000141.1:0-2647 GCA_964592385.1 uncultured candidatus Brocadiaceae bacterium | reverse complement strand
CCCTGGCCGTGTTGGTCCCCCTGCGATAGATGAACACGACGCGGCTGGAGTCCAACGCCGCTGCCGTGTCCGGGTGGCAGTCGGATCCGGAGGGGAAGTCGTGGTGGGTTCCAATCGTGAAGTCGCTGCCGCTCACCGTGCATACCGCCGCGAACGCATTACCGCCGGCGACCTTGAAGGCGATCACGAAGTGCGTAGAGTCAATTCTCGCGACACTCCCGCCGTTGGAGAACGACGGATCCGTGGCGTACTTGCGTGTCTGTGTGATTGCGGACCCCCCGCCGCTGATAGTCATCAGCTCCACATCTCCGTAGTACCGTGCGATGTGAGCGACTTGCCCGTTCGTACCGTCCCACGAAAGGAGGATCGCGTCGTTCGGGCAATTGTCGAACCCGCACCCAGCACCCGATGGCCCGAAGGTGACATCGGTCCCGCTAACTGTGGCGACGAACGAGGCGGCCTTCCCGCCACAGAATACACGCGTGCTGTCGAGGGCCACCATCACCTTGGGGAAAGTGTTCCCGGCGCCCGTCTGGTGCAGGCCCCCGAACGCGAACGCGTCGGCGGTGACGGCGCTGGTGCCGTCTCCGATCTTCCCGGCCACGAATCCGCCGCTACCCGACCAGGCCTGGCTCTGGGTGTGTTCCACATAGTCGTCCAGCGGATGGTAGAAGACCACCTCGTCCGGCCTGAGTATCCCAGCAGCGCCCATGTCGCCCCCTCCCGTGGCTAACGCACTTCTCTCTCCGCCTCATGGGTCCAACAAACAATATGGAAGGCGGATAGAATCGGGGGCGAGCCGACGCAGCGGACCCGCGACGCTGCCGGGCGTGGCGACCCGGGGGAGAGCGGGCGGGAGCGACACGGATGTCGCGGGCGCGCCACGGCGCCCACCAGATGAGGCGGAGCCGACCCACAAACCAAGGAGGCTCGCGGCGCAAAGAAAAGGGCCGCCCCGAAGGGGCGGCCCTTCCCCTACGCCCCCCTGGACTCGCCGTTGCGGCGGTGCTCCCACTTCGTCCGTTTTATCGACTGTAGTATGCAGGCCGGTAGGTCGGCGCTTGCCAATGCCTCGGAGTCGTCCCATGAGGCGAGGCGGGTAGCGAGAGTCCGCCCGACGGCTTCGGCGAGCGGCACCGGGACCGCGTTTCCGGCCTGGCGGAACCGCTGCGCCATTGTCCCGCAGAACTCCCAGTCCGGCGGGAACCCCTGTAGCCCGGCGACCTCCCCGAGCGTGAGCCTGCGCAGCGAGCCGTCTGGCAGGCGTATCATGTCCGTGGTCGGGGACGCGGTGACCGTCCTGGCCGGGAGGGATCTGTCGGCGATGAAGGCGCCTTGCTTGTAGCCCCAGTGCCCGCCGGGGCGGGTGGCCTCCTTCTTCCCCGGACTCTTCAGCCCGCTGCCCTCCGGTGTCCCCTCCAGCGCCTTGGCGACGCCGGGAGACGGTCTCGTCCACTTGGACTCGTCCCGCTCCCCTCGCTCCTCCAGGAACCGTCCTAGGGTCGCCCACGGCGCCGGGTCGCCGCCCTTGCCGCAGGTGGGCGTCGGCTCGTCCGGCGGCTTCCCTGCCAGCGAGCCCGTGACGAACAGCCGCACCCTCCTCTGCGGGGAGCCGAAGTCGGCGGCGTTCAGGAGCGCCACGCGGCAGGCGTAACCCTCGCCCTCCATCGCGGACACCAGGGACTTCAGCACGCCGCCCGGCTCGCCGTCGGGCGACCGGGCCGTGGCGAGTCCCCTCACGTTCTCCATCAGGAACAGCCTCGGCCTCGCGGACGCGACGACGCGGGCGAACTCGAATATGAGCTGCCCGCGCGGATCCGACACGCCGCCCATGGCCCCGGCGCTGGAGAAGGACTGGCACGGCGGGCCGCCGAACACGAGATCCAACCCCGCGGGCAGCGTTTCGGTCTCCCGGATGTCGGCGACAACGGCCGGCCGGCCGTTGGCGAGGAGGGTGTCGCGGCAGCATGGCTCGGAGTCCGCGCGGTACATGACCTCGAACCCGGCCTTCTCGATGCCGATGTCCAGTCCGCCCGCGCCGGAGAACAAGCTCGCCGCCCTGAGACTCATGCCGGATTCTAGCGGCGCGTATAGTGGGTAGTGGACTGTCAATGTGATTTGGGTACCGGAAGAGGGGACAAGCGAATGGACGAGAGCACGAGGATGCTGAAGGCGCTGTCGCGCAAGAGCACGACGGGGGTGAGTAGCAGGGAGCAGCTCAGGATGCGCGCGGTGCTGGCGGTCGAGCACGACGGGAAGACGATACGGGAGGCCGCCGACATAACGGGCCTCACCATCGGCACGGTGGGGAAGTGGGTCAGGGCGTACCGCGAGCAGAGGCACGACTGGACCGGCCTGCTCGACTCGTTCCCGCCGCGGAACGGGGACTTCCTGGCACGCTACGAGCAGGGACTCTGGGGCGAGGACATGACCGCCAAGGCGCTCGACGGGTCCGTGGCTGGGACGCGGGTCGTCCCGTACGGCACGTCGAGGGGCGACGTGTTCGACGATCCGGCGTCGTTTCACGAGTACTATGTCGCCGAGAAGCGGCTCCGGGCCTGGTCCGGCGAGAGGATGTGGAAGAGGCCGGATCTGCTCGCTGTCCCCGGCCAGCGTCCCCCGGACCTGAAGAGGTTGGACAATGAGG
>CAZQEQ010000140.1:0-2677 GCA_964592385.1 uncultured candidatus Brocadiaceae bacterium | reverse complement strand
GCCCAGCCCGTACCCGGCCGCCTCCCATGGCGACCTGATCTCGGCCTCCACGCCCGGCAAACGCTGGGGCGGAAAGCCGCTCGCCCGTCCGCCGGGCCGCCCGGCAGGCACCTTCATCGCTCCCGTTCGTCCCAGTAGCCGGGCGGGCCCTTCCGCCCGCCCAGCCACCGCGCCAGTCTGGACGGAAAGAAGATGATCTTGCCCAGCAGCGAGCCCAGGGCATACATCACGGCTCGCACAGGCAGAGCTCCTGACCGCAGATAAGGACGCGCTAGCTTGCGCGACCGGGCCGCCACAAGGGAGTCCCTGGCCGAACTGCGCCCGTGCCAAAGCACGTCGTCGTACGCGATGCTGCCCTTCACGTAGGCCACGAAGTGTGTAGTCTCCGGCAAGCCGTGCAGCTCGTGGAAGACCTGGTGGACGGCAGAGAGGATGGCGTCCACATCCTCACACCGGCACGCCAGCAGGTCCGCGTCCCACAGCCTCCGGGGGCTGACACCGAAGCCGCACTCCCCGCCCACCTTCGACAAGACCTCCCGCGCGCGGTTCGAGCCGCGCCGGAAACGCTCTACGTCCGGAACGACAACGTAGGCCCAGGTGCGGCTGTCGCTGTAATCGTACCACTTCAGGATGCGAACCGAGTTGCCCGTCCCCTCCGCCTTGACGACCAACTGGGTGCGGCGCAGGGCCCGACGGAAGAACTGCTCCACGTGCTCCCGCAGCTCCGACAGCGACTCGCAGCGATACTTCAGCGGCCACAGGCGATCAGTCAGCCTGCAGGCGAGGTCGAACACCAGCAGCATCCCCACAACGCCGCCGAGCAACCAGAGCACGCACATTCCCATCGCCCCGAAAGCTCCTTTCCGTCAGCCGTTCCCGATCACCATCCCGGGGCCGCCACCAGCGCCGGCCGCAGGAGCTGCTCCTCGAACAGGCCCAGCCCGTACCCGGCCGCCTCCCATGGCGACCTGATCTCGGCCTCCACGCCCCACAGCCGCTGGCCCAGAAGACCCAGGTACGCAGGCACGACTCCCACATGCCACACACGGCCCAGGAACTGCTGATACGCCCTTCCTGCCAGTTGCCTGCTGCCGAAGAGCAACCGCCAAAGATAATACGCCTGCCCATAGGCCGGCTCGGCCCGCCCGGCGAAGAGCGGTCCCGCCGTCGCCAGGAACTCCCGGTAGGACAATTCCCGTCCCCGGCCAAGATGTCTCAGCAGCGTCGCCATCGTCTGTGTGCGCTCGCCGGCCCGTGCGGACCCGCCCACCGACGCCAGCATCGTCTCCCGGCCCAGCCGTCCCAGCCCGCGCATCCCCAGCCCGAGGATGCGCCCGCCTCCCCAGAGGCCCAACCCCAGCAGGGGCACGGCCGCGCCGAGGGCCCCCCCGACCAGGGCGCCCCTGCCGGCCTCATGGACGGCCAATTCTAGGGCCTCGTCCGCGGGTTGTCCAGTGAGAAGGCCGTGGGTGAGAGCCCTTGAGAAGGCCCCGCCCGCCCCGGCGGCGGCGCCGGCGACGGGGCCGACCGCGAGCGAGCGGGTCAGGTAGGCGGCGCTGAACTTCCCGGCGGCGGCCGCGCCGGCCTCCAAGCCCACGGCCTTGGCCATCAACGCCCCCACACCCTGGCCCAGCGCGCCGGTGACGGCGCCGGCCACGCCCCCGGCCAGCGCGGCGCGGAGGGCGGCGTCGAAGTCATGGGTGGCCAGGCCGACGACGCCGAGGCCGATCCCGGCTCCGATGAAACCGCCCGCAAGCATCGATACACCCAGCGCGCTCAGCCCCAGGCTCTTCCCGACGCTGGGAATCGCAAAGATGATCCCCGCGGCGATCAGCCCAAGCGCGCCAGCCCCGTACCCGATGCTATTCAGCGGATCCCGCGACCACATCAGTTGGACGCTTTCCCACCAGCCGAGCGAGCGGTACAGCAGCAGCCCCGGGTCGCCCCTGTAGCGACCGTCCCAACCGGCCGTGCCTATCCGACCCATCACGGCGTCCGCCTCGATGGCGTGGAGGTGCCACGGCTGGTAGGCCAGGTACGCCCCCATGGGCAGCGGCAGCGGCTGCAGGAACCCGGTGTTGCGTACCCCCACCCCGCCGTCCCCGGGCGCTGCACGGACATACTGGCGGCGCCCGGACTGAAGCCGGCAGAGGAACCACGGCCGGCCGTACCGGTCCGTGAAGTTCAGGTCCGCCGTCCCGTCCGAGTCGATATACAGCAGCGGGCCGTTCGGGATCGTCCGCAGGAACCGCGTGGTAAGGACCTCGTGCTCTGTCTCGCCTCGGTTCCGCCAACTGGCGCGCGGCCGGCGCGTCTGTCGCTGGACGAGTTGGGCTCCGTCATGCACATAATGGTGAACGACGCGAGCTTCACCGTTGAAGCTTCCCTCGGACTCGAAGTAATTGGAAGGCGGCGGATACAACAGCTCCCTCGGGCCAATTGAGGGATATTTCAGGTCGCGCAGGCGGCGGGCCCGGTCCCACAGAACGGGGCCGTGGCCGCTGAACTCCCCCGGGAACTCCGCAGTGCCGGCCAATCGCACCAACCGGTCAACGTGACGGCCATCGCCGATGCGCGTCCGTTCTGCAATATGCACGTTGTGCCCCGCCGCTATTGGCTGGTTGGTCGTCTCAAAGGATGATGCGTACACGGCCACGTTGTTGAAGAACGCCGGCCT
>CAZQEQ010000139.1:0-2744 GCA_964592385.1 uncultured candidatus Brocadiaceae bacterium | reverse complement strand
GCGGCAACGGCGCCAAGAGCCTGATCAACGGCGCGTGCGACGTCGCGAGCATGTCCCGCCCGATGAAGGACGGGGAGTTCAAGGACGCGGTGGAGAACGGCGTGATGCCGGTCGCCCACGTCGTCGCGATGGACGGCATTGCTGTCATCGTACACGAGAGCAACCGGGTGGATGCGCTGACCGTCGAGCAGGTGCGCGACATCTACACCGGGAAGATCACCAACTGGAGCCAGGTTGGCGGCGCCAGGCAGGAGATAGTCAAGATCAGCCGTGACACGGCCAGCGGCACGTACGAAACGTTCGAGGAGTTGGTCATGAACAAGGAAGAGATCAGGGGCGCCGAGTACGTGCAGAGCAACGGCGCGGCCAGGGCGGCTGTGAGCACGACGCCCGGGGCCGTCGGGTACGTGGGCCTCGGCTTCCTGGAGGGTGTGAAGGCGTTGAAGATCAACGGCGTCACCGCCAGCCCGCGCACGGTTGTCACGGGCGCATACCCTATCTCTCGTCCCCTGTTCATGTGGACCAACGGCTATCCGAAGCTCGGTTCGCACGTGCACCGCTTCGTCACGCTGCACCTGACGCGCGACGGGCAGCAGATCGTCGAAGAGGTCGGCTTCGTGCCGGTTACCGACTATTGAGCAGCACCGAAGCAGTCCGAGAGCCGCCCCTGCGCGAACGGGCGGTTCTAGCAGCCTGTTGAAAAACTGGGCTCGGCCGCGCCGCCGCCAGATGCGACCAGATCCAGTTCTTCAACAGGCTGCTCGGGCCATGCGTTTTTCATTCTCTCTCAGCGGTGAATGCACTCGCCAGTGAGCAAGTCGCAACCCCAGGGGCTCGTAGTCCGTAAGAGCGTCGCGCGACGGAGGCGGCTCATCGGCTTCCTGGGTCATTCCCTGCTGTTCGCGATCACAGCCACCTCAGCGGTGGCCATCCTGTTCATCCTCTTCTTCATCTTCAGGGACGCGTTGCCGTTCTTCCGCGAGTTCGGCGTGGGGGCGTTCTTCAAGAGCGAGCGCTGGTACCCGACGCACACCCCGCCGGTGTTCGGCGCCCAGGGTATCTTTGTGGGCACCGCGCTGGTGACAATCGGCTCCTGCTTGATCGCAGTGCCGATGGGGCTGTTCGCCGCCATCACGCTCAGCGACGTCGTGCCGTTCTCGGTGCGAGAGGTTGTGAAGCCGATCATCGAGCTGCTGGCGGCCATTCCGTCAGTTGCCTACGGTTTCTTCGCGCTGGTTGTCTTTGCTCCCCTTCTCCAGGAGCAGGGCGGTACACTGCTGGCCGTGGCGCTGTGGTTGCTGGCCGGGCCGATGGCCGTCGTCGGCATTGTGGTCGCGAGCGACGTGGGAACCGGCCCGTTGTCGGACCGTGCCCGCCGGTTCGCCCGTCCGCTGGTCGCGCTCGTCCTTGCCGCGGCGGCCCTCTGGGTGTTGCGCACGCTGAGCGGGAAGCTCATGGCACTGGAGATCCACGCCGGCAGGAACGCCCTCAACGCGTCCATCCTGCTCTCCTTCATGGCGCTGCCCACCATTGTGAGCGTCTGCGAGGACTCCCTGACGGCGGTGGGACGGGGCCTGCGCGAGGGCAGCTACGCCCTGGGGGCGACCCGCGCGGAGACGATGGTGAGGGTGGTCATTCCGGCTGCGAAAGGGGGCATACTGGCGGCCGTCCTGTTGGGCGTGATGCGCGCCGTGGGGGAAACGATGGTGGTGCTGATGGCCGCCGGCAACAGGTTCGAGATACCCGTCCCGTGGTACAACTACGTCAGCCAGGTGCGCACCCTCACGGGAACGATCGCACTCGAGATGGGGGAGACGGCCGTCGGCTCAGGCCATTACCACGCGCTGTTCGCGCTGGGTTTCTGTCTGCTGCTCTTCTCCTTTGTCCTGAACCTGTTGAGTGAATGGGCTGTGCGGGGCACCCGACGACGGCTCAAAGGGGGCTGAACTCGATGCGACTGGGAACTCGAAAGGTCCTCGACGGATCGTTCTCCGGCCTCGGGATCTTCTCCCTGCTGCTGATGTGCGCCGCCCTGGTGGTGCTGCTCGGGCCGATCTTCGCCAACGGCGGCAAGGCTTTCGTGTTCAAGGGGACGGTGGAGTGGCGCCGCGCGACGATCGACATCTTCGGCCGCGGTGACCGGGAATCCATCGAGCGGGAGGTGGCCGAAGTCGAGGAAGTCCGCGCCCCCGTGTACCGCATGATCCGGGATCATGAGGATGCGTTCTGGGTGGAGTTCGCGGACCTGGCCCAGCGGCACGAGATGCCGGAAGGCATCGTGCAGATGATAGACGGCCGACAGATGGACCTGGGCAGGGCCCTTGTCAAGTATCAACGCAGACTGGACCCGTACGACGACGAGGCGTATGAAGAATCGGAGGAGTTCGCCAAAAGAGTTGACGAGGTGACTGTGGTGAAGGACCTGGTCCGCAAGCTGCTGGGCCCTTTGCCGGACGACGAGGAGCCGGAGGTGCTCAGGAGCAAATACGGCGCCAGGCGCTGGGATCGGGCACAGGTACACCTGGGCCGGCTCGTGCATCGTGTGGAGTACGAGTACCCGGACGCGTACTCGCCCGGCGTGCGCGTGCTAAAGCCACGGGCCGACGATTTCGCAGGCACGTCGCTCGAACCGCTGTTCGCGTACGTTGAAGAGAACATCGAGCAGATGCTGCGGCCCCGACGGACGTTCTACTGGCGTTTCCTATTCGACGCCGACTACGACGATAACCTGTTCGGGGGCATAT
>CAZQEQ010000138.1:0-2911 GCA_964592385.1 uncultured candidatus Brocadiaceae bacterium | reverse complement strand
GCTCCTCCACCGGGTCACGGGTATCTCGATGGAGGTGTTGAGTACCAAAACCCGATCCCTAAAAGCAAGAGTCGTAGAGCACTAGGCCTACAGTGCGTCCCGGTCGAGCCGGCGAGCCATCAGGATGAGGCGCGGCGAGTCGGACGTGTACTTGCTGCCGTCGAAGTCTCCCAGCGTCCTCACCTCCGGAAAGCCGGCGCGCCGGAGCAGTCCCTCCCCCTCCTCCCTGCCCAGCCAGCGGTACTCCTGTCGGAAGACAAAGCGCCTCTCGTCCTCGCCGTCCAACTCGATGAACTCGTGCTCGACGCGCGCGATCTGCGTCCCCCAGTCGATGCTGAGCTTGCGGTTCAGCTCGCGCGTCATCAGGCCGGTCGCCGGGTTGACGTCCGCTTTCACGACCTGCTGGTCGCCGACCTTTTGGTCGGCCATTGTGTGCGGTGCGACAACGTCCACCACGGCCACGCCACCGGGCCGCGTGTGCTGGTAGAGGCGGCGGAAGCAGCCAGTCAACGAGTAGCGCCCCTGGAGGTGGAAGATGGCCGAGTTGGGGACGAACACGGAAGCGAACTGCCGGCCCAGGTCGAAGGAGGTCAGCTCCGCCTCGACGAGCGAGACGCGTCCCTGCACGTCGGGCGGCTCCCGGCGCAGTTTGCCCCGGGCCGCCTCCAGGCCGGGCGGCGAGGCGTCGAACCCGACCACCTCGGAGCCCGCGCGCGCCAGGGGGATCGTAAGTCGGCCCGTGCCGCAGGCCGCCTCGAGGACTGGCCCGCCGTGCTCGCCGGCCAGCCACGTGTAGAACGGGACGTCGTCCGCGTAGTCGCCACAGGACCACTCGTAGAAGCCTACGTAATCCGGATCGAGGAAGACGTCCCCTTCCGCCATGGATTCGCGCCCTTCGTGCCGTTGCATCAGGGAAAGGAAAACCACCTCCCCATGCTACGCTTGCGGGGAAGTTTCTTCAACGATGAACTCGTCGCCCGGCCCGTGGGGCGGGATGACGACGTTCAGGATGTCCAGGTCCCCGCGCGCTCGGTGCGTCACGCCCGGAGGGATCGCGATCGCGTGCCCCGCGCGGACCGGGACGACGTCCCCGTCCAGGTACATCTCCCCCTCGCCGCGCAGGACGTAGTAGAACTCCGTGCGGACCTTGTGGTAGTGGACCTCGCTGTCCTGCTTGATGTTGACCACGTGCAGGCTGCCGACGTCCGAGTCGGCCGCGGTCAGCACGCGCCGGCTCAGCCCGCAGGGGCAGTCCACGCCCTGCACGTCGTCCAGGTGCCGCACCGTGTATCGCTTGCCCATCGTTCCTGCTCCTTCAGGTCGGGTCACTTGTCGAAGCTCACCCAGTCGCCGCTCTCGCGCGCCCACGCGGCGCATCGTTTGTGCATCCGGCGGAGCGTCTCCGCGTGGCGCGGCTCAGCCGGGCCACGCCTGCGGATGGTCGTCGCGGACCATGTCCAGGTCCGCCGCGCTCGCGTTCGATTCGACCTGCCCGACCGTCTTGCAGCCCGGGATGACGCAGGTCACGGCCGGGTGCTGAAGGCACCACGCCAGCGCCCACGGCGCCATCTGGACGCCCTCTGGCACCTCTTCATCCCTTATCCTGAGCACCTGCTCGATCCGGGCGCGCACCCCCCCCGGGTCGCGCCTGGCGCGGACGTCACGCTCCGGCCATTTCGCGTCCGGGCCGTACTTGCCGCTCAGCAGCCCGCTGGCCAGCGGCACCCGCGCCAACACGCCCAGGTCCTGCTCCTCGCACGAGGGGAGTACCTGCTCCTCCGCGCCGCGGTCGAGCCGATTGTAGACCACCTGGATGGTCGAGGCGTTCACTTCGGTCGCGCGGGACGTCTGGTAGATGTTGGTGTTCGGCCCGATGGAGATGCCCAGGTGGCGCACCTTGCCCGACTCGACCTGCCGGTTCAGCTCCTCCCACATGCCCTCTGTGCGGAACTGCTCGTCGGAGCCGGAGTGGAACTGCCAGACGTCGATGTAGTCCGTGCCGAGCGCGCGGAGGGAGTCATCGAGCGTCTGGCGCAGCTCGTCCGGCTGCCAGCCGGGCCTGTGACCGAACTTGCTCGCGATGACCCAGTCGTCCCGGTCGCGCCCGCGGAGGAACCGGCCGATCATGGACTCCGAAAGGTGGTCGGGTCCGTAGCAGGCTGCCGTGTCAATCAGGTTGATGCCGATTTCGGCGGCGCGGCCGAGCATCGCGTCGGCCTCGGCCTGCGTGAAGTCCTTCCCCCAATCACCGCCGAGCTGCCACGTGCCGACGCCCACGACCGGAACCCTCACCCCCGTCCTGCCCAGCCTGCGGTATTTCACCTGAGCCCCTCCCCCGAGCGGAATCGTGCGGACGGCTCAGTGTATCCGTGCAGCGGCGCCGTGTCGAAGGGACGGGGCGAGACGCACCGTCACCCCGCCGACCGGGTCCTTGCGCTCCCGCCACCCCGCCGGCCACTTGCGTCCCTCGCGGCGCGGGCAAGGCCGGGGGCGTTGCGTACGTAGCCCGGGTTGCCGTCAATGAACACCATGCCGAAGGCGTACCGGCTGATCTGAGGCATCGGGGAAAGCGTCTTCGTCTCGCTGGAACTAAGCACAGGCTTGCGTCGCAGGGGACCTACGCCGTCGAACGTCACAGCCCAAGGATTGCTGAAGAAGCGGACACGAACGATGTTTTCAGGCTCCAGGTGATCCCCTTCATACGTGAGGCCCAGGATGTCCCTGCCGTATCTCTGGATTGCCGAATGGAGTGCGGCTGCCGCCAGACGGGTCCGTCCGGCGTCGGTCCTGGCCGCTGATGTCTCTTGAGCATCGTCTTCAGCATAGTACCACTTGCTGCACGACTCGTCTTCCTCCTATTGACACTTGTACTCATGGGCTACAGTCAGTTATGCTCCTGGCATGAAACCCA
>CAZQEQ010000137.1:0-3014 GCA_964592385.1 uncultured candidatus Brocadiaceae bacterium | reverse complement strand
CTTACCTTTTCCAGAAAATCCCCACCAACCCCCGAAAAACTGGGGACGAGCCAGGCGCCGGGCGGCTTGACGCCCGTCGGCGGCCTTCATAGAATGGAGGACAACGGGGCACGCGGAGGCCGCGATGTACGAGTTGACGGTCGAAGACCATTTTGCAGCGGCGCACAGGCTGCGCGAGTACGAGGGCGAGTGCGAGAACCTGCACGGGCACAACTGGCGCGTGCAGGTGCGGGTGGTCGCCGAGAGGCTCGGCAAGCTCGGCATGGTGATGGACTTCCGCGAACTGAAGCACTCGCTGGGCCAGGTCCTCTCGGAGCTGGACCACACGTACCTGAACGAGGTGCCCCCTTTCGACCGTGAGAACCCGACGACGGAGAACCTCTGTCGCCACATCGCGGCCCGCATGGGCGACCTTCTGCCGGAAGGCGTCGGCGTGGGACGGGTGAGCTGTTGGGAATCGGAGAAGTGCAGCGCCTCTTACTCGCCGTAAGGCCGCAAGGAGACCGCGTCCGTGGATGAAGAGCAGAATCCGGAAGAACAGGAAGAGCAGCACACGTGCGAAGTGTGCGGCAAGCGGCGGGCGACCGTGCACCTGACCGAGTTCGTGGACGGTCAGCCGGTGCTGCGACTGCTGTGCGAGGAGTGCTACGCCGAGAGAGAGGGCGTGCCGCTGGTGAGTCCCACCGAGCTTTTCGCGCAGATACTTTCGGCCGTGGCACCGGAACTGAAGGAACTGAGCATGAAGCAGTGCTCCGCCTGCGGGATCAGCTACCTGGAGTTCCGCCAGCAGGGGACGCTCGGCTGTCCCCAGGACTATGAGGAGTTCGGGAAGGCACTCACGCCGTTGCTAAAGGAGGTCCACGGCGCCACGCAGCACTGCGGGAAGGTCTCGCCCGAGGCGGGCGAGCGCGAAGTGATCCTGGGCCGGCTGCGTGCCCTGCGCCGGAGGCAGGACAACGCCGTCGCCAGGGAGGACTACGAACTGGCGGCCAAACTGCGAGACGAGATCGCCAAACTGGAACCAGAAGCAGATGATCTTGACGAACCTGAAGGATAGGTTGGTCGAGTGGCTCAAGGGGGGGCCGGAGGGGGACGTCGCCGTCAGCAGTCGCGTGCGGCTGGCGCGCAACGTGGCGGGGCATCCCTTCGTGGGCTGGGCCTCCGACAAGCAAAAGGCCGCTGTGGAGGTACTGCTCCGCAACGTCCTGCTCTCGGCAGACGTCACTCCCCCACTGACCTACGTCGAACTCCACGGTCTGGACGACATCCTGAAGGACCTGCTCCTGGAGCGGCGCCTGATCAGCCACCAGCACGCCGAGGCGGATTGGGTCAGGGGCGTGGCGTTCGACCATGATGAGCAACTGAGCGTCATGGTCAACGAAGAGGACCACGTGCGCATCCAGTCCATCCGGGGCGGCCTGCAACTCGAGGAAGCCTACCGGGGGGCCGACCGGTTCGACGACCTGCTGGCCGAGCGCGTGCCGTTCGCCTACTCGGCCCAGTACGGCTACCTGACGGCCTGCCCGACGAACGTGGGCACGGGCCTCCGGGCCAGCGTCATGCTCCACCTGCCGGGGCTGACCATGACACACCGGATGGACCAGGTGATCAAGGTGGCCGAGCGAAAGCGGCTGTCGCTGCGCGGCATTTACGGTGAGGGGACGCACGGGGCCGGTGACTTCTACCAGATATCCAACAGGGCCTCGCTGGGCGTTTGCGAAGAGGAGGTCATCGAGTCCGTCGCCGCCGGGACGAGCAGACTGACGGAGATGGAGCGGCGAGCGCGCTCCGACCTGTGCAGCAACGACCCGGACGGCTTCCGCGAGCACCTCCGCATGGCGTTCCACATGCTCAGTTGTGCGAACAGCATTTCCTCCCAGGAAACGCTGAGCCTTCTGTCGCAGGTCCGCATGGGCCTGGCGATGAGTGTGCTCAGCGGGACGCGGTTCGAGACGCTCAACATCCTGTTCCTCTTGACTTTGCCGGCGCATTTACAGACAATGGAGGGCAGAGTAGTCGACAGCTCGATCCGTAACGAGTTGAGGGCTGACTACGTAAAGCGCATTCTGGCAAGCGGTTAGAGGACATGGGACCGGAGAAGTTCACCGACAAAACCAGAGAGGTGATACGCCACGCCCGCCAGGAGGCCCAGCGAATGGGCCACCACTACGTGGGCACCGAACACCTCCTGCTGGGGCTGCTGCGCGAGGGAACCGGCGTCGCCGCCACCGCCCTGCAGAAACTCGGCGTCGAGGTGAACAAGGCGCGCTACGTCGTCGAGAAGATCGTGCAAACCGGCGAGCCGCTCAGCACCGGCAGGCAGGTGACCTTCACGCCCCGGGCGCGCCGGATCATCCGGGAACTCGCCCCCGAGGAGGCAACCCGGCAGGGGCATAAGTTCGTCCGCACCGAGCACCTGCTGCTCGGCATTCTCCGCGAAGAGGACTGCGTCGCCGCGCAGGTCCTTCTGGACCTCGACGTGGACCTGGACGAAGTGGAAGAATGCGTGATGGAGTTGCAGGGCCCCGCCGCCGAGGAGGAGGAAGAATCGGGCGGCAAGCCCCGTTCCCGTGAGAAGAGCAAGACCCCCGCGCTCGATTCCTTCGGTCGCGACCTGACGAAGCAGGCCAGAAGCGGCGAACTCGACCCCGTCATCGGCCGCGAGAAGGAAATAGAGCGCGTCATGCAGGTCCTCTGCCGGCGCAAGAAGAACAACCCCGTGCTGCTCGGCGAGGCCGGCGTCGGCAAGACGGCCATCGTCGAGGGGCTCGCGCAGGACATCGTCTCAAACAATGTTCCGGCCCTGCTCCAGGACGGCGCATCGTTATGCTCGATCTGGCACTGATGGTCGCCGGGACGAAATACCGCGGGCAGTTCGAGGAACGGATCAAGGCTGTCATGGAAGAGGTTCGCAAGGCGGGCAACATCATCCTCTTCATCGATGAGTTGCACACCCTCGTCGGCGCGGGCGGGGCGGAGGGCGCCATCGATGCTTCCAACGTGCTCAAGCCGCC
>CAZQEQ010000136.1:0-3097 GCA_964592385.1 uncultured candidatus Brocadiaceae bacterium | reverse complement strand
CTCAACATCTTCTCCCTCGGCGGGCTTGTGGTCGCCATCGGCGTGGTCCTGGACAACTCCATCGTCGTGCTGGAGAACATCACCCGCCTGCGCCACGAGCATCCGGACGGAGATGCCGCTGGCCAGGCTGTGGAGGCAACGGACGAGGTCGGCCCCGCCATCGTCGCGGCTACGCTGTCGTTCCTCGCGCTCTTCGTGCCGTTTCTGATCGTGCCCGGCCTCACGAGCCTTCTTTTCCGAGAGCTGATCATGGTTGTCGCCGGCATCGTGATCATCAGCCTGACCGTTGCCGTCTCGGTGACGCCGATGCTGGCCGCCGCCCTGTTTGGGCGCCGGCGGCAGGCTTACAGCGCCAGCGCGTTCGAACGCTTCTTCGCGCGCGTGACCGATGCCTACGGTTGGACTCTAAGAGGCGTTCTTCACGGCCGGTGGCTCGCGGTTCCGCTCTTCCTGGCGGCCCTCGCTGGTGGATTTCTCCTGCTGGGCCGGCTGGGTGGCGAGTTCCTTCCGCTGATGGACGACGGACGGGTCATGGTCAAGGTGAGACTTCCCGCTGGCGCCTCCGTGGCCGAGACCGACCGGGCGCTGCGGAAGCTCGAACAGCAGGTCGCCGGCGATCCACTCGTGGAGAGCATCTTCTCCCTCGCCGGCGGACAGGTGCGGGGGCTCTACACTTACGAGGTGGCCAACGAGGGTGAACTGGATCTGCAACTCGTTCCGAAGGCCGAGCGCAACGTCGGCACCGCCGAGTACGTGGCTCGCCTGCGCCAGGTGGTCAGCAAAGTGCCTCTCCCTGGCGTGAAGGCCATGGCCAGGCAGATGCCCGTCAAGGGCATACACGGCATGAGGGCCTCGGACATCGTCGTGGAGGTGCGGGGGCAAGACACCGAGACGCTCTCGGAACTCGCCGACCGGACGGCGCGGGCGATGAGGCAATCGGGTGTCTTCACCAACGTCAACATCTCGATGGACCTCGCCCGACCCGAGTACCAGGTCCGGCTCGATCGGGCGAAGGCTGCCGAGCTTGGAGTGTCCGTGGCAGACGTGGCCGGTGCCCTGCGGACGCTCATCAACGGCGCCGTGCCGACGCGTTACCGGCACGGCTCGGAGTACTACGACATCCGGGTCCTCGTGCCCGAGGCGCAGATGCGCAGCCGGCAGGATGTCGAGAACCTCTCCCTCACCTGCGCCCAGGGCGAGACCCTTCGCGTACGCGACATCGCTGAGGTCCGCCCGGCCGTGGGGCCGGTAGAGATCATCCGCCAGAACCAGGTCAAGCAGATCACGGTCGAAGCGGACATGACCGACGGCGACCTCGCCGGGGCCGTCGCCAACCTGCGCGGAGTGCTTGCGGACCTCGACCGGCCGACGGGCTACGAGTTCACCTTCGGCGGCCGGGCCGAGATGATGTCCGACATGAAAGACACGGTTCTGGCCGTCCTGGCCTTCGCGCTTTTCTTCTCGTTCATCGTCCTGACGGTCCAGTTCAACAGCGTGAAGCTGCCGGCCCTGATCCTGGGCAGCGTGCCCGTCTGCCTTGCCGGTGTGGTTTACCTTCTCTACGCGACGGGGTTCCCTCTCGGGGCCACGGTCATCATCGGCGTGCTGGTCGTCGTCGCCGCTACGGTCAACGATGGTGTGCTGCTCTTGACCTTCGCCGGGGAGCTTCAGGGCCGCGAGGGCCAGTCCCCCTTCGACGCCGTGGTGGACGCCGCCAGGATACGTCTGCGACCACGCCTGATGACCACGCTGACGACCATGATGGGCTTTCTGCCGCTGGCGCTGAATCTCGGCGAGGGCGGCGACATGCTCCAGCCGATGGCGGTCGGCGCCATCGGCGGGCTGGGCATGGAGATGGCAGTGGCGCTGTTCCTGATGCCCTGCCTCTACGTCTTCTTCACGAGGGACCGGCGTGGAACGAACCTGGGCCGCGGTAAGGATACAAGTGTTCTTCCAGAAAGGCATGAATAATGCACCACGGAATCGGCTTACACGGCGGATACGCAGCGTTCGTCATCTTCGTAATCCTGGCAGTGGGTGCGCTGGTCGCTGTGGCTGCGCTGCTCTTTTCAAGGGAAGGCCGGCCGCACGACAGAGGGGCGACCGACGAGGGGGCTCCGGGTAATACAGCCCCCCTTGAGGCACAGCTTCTGGCCCTGCTGAGTCAGAAAGGCGGTCCGGTATTCCAGGGCGAGATCTGCAGACAGCTCGGTGCCCAATCCCGCGAGATAGCCCGCATCTTGCATCGGCTGGAAAAAGAGCAGCTGATCGAACGCTACTGGCAGCCTGATCACACCGATTACGCCGTCCTGCCCGCCGGCCAGTAGAACGAATCGCCCGCCTCCGCGCACCGCCTCTTGACAGCGGCACCGGAGCCGATTAGTATTTAAGCATACGCTTATATGAGTTCCCTTTTTCGAGGTCCAGGAGGCCGATTATGTGCGGCGGAACGAAAGGATGCCAGAAGCCGGAGAACCTCAAGGGCACGCCCGAGGACTGCTCCCCCGAGCAGATCAGGAAGTGCCACGGTGACGTCGAAGGTCACCCCTGCGTGGCCGTCGCAGACTGCGAGCACCCCGAGAAGCTCAAGGGCAGGAAGCCCGGCGAGTGCTCTCCCGAGCAGATACGGGAATGCCACGGCGAAGTCGCCGAGCATCCATGCGTCTGAACGCGCCGACCGTAATGTCTCCGGTATCCAGCGAACCTCGCGTCTTCACGGAGGCTCCACGTGCCCTTGTCGAAAGCTGACCAGAAGCTTCCGGACTACTATGCGTGCGTCGCTCGCGACGTCGTCGAGACCTGCACGCCGCGCGAGGGGGTCTGGGTGGACCTCGGATGCGGAGACGGGCCGTTGGCCTTCGCGCTCGCTGAGCTATCCGGCAGCGTCCTGGTCCTGGTGGACCCGAACCGAGAGGCCCTGGCACGGGCATTGTCAAAGGCCGCCAAGCTGGACCTGAGCCGACGCACGGTGGCCGTCCGCGGCCAGGCAGAGAGCCTGCCCCTTGCCGATGCTTCGGTGGACCTGGTGGTCAGCCGCGGCTCGATCTCCTTCTGGGAAGACCGGTCGGCCGGCGTGCGGGAGGTGTATCGCGTGCTG
>CAZQEQ010000135.1:0-3166 GCA_964592385.1 uncultured candidatus Brocadiaceae bacterium | reverse complement strand
CGAGGATCAGACTGAAGCGCTTATACCCACAATACCAACGGGCATAGAGCACTAGCCCAAGGGCGCTGGCGTACACTCGCTGTAGCCGGCTCTCCTGGGCCGGATCGGTGCCAGCGGGGGAACCGGCGGACGCGCCTATCGCGATGGCGCGAGCGAACTGCCCAGCCGCCGGGCGGCGCGCGCCGCCACCAGTTGGCACGGCAGGCAATAGGGTGCCAGCATCTCCCCGTCAGGCGGCAGCGATACCTGTTCGTAAGCCGTCAAGTGGCTTTCAGCCTGGTGGTAGGCGACGTGTCCGTACAGGCTGAGCAGGAAGTCGTGCTTCCTAGCCAGCCTCCAGAGGGCGCAGAGGTAGTCGGCCAGAGGCCAGTCATCCAGGTGATCCCGAAAACGGGTCATGCCGCAGAACTGGCCCCCTCCGGAGAGTCGCGCCTCCACGACCCGGTTAGCCAACGCAGCGGGAAGCACGCCGCTGGAGAGCAGTTCCGGCCAGTACCGGTAGTTCGTGTAGGAGGCGAGGGCGTTCGCCGTGAGTGAGTCGGGGCGAGGACCTGGTTCCACTTGGGGAGAGAGCCACCAGTCCTCCGGGTCCACTGGCCAGGTGCGCTCGATCGCGGCCAGAGTGCGCCCGGCCAGGTTGCCGGCCACGAGACGGATGCGCGAGACGGGCTGGCTCGTGGAGGCACCCGAGCGATCCAGCAGTTCAGCCCAGCGGATCAGTCCCCGGGCAACCCACGCATTGTTGTGAAAGTACCGGTTCCCTTCGCTGTGTGTGGGATCGCTGACGTTGTTCGGATCACCGGTGGAAACATCCGCCTCCGGCACGCCAGGCATGAGGTCGCCGGCCCTTTCCGCCCCGGCGCAGAGGTTCAGCAGGCAGTCCGCCATCCGCGCGAGCGCCTTGTGCCCATCGGTCCACCATCCCTCCGGGCCCGCGCGCTCATACAGAAGCGCGGCGACGTGCAGCAGCTGTCCGTACTCGCTCAGGGACGGCCCGTAGTAACGGATGGTCCCGTCCTCGCAGACGAAGTTCGCCAGCCAGTATCGGAAGAGTTGAACTGCGCGGCCCGAGAGCCCCCATGATGTCAGCGCGTCGACGGTCGCAATAATCGTGGGCGGGAAGCCGTCGTGCCGGTCAGCGCCATAGCCTCCCACTCCATACTTCGGATGATCCCCCTGGAACGTTACATCAATGAAAGCCAGGCCGGTCTTGACGGACAGATCCAGGAAGGGATGCCCCGTGTTCACCTCCGGCACGGTCACCAGCCTCCCAATGCTGTCGTTGACCGCGGCCGGGGCGAAAGCTGCATCCCCCGTCGCCGGAGCGAAAAGGCCGCGGATGAAGTCGAGGTCGGGCGCGCGTCCCAGGCGGTTTAGCTCATCTCTGATGGGGTCCGTCAGGCTTTCCCTGGGTTCTGTCATGACTATGCGATCGCTCCTGTGCGTTTGTCCGTCCCTCTCTTTGGGATCGATCTCACCCGCGCCGTCCTGCGATAGAGTTACCACGAGAGTGTCCTGCCTGCCTTCCCGCGCTCCGAATGACACCCGCTTCCGGTCGGCGGCCATTCTATGCGACCTCCTGGCCTCCTTCAATGCGTTCGAGGGTCCGGGGAGAGCCGCACGGCAGAGCCGTGTCTTGACAGCGCAGGGCGGCAATGGTAAACCGTGTCGGGCCGCCCCCTGCGGTAGCAGGTCCGCTTTGCCCGGGTTCTGAAGGGAAGGCCGTGACGATGGACGGGAGAATGCGACGCGTGGTAGTCGTGGCGCTACTGGTGCTCTGCGCACGCTGGGCCGCCTGCGGGCAGGCGGCGACGGCCGCGGGGGCGACCGGGCCCGTCGCCATCGCGACCTTTGAGTGTGTTGGACTGTACTGGCGCCCCTCGGACGGCGGCGAGCAGGTCCCGTGCGACTTCGTGTACCGGGAGCAGGGGGCCGCGCAGTGGCGCAAGGCCCTGTCGCTGTGGTACGACGGGAGGAACGGCGAGTACCGGGGCAGCCTGGTCAACCTGAAGCCTGGCACGACCTACGAGACGCGGCTCTCGCTCGGGGGCGCCGGGAGTGCCGAATCCGTCACCGTCACCACGTGGAAACAAGACTTCCCGATCGCCAGGACAGTCCACCTCCCGTCGGGGAGCCTGGCGGAACCGTACACCATCGCCCAGAGCGGCACGGCGGAAGGATACGTGCTGTACACCTCCGCTCCGGACGGGCCGACCACGATTGACGTTGCCGACCAGGGCGATAACTGCATCAAGGTCAGGGCTTCGTACGTGATCATCAGGGGCCTGATACTGAAAGGAGCGCAGCGGGACGGCATTCACCTCCGGGATGTTCACGACGTCGTCATCGAAGGTAATGACATCAGCGGATGGGGCAGGAAGAACAAGTTCGGGTTCGGCGTGAACGAGGACGCGGGGATCAGGGGATTCGGGCGGTTGCAGCGAATTGTGATCCAGCGCAACAGGATCCACCACCCAAGATACGACTCCAACAATTGGGAAGAAAAGAACGTCGAGGGGAACCATCCCGGCGGGCCCAAGGGAATCGTCTTCGATGAGAACGCGGGGAATCACGTCTTCCGCTACAACGAGATCTACTCGGACGAAGACCACTGCTTCAATGACGGCATAGGCCATTGGAATAACTTCAGCACGAACGGGTTCCCCGGTCCCGACACGGACGTGTATGGGAACATCGTGAGGGACGTGTGGGACGACGCCCTCGAGATCGAGGGCGGGGGTCGCAACGTCCGCGTCTGGGGCAATTACATCGACCAGACCTACGTGGGCATCGGCACCGCCACCTGCTCCGTGGGACCGCTGTACATCTTCCGGAACGTGATGGCGAGAAGCCGTATCGCGCCCGGCAACCCGGATGACAAGGCACGCGGGGTCTTTGGCAAACTCGGGGACGGGGGAGACTACGGCACCGGAAGGCAGTACTGGTTCCACAACACCGTCCTGCAGCCTGAAGCGCCGGGCTGCGAGATGCCGCTTGGCGTGGTGACGTGCCTGGCGGCGTGGGGAGGGCCGTTTACGGAAACCGTGAGCTACAACAACATCTGGCATTCGTACACAAGCCGCCGGGGGAAGAGCATCTCTGCTGGCAATACGAGCAAGCGGAATACCTTCGACTACGACCTCTGCAATAACCGCGTCCTGGCTTA
>CAZQEQ010000134.1:531-3294 GCA_964592385.1 uncultured candidatus Brocadiaceae bacterium | reverse complement strand
CCTGCGGCCGCTGCGCGCCGTGCCGCATCGGCACCGTGCGGATGCTGGAGATACTGAAGCTGATCCAGGCCGGAGCTGGCAAGCCCGAACACCTGGAGCAGCTCCGCAGGATCGGCCGCGCGTGCGTGCTGGGCTCGACGTGCGGCATGGGGGAGGCGTTCCCGCAGCCCGTGTTGTCGGCGTTGAAGCTGTTCCCGGAGGAGTTCGAGAGCAGGCTCGTCGGGGCCTCCCGCGCAGTGAGGTAGCGATGGAAGAAGACCTGACACTGACGGTGGACGGTCGCGAGATACCCGCCTCCGATGGCCAGACGATCCTCGAGGCCGCCCTGGCCGCGGGGATCGATATCCCTCACCTCTGCTACGATCCGCGCGTCGCTTCCACGGGGCAGTGCCGGCTCTGCCTGGTCCGCATCGAGGGGCGGCCGGGCCTGGAGACCGCCTGCACGGAGCGGGTCCGGCCCGGCATGGAGGTGGTCACCGAGGACAAGGAGATACGCGAGGTCCGCAAGACCATCCTCGAACTGCTGCTGAGCGAGCACCGGCTCTCCTGCCAGACGTGCGACATGGACGGCGAGTGCCTGTTGCAGACCTACGCCTACCGGTACGGGGCGGACGAGCGGGCATTCGGGATACGGGACTTCGACCGGGACCGGCCGAACTACACCGCCCGAGGCGAGGCCATCCGGTACGACCCGAGCCTCTGCGTGCGCTGCGAGCGCTGCGTGCGGGTCTGCCAGGAGGTGCAGGGGCTGGACATCCTGACGCTGAAGGGCCGCGGCTTCGCCGCGGAGGTGAGCACCGCCTTCGACCTGCCGCTGAGGGAGACGCCGTGCGACGTCTGCGGCAACTGCGTGGGCACCTGCCCGACGGGCGCCCTCTACGAGCGGCCCTCCGTCGGCATGGGCCAGTTGAAGGACCTGGACCGGGTCGTCACAACCTGCCCCTACTGCGGGGTGGGCTGCCAGCTCACGCTGTACGTGAACCGCAACTTGAACCGCGTCGTCCGCGTGGGCAGCGACGCGGGGTGCGTCCCGAACGACGGCGCGCTCTGCGTGAAGGGCCGGTTCGGACTCGATTTTGTCCACTCCCCCGACCGCCTGACGGCGCCGCTCATCAGGCGGAACGGCCAATTCGAGGAGGCGAGCTGGGACGAGGCGCTCGACCTGGTGGCCGAGAGGCTGACGGCCATCAGGGATTCGCACGGCCCGGACGCCCTGGCCGGACTCTCCTCGGCCAAGTGCACCAACGAGGAGAACTACCTGTTCCAGAAGCTTGTGCGGGCCGCCCTGGGAACGAACAACGTGGACCACTGCGCGCGCCTCTGCCACGCCTCGACGGTGGCCGGCCTGGCCCGGGCCTTCGGCAGCGGCGCCATGACGAACTCCATCGACGACGTCCCGCTGGCCGACGCCGTCTTCGTCATCGGCAGCAACACGACCGAATGCCACCCGGTGCTGGGCGCGATGATCAGACAGGCCGCCCGGACGGGACGGACCCGCTTGATCGTTGCCGACCCCCGCAAGATCGAGCTTGCGCGCCACGCCGAGGTCCACCTGCAACAGGCCAGCGGCTCCGACGTGGCACTCGTGAACGCCATGATGAAGGTCATCGTGGAAGAGGGCCTCTGGGACCGCGCCTTCGTCGAGGAGCGCTGCGAGGACTTCGAGCCCTTCCTGGACGAGGTGCTGGCGACCGACCTGGCCGAGGCCGCCGAGGTCACGGGCGTTCCGACCGACCGGATAAGGCAGGCGGCGCGGGTCTACGCCCGGGCCGAGCGGGCCAGCATCGTCTATTCGATGGGCATCACCCAGCACACGACCGGCACCGACAACGTGCTGTCGCTGGCGAACCTGGCGATGCTGACCGGCAACGTGGGCAGGAAGTCCACGGGCGTCAACCCCCTGCGCGGGCAGAATAACGTGCAGGGCGCCTGCGACCTGGGCGCGCTGCCGGACGTCTACTCGGGCTATCAGAAGGTGAACGACCCCGGGGCGCGGGCGAAGTTCGAGGAGGCGTGGGGCGTCCCCCTGCCCGCCGAGCCGGGACTGACGGTCGTCGAGATCATCAACGCCGCCGCCGACGGCGACGTCAGGGGCCTCTATATAATGGGCGAGAACCCCATGCTCAGCGACCCCGACATCGGCCACGTGCGGGAGGCGCTCGGGAAGCTCGACTTCCTCTGCGTGCAGGACATCTTCCTCTCGGAGACAGCCGAGCTGGCGGACGTCGTCCTGCCGGCGACCTGCTTCGCGGAAAAGGACGGCACGTTCACCAACACCGAGCGGCGCATCCAGCGGGTCAGGAAGGCGGTCGAGCCGCCCGGCCAGGCGCGCCCCGACTGGGAGATCCTCTGCGACCTGTCCCGCCGGATGGGATATGACATGGCCTGCGGCGGCGTCGCCGAGGTGATGGACGAGATCGCCTCCGTGACGCCCATCTACGGGGGCGTCCGTTACGACCGTCTGGAAGGCGTCGGGCTCCAGTGGCCGTGCACCGACGCCGACCACGCGGGGACGCGCTTCCTGCACGCGGGCAGCTTCACGCGCGGCAGGGGGCGCTTTCACGCGGTGCCCTACAAGCCGCCGGCCGAAACGCCGGATGAGGAATACCCCGTCGTGCTGACGACCGGGCGCAGGCAGCAGCACTGGCACACGGGCACGATGACCCGCAGGGCGCACGTCTTGGACTGGCTCGTGCCGCACGGTGAAGCCGAGATATCCCCCGTCCTGGCCGACGAGTACGGCATCGAGGACGGCGAGATGAT
>CAZQEQ010000134.1:0-521 GCA_964592385.1 uncultured candidatus Brocadiaceae bacterium | reverse complement strand
TACGCGTCATCTCGCGGCGGGGCAGCGTTGAAGTGAAGGCCCACGTCCTCGACAGGCCGCGGACGGACAGCGTGTTCATGGCCTTCCACTTCAAGGAGGCCCCGGCCAACGTCCTGACCAACCCGGCGCTGGACCCGATCGCCAAGATACCGGAGTTCAAGGTCTGCGCCGTGCGGCTGGAGAGAATCGGTAAGGATTCACTGCAGGAAGCTTAGCGATGGAGACTGTGCGAATTGGATACGTCGGCTGCGGGATGATGGCGCAGAAGGTGCACATCCCGAACATCATCTCGCTGGACGATTGCGAGTTGCTGGCCCTCGCCGAGGTCCGGCCCCAACTGGGCAGGCGGGTCCAGGAGTTCCATGGCGTCCCACGGATGTACGCCAGCCACGAAGAACTCAGCGCCGACGCGGACGTGGACGCCGTCGCAGTCTCCGCGCAGTACGCCGCCCAGGGGGAAATCGCCGCCGACCTGCTCAGGGCCGGCAAGGACGTGTTCATGGAGAAGCCCATGGCCGTCA
>CAZQEQ010000133.1:0-3307 GCA_964592385.1 uncultured candidatus Brocadiaceae bacterium | reverse complement strand
CCGCTGGATCGCCTCCAGCGCCATTTCGAGCTGCTCGCCGCAGTCGCAGCGCAGCGAGTGCATGATGTCGCCGGTGAAACACTCGTCGTGCACTCGCACCAGGACGGGCTCGGCGATCGGCGCTGCCGGGGAATCGTCGGGCGTCCCGACGTCGCCGCAACAGACGGCCATGTGCTCCCTCCGGTCCACCATCGAGCGATAATAGTGCAGTTTGAACTTGCCGTAGCGCGTCGGCAGGTCCACGCACGGCACGCTCTTCGATACGAGGTACTCGGAGCGATGGCGGTGCCGGATCAGGTCCGCGATGGAGCAGACCTTGACTCCCAAGTCCCGGGCCAGGACCTCCAGTTCCGGCAGCCGGGCCATCGAGCCGTCGGGGTTCATCACCTCGCAGATGACGGCGGCCGGCTTGAGGCCGGCAAGCCTGGCCAGGTCCACGGCCGCCTCCGTGTGGCCGGCGCGGACCAGCGTGCCCCCGTCCCGCGCCAGCAGGGGGAGGATGTGCCCCGGGCGCACGAGGTCATCGGGGCCGGCGCCGTCCGCGATGATGGCCTGAATCGTGCGGGCGCGGTCCTGTGCGCTCACGCCCGTCGTGATGCCCTCGCCGGCGTCCACCGTGACTGTGAAGGGCGTCCCGAACTGGCTCCGGTTGTCCTCCACCATGGGCGAAAGGTCCAGCCGCGCGGCCAGCTCCGCCCCGATCGGCAGGCACAGGAATCCCCGGGCGCGGTTCAGCAGCAGGGCGACCACCTCCGGCGTCACGTGCTCGGCCCCGATGCACAGGTCGCCCTCGTTCTCGCGGTCGGCGTCATCCACGATGATGAGGAATCGGCCCTGCCGGAAGTCCTCTATCGCGGACGGAATGTCGGCGAAAGCGGTCTCGGTGTCCGGTTCTCTTGGCATGTTGACACCCGGAGGACGGTCAGGCAGAAGTCCGCAGCCATTGTACAAACTCGGCCAGACCCTGTCTAATCGGGAAGCGGGGCTCGTAGTCCAGAAGGCGTCGCGCCTTGGAGATGTCGGCGCACGTGACCGGCACGTCCCCCGGCTGGTCCGGCAGCCTTTCGATGCGCGGCTCCCTGCCCAGCGCCTCCGTCAGGAGCCGTATCAGCTCCCGCAGCTCGACCGGCTCCGAGTTGCCCAGGTTGATGATCTCGAACTCGAAGGCCCGGTCCAGCGCGGCCACCGTGCCGTCCACGATGTCGCTGGCGTAGGTGTAGTCGCGCCTGCTCGTGCCGTCCCCGTAAACGGGTATCGCCTCGCCCGCCTCCATCAGCCGGGCGAACTTGTGGATCGCCAGGTCCGGCCGCTGGCGGGGGCCGTAAACGGTGAAGAAGCGCAGTGCGACCACCGGGATGCCGTAGAGGTGATGGTAAACGTGGCAGAGCAGTTCCCCGGCGCGCTTCGTGGCGGCGTACGGCGAGATGGGCCGGGCCACCGGCGCGTCCTCGGCGAACGGGACGGCGCTGTCCACGCCGTAGACTGAAGAGCTGGAGCCGAAGACGAACTTCCTCAGCCCCCCCGCCGCACGGGCCGCCTCCAGCAGGTTGATCGTGCCCGCGCAGTTGACCTGCTCGTAGAGCGCCGGCTGCTCAATGGACGGCCGCACGCCCGCCCGCGCCGCCAGGTGCACGACGGCGTCCACGTCGTCGCGCTCCAGCACCGACCGGCACAACTCCGCGTCCCTGATGTCGCCCTCGACCAGCTCGACCCGCCCCGTCTCCAGCGCAGCGGCGATGTTCGACCGTTTGATCGCGGGCGAATAGTAGTCGTCGAAGTTGTCCAGGCAGACCACCTCGTCGCCCCGGCCGACCAGCCGGTCCAGCAGGTGGCTGCCGATGAAGCCCGCGCCGCCCGTCACCAGGATGCTCATGCCCTGTCCTTCTGCAAGACCGTCTGAAACCAGCGGGAAGCGAGCGAATCCTACCGCAGGCGCGGGGGGCGTGTCAAAGACGGCGCGCTCGGCGGTGCGCTGCGGCCGTCAGTACTTGGTGGGGACGTACACCGTGTCGAAGAAGAACGCCCGGCGCAGGTTGGCCGCAGTGCCGTAAGCCACAGAAACGGTAACCCTGGCCTCCGAGCCGGTGGCGTTGACGGGATAGAACTGGAGCGCGTAGTAAGCGCCCACGTAGTCCGGGTGCTCCCGTGCGACGGTCACGGGCGTGCCGGCCCGATGGGTCGAGCCGGTGCTCTCCCCCACGGCCCGGTCCTGACTCTCGTTGGTGAAGTTGAAGCCGTCCGAAGCGGGCGAGCTGTAGCGGATCCACTCCCTGTCCACGACAACGTAGCCGCTGCCGGGGGCGGCCGGAGCGGCCGTCGGGTCGCCGTCCACCGGAATGCTCCCGTAACCCGTTTCGTCCGGGTCGGCGGCGTCCAGGTCGTCCCTGAGCACGTAGTACCACGTGCGCGGCTGGAGTACGTGAGCCAGGGGCGCCTGGTGCCACGCCTCCTCAGTACCCCACATGTGCCGGCTGCAGTTGAGGAACCTCCCGTCGTCCTCGTCCAGGTCCTCGTACCATATCCATTCGCTGTCGATCAGGATAGGCCCGCTCGTGCGATCGGGCGGCATGTCGGCCGTGTCGTCCGTGATGTCGAATAGCTCGTGCAGGGGATACTCATCGAAGTTCGCCGCCTCCTCCCAGTGCGTCGCGGTGCTGTCGGCGGTAACGGCGCCGGCCAGGGCAGCCTGGTCGCCGACGTCCAGGTCGGCCCTGAGGGCGGTCCGGGCGAAGACCTCCCTCAGCCTCATGCCGCTCACCTCCGCCAGCACCTCCTCGGCGATGAAGGCGGCCTTGCGGCGCTGCGTTGCGTCCGTGTGCAGCACGCCCGCCGCCACGAACAGGCTCACGATGCCCACCGCGCCCAGCAGGAAGACGCCGAGCGCAATGAGGACCTCCAGCAGTGTCAGGCCGGCTCGGTCCGCCGCTCCCGTGCGCAAGCTCATCTCCATGCCGTCCTCTCTTTCCGCTTATTCACCACGAAGGGCACGAAGCCTCCGGCGCTCCGAAGCGGAGCTATGGAGCCCCGCGAAGGAGGGAACACGAAGGAGTCAACAAGGCAACGTCAACGACGAACAAAGGCGGGGCGGAATTGCCAGCCTTGCGCGTTGTCGTTATCGTTGTCGTTATCGTTGTCGTTGCCGTTCCCCTCCGTTCCTGCCGTTCTTCGTGCTCTTCGTGTCCTTCGTGGTTAATGCCGTGGTTCTAGTGCTCCCAGTATTCCCTGCTGGCCGGGTTGTGGAAGACGCGCGCGAACGTCACGCCCAGCTTGACCTCCGTGCCCGCATCATGGGGCCACTTCTCGGTGC
>CAZQEQ010000132.1:0-3551 GCA_964592385.1 uncultured candidatus Brocadiaceae bacterium | reverse complement strand
ACGAAGTTGCTCGCGCGGTAGTGGAGTCTGTGCGGACGGGTGCCGGAGAGACGTTCTCCGTTGAGATCGCCAGGCAGGGCGGCAAGAACGAGCTGTCCGCGCACATCGAGCTGCTGCTCATGACCCTCTGCATGGCGCAGGGCGGCTCCATCATCAAGTGCTCTCCCACCTTCAAGCCGCAGACCGTCATCTCCATGCGCCGCCTGCGCGACCGCCTGGACGACTACGGCTTTGAGAACAACTACCGCGCCGAGATGGGCTACATAATCGCCCTGCACTTCGCCCGCTGCGTCTTCCTCTCCGCCGAGGACGGCTCCAACGTGGTCGGCCACACCGCCGAGCTGTTGCTCGAAGTCGACGAGAGCCAGGACGTGGGCAAGGAGAAGTACACCAAGGAGTTCCGCCCCATGGGCTCCTCCACCAATGTCACCACCGTCCACTACGGCACCACATGGGACGAGTCCACCCTGCTCGAAGAGGTCAAGCAGAACAACCTGGAGCGTGAGAAGCGCGACGGCGTCCGCCGCCACTTCCGCTACGACTGGCGCGCCGTATCCGTCCACAACCCCGCCTACGGCAGGTTCGTCGAGGCCGAGCGACAGCGCCTCGGCGAGGACCACCCGCTGTTCCGCACGCAGTACGCGCTTCTCCCCATCGCCGGCGGCGGACGACTCCTCACCCGCGCGCAGGTCTCCGCCATGCTGGGCGACCACCCCCGCCTGCGCCTGCCCGAACGCGGCGGGACCTACGTGGTGGCCATCGACATCGGTGGCGAGGCGCAGGCCTCGGCCGAGCTTGGCCCCGTACGCGAGCCCGACTCCACCGCCGTGACCATCGCGGCCGTCGACCAGCCCGCCGACTCGAAGCTCCCCATCCTTCGCGTGGTCGAGCAGGCCACGTGGACCGGTGCCCCGCACGCGCAGCTCATCGGTCGCCTCACCTCTTTCATCCGCCCCTGGCGGCCCCGCTGCATCGTCGTCGACGCCACCGGCATGGGCCAGCCCGTGGCCGGCATGCTCGAACGCGAGTTCGGCAGCAGGGTGAAGCCGTTCGTCTTCACCGAGAGGTCCAAGTCCGACCTCGGCTACGAGTTCCTTTCCCTTGTCAACGGCGGCCGCCTCAGGCTCTACGCGCAGGACGGCTCCTCCGAGTACCGCGAGACCGTGCACCAGCTTGAGCGCGCCCGCGCTATCTACCGCCCCAACAGGACGCTCGGCTTCGACGTGCCCGCCTCCGCGGGACACGACGACCTGCTCATGAGCCTGGCGCTGCTCTCCGCCGCCGTCAAGGACATGTCGCCCCGCGTTGCCCGTGGCAGCGAGCGCGCGGACGCCACCTACGAAACGAAGCCCCTCTGGACGCCGCGGCGTGTGGCCGTCCAGGAACCGCTGTTCACTATCTAGGGAAGGAGAGGATATGGAAGTACAAGCCCCCGCCCCGGGGCAATCCCGGGAGTTCGTCCCGTCCGCGCTCGCCCGCAGGGACACCGACCGCATGGCCGCCTATCGCCGCAACCTGGACTTCTACTGCGGCCTCCAGTGGGAGACCTCCTCGCGCCACCGCCAGCTTGTCTTCAACTACGCCCGTGTGGCCGTAGACAAGGTCACCAGCTACCTCGTCGAAGGTCTCTCCACCGCCTGCTATCCGGTCGACCCTGCCACCGACGACGATGCCGTCAAGCAGCGCATCGACCGCGCCGAGGCGCTGCTGGCGCAGGTGCGCGCGGACAACGGCCTCGATGCCCTCGACTACGAGACCGAACTGGACTGCGCCGTGCTGGGCGACGCCTGCTACAAGGTGACCTGGGACCCGGACCTCATGCGAATACGTATCACCGCGCCGCCCGTCTCCGGCCTCTACGCCTGGTGGCTGCCCGATGATCCTTCCCGCGTCTGGCGCGTGGCCTCCCGCTACCGTCTGAGCCAGGACGAGCTTGCCGCACTCTACGGCATCGGCACGCCGAACCGCGAGGCGCACGTGACGGAGCTGTGGCAGGAAGGCGAGTTCCGGCTCTATGTGGACGACGCCCTCGCGGAGCGCAAACCGAACCCGTACGGCTTCATCCCCTTCGTCCTCTTTCCCAACCTGCGCGAGCCGAAGCAGTTCTGGGGCACCTCCGACATCCCCTCGCTCATCGAGCCGCAGCGTGAGCTGAACCGCGCCGTCTCCCAGCTCTCCCGCATCCTCGAGTTCTCCGGCAACCCCATCGCCGTCCTCGAGAACGTGGACGAGGCGCAGGACATCCGCACCCAGCCCGGCCAGGTCTGGTCCGTGCCCGAGGGCGCGAAGGCCTACCTGCTCGACCTCCTCCAGGGCGGCGGCGTCAGGCTCCACATCGACTACATCGAGGCCATCTACCGCACGCTGCACGACCTCTCCGAGACGCCGCGGGCAGCCTACGGAGGCTCGGAGAAGGAGCTGTCCGGCGCCGCGCTCTCGATGGAGATGAACTCGCTCATACAGAAGGTGGGACGCAAACGCGCCATCCGCACGGCCGTGTACCACCGTCGCGACGAGATGGTGCTGAAGCTGGCGCAGCAGTACATGGACATGGACCTCAGCGGCGTGACGCACCGCACCACGTGGGGAGCCGTATTGCCTGAGGACTCAACGCGCATGGCGCAGGAGGAGCAGGGCCTCGTGCAGGCGGGCATCCACTCCAGGCGCACCGCCATGGACCGCCTCGGCGTGCGCAGCCCCGATGCCGAGTTCCGCCTCTGGTGTGACGAGCGTGGCCGCATCCTGGAGATGAACCGCGAATACCGGGTGAAGGGGACAGACACGCGGGCCGAGTGAGAGAGAAGAGAGTCGCCCCGCATGATGCCACTTCATATTACATAAAACACAGGTGGAAGGAGGAATAGGATTGACAAGTGACAACGACTCCCCGGTTGTTGCCGTCCCTGGCAACGGCCACTCGACCCCTGAACAGGCGGAGAACGTGGAGGAGACGCTGCGACTGGAGAAGCAGGAGCGCGACGACTTCGCGGCCGTATTGAAGGAGAAGGCCGACCACATCGCCGAGCTTGAGACCCTGCTCGACCGCGAGCGCGTGGCCTCCGCCGCCGCACAGGACGCCCTCGAGGCCGCCGGCACGGAGCTCACTTCCCTGAGAGAGTCCCGCACCGAGGCGGTGAACGCCTTTCGCGAGGCACTCAGGATGGCCCACCCCGAACTGCCGCCCGATCTCATCAGGGGCGACACCGTGCAGGAGCTGGACGAGTCCGTCGCGGGCGCTCAGGCGCTCGTCGACAAGGTTCGCGCCGCCCTCGAGCGCGAGCGCACCGCCAGCCGCGTCCCCGCCGGTGCGCCCGTCGACTCCGGTCCCGATCTCTCAGGCCTCTCGGCCCGGGACAAGATAGCCGCCGGCGTGACCCATCCCAACAGGTAGAGGAGGTAGACGTATCACATGGCATTGACGCTGACAGAGGCGGAGAAGCTCTCCAATGACGTGCTGCTGCAGGGCGTTATCGAGACCGTGGTCAAGGACAGCCCTGTGCTGCAGACGCTCCCGTTCATCCAGATTCAGGGCAACGGGCTCACCTACACGC
>CAZQEQ010000131.1:0-3654 GCA_964592385.1 uncultured candidatus Brocadiaceae bacterium | reverse complement strand
AAGCGTCAATCATCCAGAGAATTCTCAGAATCCTTTTTTCAGACAGAGCCTAGTCGGAGCGGAACTCAATGCCGAAGCGCTTTGACAGTACCACCGCCGCCCTGTCCTGGAACCACCTACCCTTGGCGGGGTTCATGCGATTGTCGGAGGCCACATCCGTCCTCCACATCGGGCGTCCGCAGGTTCGGTGACAAGCCTCTGCTGCCATTACCACGCACCTCTTGTCTGAGTCAAGGCCGATCTGCCGGCCGTGCGTGAGTGGGGAGAGTATCACGCGCAGCAGGCGAGCGAGGTCAGCAGGTCATGGCGGCGTCCACGGCCACCATGTGGCTGGAGGGACGTGCCGAGCGCCATCAAGCCACCGCTAACGGAAGGTCCCGCAGTGTGAGGCGTGTACGTCTTGTCTCGGGCTCGATGACGATGCGGTGGATGAAGGCGCGCAGGAATCGGCGCTTCTCGTCCACCGTGCCCTCTGCCACGATCTCATCGAAACGCTGCGTCCCGGCGAGCACTTCGTCGGTGAGCCCGTCCAGGTCGGGCAGCACCTGCGCGGTGGCCTCCAGCCTTGCCAGGCGGGGCTCAATGCGGGTCAGCTCGCCCTTGAGCTCGGCGATGCGCCTGTCGGCGAACTCGCGGTTGACCGGCGTGATGTTGTCCAGGATGTTGGCGATCTTGCCCAGAATGCCCTCGCGCTCCAGCCTCCGCCTCTCGAGCTCGACGGCGCCCCCCTGCCCTTCCGAGGCGAGCTGTCCCTGAAGGGCCTGGCGGAGTCTCGCGCGACCATCCCCGCCTGACACGTACTGCCGGATGTGCTCGCCGATGGCATCGAATGCCTGCCCTTCAATCGCCCCCCTCGGTATCACGCTGCGCCGGCAGACGCTGTTCCCCTTGGTGACGTAGCCGCCGCAGGCGTAGTACTGGGTCTTGGGCCGAGTGTCGTCCTTGCGCTTCCTGCCTTTCCACTGTGTATAGCCCTGCCAGTTGTGTCCGCAGTTCGCGCAGACAATCAGCCCCGTCAGCAGATAGTCGGAGTGCATGCCCCTCCCCTGCCGGTAGACGTGCGGGTGCGCCTTCCCCCGCTTCTTGCGCAGGGCCTGTGCCTGCTCGAAGGTCTCCCGGTCGATAAGCGGCGGATGCGCGTCTTCGGTGACCATCCAGTCCTCCCTGCCGTTCTCCTCGACCGCCCTCCTGCGGATATTCGGGGTCGGCACCGCCCTCCCTTGCTCGATGCGGTGGAACTTCGCCATCGAGCGCCGGTTCCAGACCATGTCCCCCGTGTAGGCGGGGTTGGAGAGCATGTCCCGAATGCTCGTCATGGACCACTTGCCGCCGCGCGCCGACGGGACGCCTTCGCGGTTGAGCCGGTCGGCGATGCCCTTGTAGCCCCTGCCGCCCTGCACGTAGAGGCCGAAGATCCGCCGGACGGTCTCCACCCGGTCCCGCCTCGAGGGCACCAGATGCGCCCTGTCGCTCTTGGAGATCATGGGCCGGTCGCCCTTGCCCAGCCGGCGTTGCACGTTGCCCTCATCGTCCAGTATCTCCTTGTCAGCCCGGGCGAGATACCGGACGACCATCAGGAAGCGGCCCTTCTCGTCGTAGTAGGCAAGGTCGTATCCGTAAGGGGGCACGCCGCCCATCCAGCAGCCGTCGTCCGCCTTGGAGACCAGCCCCCGTATGGTGACCTTCGAGAGGTCCTTCAGCTCCTGCCTGGCCTGCCACTGCTTGACCGGCCGGAGCAGGTCGTCCGTGTCGTCCCCGTTGAAGCCCTCTGCCACGTAGACGACGTCCACGCCCGACTGCTTGAGGATGTGGCGGTAGTAGCCCGTCTCATCGTTGTCCAGGCGCCCGAACCGCTTCACGTCGTAGACCAGCACCGCCGTGAAGGGGCACGCGGCATCCCGCGCGTCCTCGATCATCCGCAGGAAGCCGTCCCGCTCGGCGGCGCCCGCCCCGCTTATGGCGTCGTCGACGTACCAGTCCAGGATTTCGTAGCCGTGATGGAGGGCGTAGGACTCGACGGCGGCGCGCTGGTCGGCTATCGACTGCTCCTGCCGGTTGATGCCGTCGTCGCCGGTCAGGAGCTGAAGGCGCGGCCCGGTGCCCACGGTGTCGTTCGCCAACGTGAGCACGATCCCGCGCGCATAGGAGTTGTTGGCGACCTCGTAGCGGGCGCGGTTCCGCAGCGTGCGGCGCACGTCCGCGCTGGCGGCTGCATCGGCGCTCAGGGCGTCGGCGTTGGCCCAGTGGCGGCGGTTGTCGTCGGTGGTGATGGCCGCGTCGTACCGCGCGCGCAGGGCCCCCGAGCGCGCCAGGGCCAGGAATCGCCCGGCCAGGGCACGGTCGCTGAGCCTCGGCGGTTCGGACCTGCCGGTGATGTTCTTCATCCACCCGAACATGCACGTTCTCCAGATTCGCTACACCGCGCCGGGTGGAGACAGCTTGGCGAACCGCAGCGCCTTGTGGGGGTTCCCACGAGCTTCGCGGGAGGCCAGGTAGCGGTCGGCCTCGATCTGGTCCTTCAGGATGTGCTGCCGGACCTCGCCCACGTCGCCCCTGGCGCTCTGCGGCCCCTGCGCGTTCTTCTCTATGGCGTCCTTCACGTCGTCGGCCATCGTTGCTTCGCTCCCGCCTGTAGGCTGCAGGCTGGAGACTGGAGGGCGTCCGTTGCCGTTTGCCGTGGCCGTACCTCAAAGCCTCAGGTCCCAAGCCTCCAGCCTGCCGTTCTGGGCGAATCGCCAAAAAGAAAGAGCCGCATGGGTGCATGGCCCCATGCGGCTCATAGCTCTCTGGCTCAGCAGCCCGGCAGTGATCAGCCGCCAGACTGTCGCCCGTTGTTGTTCTCAGCCCCCATTATCAAAGGTCGCCAAAGGTAGCGCAAGACCCTAGGTTGTTCCGCACGGTTGGCAGGTAAGCACGGATAGCCAATCACAAGCCGCCGCCCTGCGCTTTGCGCGGCTCCCGTCAAGAAGTTATTGACCGTTGCAGCCATCAGGTAAACACACAGATTCTGCACAGCCTGCCCGATTCGCGCCCCAGAGACTGCTGCCTATGGTGCACTGACCGCAAAAGTGTCTCAGTGCATGACTGCAAGCGTCAATAAGTAGCCGGAAACCGTTTTAGAGAACGAGGCGGGGACCTCGTGGCGGCGCCCTTACCCGTCGATCTTGCTTTCTCTCAACGCTCGCAGGGCATCTGTCACCCTCTCTGCCCATGCCTGCAGGTCTTCTTCCGTGGATATTTCCACGACAACGTCGGGTACAGCGTTGACGTACTCACGTTGAAATACTACCTTCCCGCCACTCCTAACTGCTTTCTCAGCCCATTCCACGAAAGCATTAACCATACCCGACTGCTCCAGGGTCACCGCATCCTCAAGGTCTGCCACAGATATGGTGAAGGTAATCATGTTCTCCTCCTGTTGACGATGTCTGAGAGCCAATGAGCAGGCCATGCGCCCGAGTCAGAAGGAAACGAGTTCTCCTGCTCTTGCGACCTGCCTCCGCGTGTCGTCACTCCTTAGCTCGAACCCTCCGAACAATGACGCGCGGAGCAAGCTCGCCTTTCGCATCCTTTAGTGCATCCTTCAGCAGAGCTTGCGTTAGCAGCCCGTTGAAAAAGGGTTCTTGACGGTGTTCATATGATAGCTGTGGTTTT
>CAZQEQ010000130.1:0-3699 GCA_964592385.1 uncultured candidatus Brocadiaceae bacterium | reverse complement strand
CTCGCAGGCGCCCGGGAACGGGACAAGGGATGATTCTGCCCGTTCGGCAAGGGGCGTTCTACCCGTTACGCCGATTTGAGGCCAGGAGCAGGGGGCGGCCGGCAGCCGCCGCCCGTCCACGCTGGCCCTGGGCAGGCCGGCGCCCACTTGCGCCAGGGCCGCTCGCCCTATTGACGGTCTGACCCTACCGTCTTCAAACAGTCGTGCGTCCCCGGAAGGCCTAGTCCCAGAATAAGCGAGGTTGGGTCGTGAAAGTTGTTGGGACGGTCTCAGCGTCGTCCAAGAACGCCTGCATCGCGCCGCGTCGGCGCCCAGAAGGGGCTTTTCGCAGGGCGAAGCGCGAAGAGAGCGGCCGCGGAGCGTCGCGAGGCCGAATTTCTCAATGCATGGACAGACCGTCCCCGCAGGAATTGCGAACCTGGCCCCGGCCGATCTCGATCGGCCGCTTAGAGAAACGGCATGCGCCGGAGTTTCTCGGTTGCGCGGATGAGGCCCTCCGCCCACCGATGCGCGGCGCTGATCCGCACGACGACCTCCCCCGCAGCCCTCACGACCTTTCCCGCGATGTACACGAACGCATGCCGGAACCGCTTCCACTCCCAGCGCGACGTCTCCTTGGGCAGCGCAATCAGGCTCATCCACGCCCGCAAACACCACGCAATCTGGGCGCACAGCAGAAACGCCCCGTTCGCCATCAGCGTTCCCGTCGGCATCCGGAACCCGTTCAGGCCGTTCTTCGCCTGCTCGAGCGCGTTCTCCTGGTCGCACCGACCGTACGCGAATCGCACGACCTCCGCCGGGGTCATCTCCCTCTGCGGGATGTTGCTCAGGATGAAGCGGTACTCGTAGCGCAGGAAAAGCGCCTGCTGTCCGTTCCGCTCCTCGATCAGCTGCCGCCGGATGACCAGCCGAAACGTCCCCGCACACGTCGTGAGAGAATACGGGACTTCCGCGAGCCACTCTCGGATCGTGGCGAGATTGCGGTACCCTCGCCGCGCGGCGATCCGCCGCCGCCGGCGCGGGCGCTTCTTCCGCCGCTTCGTCCCCGGCGGGCGCTCCCGCTTCTCCGGCCGCGCAACATACGGCTTCCAGGCCGTTTCCGGCAATTCCTCGGCCAGCTTCCGAACCTTCGGCGACCCCTCCTTCACCACCGCAAACCGCACGGAATACTGCGGCGCCTCGCACAGCGCCACAATCTCCCCCCGGCAGAACTTGCTGTCCCCGCGCATATAGACCCTCTTGAACGCCCCGCACGTCAGGTCGAACGCCTCCCGCAACGCCTCGACCGCGCCGGCCTCGCTCGGAGAGTTGCCCGGACGGTTGATCAGCCGCAGACACTCCCCCGTCTCCGCCAAGGTGATCGCCATCGGGTGATACGACCACTTCTTCGTGTAGGAAAAGTCCGCCCCCTCCTTGCACGCGCCGTACACCTCCTTGATCAGACTGTCGATGTCCACCGTCGCGCGCCGGCGCATCTCCGACGGCATCTTCTTCCAGACCTTCACGCGCCGATCGTCCACCGCCGCTTGCCCCGAAGCCAGATCGCGCCGCGCGAACCGCCGCAGGAAATCCCCCGCCGTCGTCGGATCCGGGATGCGCTCCGCGCCCAGAATCGTCTTCGCCGCCTCGGAGTGTTGCAGGGCCTCGATGTCCTGAATGCACGATCCCCCCACGAACAGATTGTAGACGTGCGTCAGGACGTGATCCGACTCCGCGTAGGGCAGGCGGAAGTTCAGCAGGCGCACGCGCTCGTCGATCGCCCGGTCGAGCCCGATCTTCTTCACCAGGAGCGCCGCCGCCGCCAGCCCCGCATAGGGCGTCATATCGCCCCGCTGATCCGCCTCCATGCCGATCCGGCGATTCCGGAACACGGGCGGCCGACGGCTTGGAAAGAGCCGCTGTTGCCGGGGCCGCGACGGCGCCCGACGACGAATTCGCGCTTGCTTCGAACGCCGTTTTATTGTACACTTGGCTTGCACTTGAAATGCCTCCTGTTTGTGGGAATCTGCCTTTTGCGACAACTGCGCAGTATACCACATCAGGAGGCATTTTTCTACCCCTCGCGAAGGACGTTATTCATCAGACGTCGCTTATTTTGGGACTAGCATCAACCTGGACCTGAAGGTGGGTGCCCGGCTGGTCGAGCCGCATCGTCGCTCAGGGCCTCCATACACGTCCGTTAACCGATTCACGGGCGCCGCTCCTGCCAACTGCTCCCTTCATCACGCTTCCCGACACAACTGCGCTGCCAACGGCCCCAACGAATGCTGGCGGTCTGTACTGGGAATCAGTACTTTGGCAAATCCGTCACGTTGAAGACTGGGGCGCAGCTTTGAGATGCTGGTTCCAAGTGGTACAATAACGCGCGAAAGGCCCGGAACGGTCGGGTCCCTCCCCACGACCTCCACACGCCGAGATTCTGGGGAGGAACAAGCCATGCGCATCGCCGCCATTCCGCGGGTGTTCGCCCGCGCGACGGAGAAGTACCGCGGCCCGTTCTCGGCGCGGCAGTTCGCTCATTTTGTGGCGTATCTCCTGGGGCTCACGGTGGGGCGCGAAGGACGCAACGTCCAGGACATCGCGGCCCTGTTTGTGCGCGCCTGCGACCAGGCGACGCTGAACCATTTTCTCACCGAGGCGCCGTGGTCTCTGGCGAGGCTGTGGGCGCGCCATCGGGAGATCGTCGCGGAGGCGATCCGGCGGGTGGGCGCGCGCCGGGTGTTTCTGAGTCTGGACGACACGGTCTCGTGGAAGCGCTGGGGCTTGAGGATGGAGGGGGCGGGCTGGCACTACAGCACGACGATGAAAGCGCTGGTGTGGGGCCACGACGCCGTGGCGGCGCTGGTGAGCGCGGGCGGGGAGGCGTACGTCTGGGGGATCGCGCTGTATCGTCCGAAGCGGGCTTGCGCGGCGGGGGCGTTTCGCACGAAGATTGACCTGGCGCTCGCGGAGATCGAGACGTTCGCCCCGCCGGCGGGGGCGGCGGCGACGGTCCTGGCGGACTGCTGGTATTTCTGTCATCGGCTGGCGCGGGCCGCCGAGGCGCGGGGCTTCGACTGGGTTTTCGGCTGCAAGCGCAACCGGGTGGTCCGCGTGGCGGGACGCAGGGCGACTGTGAGCCGCCTCATACAGCGGCTCTCGCTCGACGAACTCGAGCGCGTCGCCATCTCTGGACGACACTATGTCGTCGCGTCCCGCCTCGTGGACTTCCCCGGGCTCGGGCCGGGGCAGCTGGTGATTGGGGCGGAGGTCCCGAAGTCGGGCCGCCGGATTCGCCGGGCCGACCTGCGGGTGATCGCCTGCAATCGCCAGGACTGGCGGGCGCGGACCGTGCTGTCGCAGTACGTGCAGCGCCATCGCATCGAGGACTTCTTCAAGGACGCCAAGGGCCATCTCGGCCTCGGGGAGTATCAACTGCGCAAGGCGGAGGGCATCCAAAGACACTGGGCCCTCGTCGCGTGCGCGCACACCGTGTTGCGCCTCTTGCCGGCCGGGGGGCGGGGACGAACCATCGGGGAAGCGGCGCTGTGGATCGAGGACCTCACTCAGGAGGCTGCGATGAAGTGGGCCCATGCTCGAGGACTCCGCGGCGTCAAATGGCGCTCGCCATTCCTTCGCGCCGCCTGAAAGTTGCCAAAGTACTGTTTCCTAAGTTATGCGGCCACACGGCGCACGGCGAGCAGCGTGATTGACCGATTG
>CAZQEQ010000129.1:0-4254 GCA_964592385.1 uncultured candidatus Brocadiaceae bacterium | reverse complement strand
CGTCGCGCGGGATTGAGTCTCGGGGCCATTAGCCGATGACTGCAAAGGTCAATAAGAGAGCCGGAGCGGGCAACCATCACCACTCCGAACGGAAGGTCCCAGACCGGGAGACGTTGGCACGAGCGAGCAACCTATGGGATTCAGGATAGGCTGGTGGAAGGGACCGTTCGGGGTCACCTGGGGTAAGAGCGGACCCCGGTTCTACATCAGCAAGGGATGCTTCGGCCTGCCGGTGTTCCTGGCCATCAGCGCGGCGCTTGCTGCGGGCCTGTTACTGGCCGCGTGGCGCACACCTCTTCCCCGTACGCCGTGCTATCGTCACTCTCCGCAACCGGCGCGACAAGCCGGGCTTGTTGCTCGCCCTTGACCATTTCGGCCAAGTCGTCGCCGCCCTGGCGACCCGTCATGTCGCGGGCAGCCGTCAGCGATCCACGGGTGCATGATGTGCCGCGGCCAGCGGACCTGGCGGGCGATTGGATGGCAGCAGGGAGCACAATGCGTAAAGAGGCAGGCCGCCGGACTGCGGACCACGGAATTGGCTTGCCAGGCCCCGAAGGCAAGATAGAATCGTCACAGCAAGCTTGGTCATGGTCGTCGGCAAGGTGACGGCGGTGTTTGACATCCGCCGGGACGACGGCACGATCGTCAAGGGGAGCCTGGGCGAGCTGAGCAATCCCATCGTGTACAACGGCGGGCAGCTCCTGCGCTCGAGGGGAAGGAGTCGGGCAACTGCCTGGCCCCCGGCCGGACGATCTACCTTGGCACCAACGGCGGCATGCTTAACAACGTCTGGGGCTGCAGCAGCAACGCGATCACGATCTACGGCAAGATCACCGGCCCGGGCATGTTGACGCAGCCCTGCTGGAACGGCGGCCGGGTGATCGTCGACAATCCCGACAACGACTACGCCGGCGGCAGAGCCCTCCAGATCGAGAGGCTCTGAACGGCCGGTGCCTGGCCCCCTTCCCGAGAATTGACCCGGGAGTCATGAGGCACAAAGGACTTCCAGTAGTTCGCGTCAATCTCGACATGCCACAATGCGGCAGGCTGTCCGGTTACCTCTGCACGGGATGACTTGCGTGCCCCCTCATTCTGTTTGCGGATGAACGCACGCGCTACACTGCTGTCTCTGACCCCTTCCCGCTTTTCGTGCCAGTTGCTATGAGAGAATCGGTTGGGGTCTGTTCGGTGGCTGGGCCGGAGGGAGGGGCGGAGCCCCGACCGGAGGGCCAGCCAGCGATGCGGCGTACCCCCCGGGCGTGCGCCAGTTCGATCCGCTGTGCGGGCGGCGGTGGTTATACTGCTCGCGCCACTCGTCCAGCACGTACCGGGCTTCCGGCAAGCTCAGGAATAGCTGCCGGTTCAGAAGCTCATCCCGCAGCCTGCCATTGAAACTCTGCACGTATCCGTTCTCCCAGGGACCGCCTTTCTGGTTCCATTCCGCCCCGGCCACCGTGGCATAGTGCGAGAGAGCCAGGACCAGGCAGAGGCCGGCCGCCACACCGCCCCATGAAATGCCGCTCACTGTCGTCTCCTTTCCTCGTGCCGCGTTGGGAGTCCCCGTAGGCCGTCAGGCCGCGTGATAGGAGCCGCCAGCTCTGAGCCGTGGGCCACCACTGTATTCCCCGTTCGACCTTCCTGCAAGGCTCTCCTGAAGAGAACTGAGCACATTTCATGCGCACCGGTGACAGAGGACATCGGCGTCCCTGACACGCTCCCGCCGCCAATGCTCTTTCTCCATCCCTCCGCCCCGGCGGGCAACACGAAGATTTTAGTTGACACAACGAAAGCCTTCGTGTAGAATCCCGCACAGGACCGAGAAGGAATGCGCGCCGACTCGTTCGACGCCTCCGCGTTCTCCGCAATACATGCGGTTGGGAAGGGAACAGTCCATGGCTGGAAGCAAGACGCCTCGTCCGACGGACGGCGAACTGGAGATCCTCCGCGTCCTCTGGCAGCGCGGGCCCTGCACCGTGCGCGACGTCCACGACAGGCTCGGGCCGCGCAAGGGCACCGCCTTCAACACCACCCTGAAGCTCATGCAGATCATGCACGGTAAGGGCCTTGCGAAGCGGCAGGACTCCCGGCGGCCGCACGTCTATCGCCCGGCCGTGCCGGAGGAGCAGATGCAGAAGCGCCTGCTGTCGGACTTCCTGGAGCGCGCCTTCGGGGGCTCCGCCCGCAAGCTGGTGGCCGCGCTCACGGCGACGGACATCTCCGATGAGGAGTTGGCCGAGATACGGCGGCTCCTCGACGACCCCGAGGAGAACGGGCAATGAACGCCGCGATTGCCGGGCTGCCGTCGGACCCCTGGGCACAGCGCGTGGGCTGGGCCCTGGTCCATTTCCTGTGGCAGGGCGCCGCCGTGGCGCTGATGCTGGCCGTTGCGCTGCGCCTGATGCGCCGCGCCTCGCCGCAGTTGCGCTGGGCGGCCGCCTGCGCGGCGCTGGCCCTGATGGCCGCGCTGCCGGTGGCCACGGCGCTGCTGGTCAGCATCCGGCCCGTCTCGACGCGGGCTGCCATCGAATCCGCGCAGGTCCTCCCGGCCCCCCTCGAAGGGGAGATCGGCCGGGCCGCGACAGGCGCGCCCCTCACCCCGTCCCTCTCCCCGAGGGAGAGGGGGACGCCTTGGGCTGCCCCGCTCCAGGCGACGCCCTGGCGGGAGCGCGTCCGGGCGGCCGTCGAGCCGTACCTGCCCTGGGCAGTGCTCGCGTGGCTGGCCGGCGTGGTCGCGCTGACCGTCTGGCACCTGGGCGGCTGGTGGCACCTGGCTCGCAGCAAGCGCCGCGACACGTCGCCCGCCGGCGGCGCCGTCGCCGGGATCTTCGAGCGGCTCGTCGCCCGGCTGCGCGTGAGCCGGCCGGTCCGGCTGCTGGAGTCCGCGCGGGTCGCCGTGCCCGTCGTGATCGGCTGGCTCCGCCCGGTCATACTGCTGCCTGCGAGCGCGGTCACCGGCCTGACCCCCGCCCAGCTTGAGGCCGTCCTCGCGCACGAGCTGGCGCACGTCCGGCGGCACGACTGCCTGGTGCGGATGCTCCAGGCGGCGGTCGAGACGCTGCTTTTCTACCATCCGGCCGTCTGGTGGGTCTCGGGGCGAATCCGGCAGGAGAGCGAGGAGTGCTGCGACGAGGTGGCGGTCGGCGTCTGCGGGGACCGGCACGGCTACGCGGAGGCGCTGGTGCAGTGCGCGGAGGCCGGGCGGGAGCGGGCGCGGCTGGCGGCGATGGCCGGCGGCGGCAACATGCTGTCCCGCATCCGCCGCATTGTGGGGATGGAGCAGCGCACGGAGGGCTTCTCCTCGCGGTGGTTCTCAGGGGTAGTGGTCACCGCCATCGTGGCGCTGCTCCTGGCGGGCGCATGCGTCCACGTCCGCGCGTCGGGGACGAGCGCCCAGCCCGGCGCGTGGGCCGCTACGGATGAGGACCTGCCGTACGAGGACCTGAAGAAGGTCTGCACCGAGGAGGCGCTGCAACTGGCCCAGACGGGTGGCGACGGGAAGTCCCTCGAGGAGGCCGTGCGCCGCGCCCTGGCCTTCGACCAGGACGAGCTGACGCGGCTCCAACTCTACGTCTACCTCGGCGACGCCATTTGGAGACAGACGGAGAAGTACACCCCCGAGGTCTGGGGCCCGCAGCGGCGGAAGGCAGCCGAGGCCTACCTCACGGGCCTGGCCGATGTCCTGCAACATGACCTGCCGGCCGAAGCGCCCGATCTGCCCGCCGTGGGCGTCTACAACGTGGATGGGCCTCCCGAGGTCGTTCAGAAGTACCGGCAGCAGCACGCGGAGGAGATGGCCGCCCGGAAAGAGGCCGAACGCATCCGGGAGCTGGTGCACTTCCGCCAGACCCTGACGGGCCAGGTCGTGCAGATGTACGCGCGGGAGCCGGACGCGTTCGAGGAGCTTTTCCGTCTGGCCAGCGCCTACCTCGAGAGCGCGGAAGCCGCGCAGGCGCTGGTTGAGGGGGCGAAGGCCTATCGCGCGGACCCGGCCGCCCCGCGCCCCGTCCTCGGGGCGGAGCCCTGGGGCGAGGCGGTGGAGGGCGTGCAGGTGAGGCTGCGGGCGGACAGGAAGGCGTGGGGCCCCCGGGAAGAGCCGACCTTCTCGGTGGACGTGCGGAACGTGGATAGCGCCGGTTTGCACGGCATGGTACCGGCCGGCGTCGAGATAGACTTCGACGGCGCACGATACGTCTGGTGGCCCGGGGATGCGCTGCTGCTACTCGATGACTTCGGACCGGGCCGGGAGCATCTTGG
>CAZQEQ010000128.1:0-4311 GCA_964592385.1 uncultured candidatus Brocadiaceae bacterium | reverse complement strand
AAGCGTCAATCATCCAGAGAATTCTCAGAATCCTTTTTTCAGACAGAGCCTAGTCCTTTGTCCTTGATCATTGGTCCTTTTCTTTGTTGTTCTCCGTGCTCTCCGTGGTGGGAGTCGTTTCACATCCGTTCCGGCGCGGCGACGCCGAGCAGGGCCAGGCCGTTGCGGATCGCGTGGCGCGCGGCGTCCACCAGGAGCAGCCGCGCCGCGCGGACGCTCTCGTCCGGGCAGAGCACGCGCAGGTCGGCGTCCCGCATCCCGGCGCTATAGTATGAGCTGAAGTCGGCGCAGAGTTCAAGCAGGTAGCTGGCGATAACGGACGGCTCGTAAACCTCGGCCGCGCGTCGGACGGCGCCGGGGAACGCCGCCAGGTGGCGCACCAGCGCCCACTCCTCCGGCAGCGAGAGCAGCGAGAAGTCGGCGGCGTCCCGCACCGGCTCGCCGGCCTTGCGCAGGATGCTGCACAGGCGGGCGTGCGCGTACTGCACGTACGGGCCGCTGTCGCCCTCGAAGTCGAGCATCCGGTCCCAGTCAAAGACGACGTCGCTGGTCCGGCGGGTGGACAGTTCCCGGAATACCACGGCCCCGATGCCCACCTGGCCGGCCAGGGCGTCCAGGTCGGCCCCCTCTTCGAGACGTTCGACGTTCTCGCCGACCTTTGCGCGGGCCCTCTCAACGGCCTCGTCGAGCACCTCCTCGAGCAGCAGCAACTCGCCGCGGCGCGTGCTGCCCACGCGGGCCTTGCCCGTCTCCGCGTCGAGGAACTTGATAAGCCCGAAGTTGACGTGGACGACCCTGTCCGCCCAATCGTGGCCCATCCTGCGCAGCACGTGCTTGAGTTGCTCGAAGTAGAGGGACTGCTCGTTGCCCACGACGTAGAGCGCCTTCGCGAAGCGGTAGGACTCCCACCGGTCTTCGGCGGCGAGCAGGTCACGGGTGGCGTAGAGGCTGGAGCCGTCCTTCTTGCGCACGAGGCACGGGGGCAGGCCCTCCTCTTCGAGCGGGGCGATCAGCGCGCCCTCGCTCTCGACCGCGACGCCCTGCTCCTGCATCCGCCGCAGCAGCGGCTCCGTGGCGTCCTTGTAGAGGCTCTCCGGCGTGTAACGGTCGAAGCGGACGCCGAGCCTCTCGTAAACGCGCTCGAACTCGCGCAGGCTCACCTCCTTGAAGGCATTCCAGGCGCGCGCGGCGTCCTCGTCGCCCTGTTCCAGCCGGCGGAAGGCGTCCCGGGCCGCCTGCTGCAGTTCCGGGTCGTCCTCGGCGGCCGTGCTGTAGCGCACGTAGAGCTCCTGGAGGTCGGTGACGCTGAGCCGCTCGGGTTCCTCGACACCGTAGCGCTCGACGGCGGCGATGAGCCGGCCGAACCCCGTCCCCCAGTCGCCGAGGAAGTTTAGCCCGACCACCTCGTATCCCAGCGCGCGGTAGGTCCGGTCGAGGGCCATCCCGATCAGGGTGGACGGCAGGTGGTGGACGCCGAGGTGCTTGGCGATGTTAGGGCTGCTGAACTCGATGACGACGGTCCTGCCGGCGCCCAGGCCGTCGGAGCCGTAACGCTCGGCCTCGCGGCGGATCTCGCCCAGCACGCGGGCCGCCGCGGCGGGCCGGTCAAGGAAGAAGTTCAGATACGGCCCGACGGGGCGGGCCTCGGCGACGCCTTCGGGCAACTCCACGCGCCCTGCCAGGTCCTCCGCTATCTGCTGGGGCGACCTGCGCAGGTGCGGGGCCAGCGTGAAGCAGGGCAGGGCGTAGTCGCCCATGTCCTGCGAGGGCGGCGTCTCGATCAGCCCGGCCAGCTCCGACTCGCTCAGGGGCACGTGCGGGGCCAGGCGGGCTGCGATGAGGTCTTCCATCAGGTCCATGATTGCTGGCTCTCAGCAGGTCTCGACGTCCACGTGCAGGTCCTGCTGGCGGAATATCTGCGTGACGGACAGGTGGGTGTGGATGTTCCGGATCGCGGCGGCCAGCAGAGGCGCCACGCTGACCACGTGCAGGCGATCGTTGACGGCCGGCGTCGGCAGCGTATCCGTCGTTACGATGCGCTTCACCCCGCTGGTCAGGATCCTCTCGACGGCGTTCTTCGCGAAGACGGGGTGCACGCACGAGACGTACGAGACGGTCAGCCCGAACTTGTCCTTCAGCGCGCTGATGGCCCGCTCCATGGTGCCGCCGGTCAGGATCTCGTCGTCGAAGATGGAGATCTCCCTGCCCTTGATCTCCTCGATGCCGATGACTGCGCGTATCTCGGGGTCCTCGTTGTCCGCCCACCGGCGCTTGTCGCAGACGGCCAGGGGCACGTTGAGCTCCTCCGCGTAGTCTGTCCCGATCTTGACGCCGCCGGCGTCGGTGGCCAGGACGCCCATCTTGCTGACGTCGTAGTTCTGCCGGAAGTACTCGGCGATCAGCGGGTTCGCGTCCAGTTGGTCGCAGGGCATCATCATGAAGCCCATGATCTGGAGGGCGTGCAGGTTGACGGTCAGGATGCGGTCGGCGCCCGACTCGCGGAGCAGTTGCGCCATCAGGCGGGCGGTGATGGAGACGCGGGGCTCGTCCTTCTTGTCGCTGCGCACGTAAGGGAAATACGGTGCCACGACCGTGATGCGCCCGGCCGAAGCGCCCCGCAGCGCGTCGATCGTTATCAAAAGTTCCGTCAGGTTCTCCGACAGCGAAAGCGTCCCCGCCTCCTCGGGCGGCGTGCGGTCGGGGTTGACGCCGTTGAGCGCGTGCAGGGACGTGGCCGCGGTCTGCACCAGGAACACGTCCGCGCCGCGCACGCTCTCGTTGATCTTGACCTTCAGGTTCTCGTTGGCGAACCGTATCACCGTCGGCTCGCAGAGCTCCGTCCCGGCCGTCTCGGGGTATCGTGCGAGCTTATCGCATATCCTGCGGGCGAGGTAGTGGCTCGCCCGGCCCGTGAACACCATCAGCGGCTCGTATGCAGAGACCATACGGCTCCTCCGGGGAAACCGAGGGTTGACTGAGCGGCCTCATTATACAGGAATGATTCCGTTTGTTCAGTGCCGGCGGCGGGGGCCGAAAAAGGTCCAGGACGGCCCGAAGAGCCGGCGGGGAACGGGCCGGGCCCGCGGGGATCCCACGCCCGGCGCTGGCCCCTATTCGCTCCCGCTCTGCCAGGTGAGGCGGACGGGCTCGTCGGCCGGGACTGCGTCGACCAGGATGCGGTCCGACGTGACCGTGACCGGCAGGGGCTCGGCCTCCCCGGTGCGGACGGCGCGCGCCGACGACGCCCCCTCGGCCGGGACCACGACGGTCAGCGGGCAGTTGTAAACCTTCCCGTCCAGCGGACAACTGACCCGGAAGACGACCTCGCGCGGCCCGACGTGCGCCGCCAGCGTAGCGGCGTCCCTCTCCTTCACGTAGCGGGCCACGTTGCCGAAGGTGTCCACCCATATCTCGCCCTCGCGGCTCTTGACGTAACGCAGGTGCGCGTCGAGTTGGGCCGGGTCCTCGAACGCGGCGAAGCCCCGCCGGATGCTGTGCAGCATCGGGACGATCCATTTGCCCTTGGCGATGGCGTCGTCCACCCAGCCGTCGGCCTTCTCCCTGGTCCATCCGTCGCCGCCGTAGAAGAGCTGGCGCTCGCGGGCCGCGCCGTGATGGCGCAGGACGACCTCGCGCACGCGCTCGTCGGCCTTGTTGAACGGATAGGCGAAGGAGAACGGCGCCTTGCCCAGCTTTTCGATCATGAGTGCGCGGGCGTCGTTGACCTGGTGCTCCAGCGCTTCGTCGTTGAGTTCGGTCAGGTCCGGGTGCGACCAGGAGTGGTTGCCGATCTCCCAGCCGAGCGCGTCCAGTTCCCGCCAGCGGTCCCATCGCGTGCGGTTGCTGGACTCCAGGCGCGTGTCTTTCGTGACGCCGCCGTTGACGAAGAAGGTGCCGCGCAGGCCGTAGAGGTCGAACATGCGCACCGTGTTCTCGGTGGCGACGAAGAAGCCGTCGTCAAACGTGAAGCTCATGGCGGCGGGCCGGTCGCCCCTGAAGCGGGCCACGGTGATGTCCGCCAACCGGGCGGCCTCCTCGGTGAGGGCGGGAAGGGGGGCCGGCGGAAGCGTCGCCTCCTCGGACTGCGCGACTGCGTGCGCGCTCCCCGTCGCGGCACATCCCGACAGAGTCACCGCCAGCACGAGCAGGCCCGCCGCCCAGCGCGCGCCCCGGCGTCGTCGATAGTCCGATCTCGTCATGCTGCCGACTCCCTTCCGTTCGCGTGGTCTCCGCATCCCCGGGATACCCGATTCAGGGCAGCGCCCGATTTCACCCCAAAGAGAATGTGCGGCTCTTCCTTGTCGTATCTAG
>CAZQEQ010000127.1:0-4329 GCA_964592385.1 uncultured candidatus Brocadiaceae bacterium | reverse complement strand
TCCGTGAGTGCGTAGATGCTATAAAGGGTGGTGCTATGGTAGTACACCACCTCGTCATCGTCGCCGAAATCGTCGTCCGAGTTCAGGTCCCTCTCCTGCACCGCCACGGCGTCTATGTAGCCCGGCGCGTACGTGTAGCGCGCCACCAGGTCGTCGCTCCCGTCCCGCTCCTCCAGGCACTGCCAGTCCACTTCGATGCCCCAGATGAAGCGTGTCGTGCCGTTCAGGTCGCCCTTGTTCGTCACGACCCTCAGGAGGCGGCGGCCCACCGCATCATACTTGTACTCCGCCGTGTCGTTCCAGGTGTCCGTCTGGTACTCCTGCACGCCGATCAGGCCGAGCAGCCCCATGATGCGCTCACTTACTTCTATTCAGAGCCTTCGAGAGCATCTTCTGGGTCGCTCACGGGCTGGGCCTGATCTGGCCGACGAGTGTCAAGGGGACAAAATCGGATGTGTTGCCCGCCTGATCGTACACGGCTATTCGAACTCTGGTCTCATCCGGCAAAGAGAACCACATTGTGGGCGGCATCATCCCGGCCCGACCGTCCACCGGCACATCCAGGTAGCCTGCCCATTCATCTCTATCCATCCGTTGGCCGTCAGACCGGATGCGCAAGGCGACGCAAGGGCCCTCCTCAAGTATCCGCCCCCTCAGTTCATTGGCGGGCACGTCAAGCAGTTCGTATCTCGTGTTCGCGAGGTGGGCCGTCAACACCGGAGGCGTCATAAAGGCACTATTCCAGATGCCCACCGGTAAACATCGAAACAGCGGATATCGTTCCGTGATGACGGCGCCGTGCGCGCTGACTTCCTCCACGACAATCCCTCTTGCGTCCCCGTCTCCGTCCATCCACAAGATGTCCAACATTATCTCGGCATCGATCTCTTGCACCTGTGCAAACACCACAAACGGCGTTCTCTCCACTTCGTCGCGTGCTAGGATCTCCCTGGCCATGTCGATGCGCTCCTGCTCATCCTCCGTCCACGCTTCCCGGGCCGCCTCTGCTCGCTGTTGCTCGTCGCTCCACTCGTCTCCGGAAAGGAGTTCCGCCATGCGGCTCATCTGAACCAACTTGACAACATTCTCGAAGTCTCCGAGATCGTCGTCACCCCAAAAATACTCGTCCGTCGGGACTTGTGCTTGACCCTGCTTCAAGCACCTGTCAGTCCACCACGCGCTCACTATCACAAAGAGAACTGCGCCGGCAAGCACTCCACCGAGGACAAGAAGGAGCCTTCGCATGGTCGAACTCCTATCAGGAGGAAGCGTCTACCACAACTCACACACGCGCCCTCCGCACTTCGCTCGTGCTGTGATTACTTGCTTGCATTCCTGCACGCATTGACGGCATCCCTGAGCCAGTAATACGCCTTCCTTACTGTGATCTCAAATACTTCCTCGAACCAGGCAGGATTGCCGACCTCCGGAAGCTTGCTGAAAACCTGCTCCTCGTCATACATGCCATCCCAGCGATTCTGCGTCATCAGGCCACACAAGCAGCTGTGCGACCTGCACTCATCCCATCTAGTCAGGACCCAAATCGTAACACTGCCCCGATGTAGCGACTGCTGGTCAAGGTATGGCATAGCGATGTCCACTCCTATGGTCGGCGACATGAACTGCACTTGACCAATCCATACAATCGCTGTGGCGCCAGACCGATAATCGTCGTGCTGCGATGGCGTCAAGGACCCAGGCATCCAGGCGATGGCAGCCCTACACCTCCTTCTAGCGCCCACAGGATAGCATTCATGCTCGCACCAGGGCGCGCCAAGCCAAAGCCCAAGCGAATCCGTGAACCTGACCGGCAGGCTCATCACAAACTCGTACACGCTCCGGTTCGCAGCCCCGACGGGATCTCTCTCCAAGAACCTGCCCAGACTCGGAGCGTAATACCGATGGCGGTACTGCATTAGCGCGGTTTCGACGTTGAGCCGCCGGGCGGTGAAGGTGTAGGAGTTGTCCACGTCGCTGGCGTTGTCGGCGTCGTCGCTGAAGTCGGCGTCGAGGACGGTGAAGGCGCCATAGGCATCGTATCTGTAGCGCTCAATCACGTTCTCGTCTCCATCGGTCAGTGCGTAGATGCTGAAAGGCGTGCTGCTGTGATAATACACGACCTCGTCGTCGTCCAGGAAATCGCCGTCCGCGTTCAGGTCGCGTTCCTGCACGGCCACGGCGTCTATGTAACCCGGCGCGTACGTGTAGCGCGCTACCAGGTCGTCGCTCGCGTCCCGCTCCTCCAGGCACTGCCAGTCTGAGCTTCCGCCCCAGATGAAGCGCGTCGTGCCGTTCAGGTCGCCCTTGTTCGTTACCACCTTCAGGACGCGCCTGTTCTGCGCGTCATACTTGTACTCCGCCGTGTCGTTCCAGGTGTCCGTCTGGTACTCCTGCACGCCGATGAGGCGGTTCCGGTAGTCGTAGACGTACTTGTGGTCCCCATGGGACGGAAGGTTGAGATGCGAAGGGGGCAGGTTGCCCGCCGGGCTTCCGGCGGGGCCGGGCTGGGGCGCGAACGGGGCACAGGGCTTCCGGGCGGCTTGGCGCGGTGCGGAGGCTGTGCAAACGGGGCACATAACCCGATGCTCCCTGTCGGAGCGGCAGAGGCGATACGGTCGCATTGCTCGATATCCGGCAGACATTGTACGGCGTGCCGGACCGGGGCTCAAGGCATTTCTTCTCACCGCCGCGGCCGGCGGGGGGATTCATCGGTCAGTAAGGGACAGATCGGACACATCGCCGGCGGAAAACGATTACAATCGCTTTCCGCCGGAAGTATCAAGGACCAAGGATCAAGGACCAAAGCAGAAGGCAGAAGCTTGCCCGCCGTACGGCGGGGCAGAAGTATGAAGTGAAGACAACGACGAACGCCAACGGCTTTCACCACGAAGGACACGAAGGACACGAAGACAGAACGGAACGGCACCAGGGAACAGAGGGCAAGCTACCCTTCGATCCGCCGTACGGCACACTCAGGGCAGGCGGCAACGGCATGGGACACGGATCAACACGGATGCACACGGATGACGGCGACGCCTAACGGCAGGCTGGAGACTGGAGGCTGGAGACTGCAGGACCGGCAACCCTTCGATCCGCCGTACGGCGGACTCAGGGCAGGCGGCGAACGGCGGAACGGCGGGCGTGACCCCTCGGCTCCGCTCGGGGCAGGGGCGTGAGGTTTGCCCGCCGTACGGCGGGCATGAGGCTTGAGGAAAGGCCCGGCAACGCGGGATCAGACCTGCTTATTCGCCGCCTCGTGCTTGTCGTGGTGCTCGTCGTGGTCGTTGTGGTTTCTCCCGCCCGTTCGCGGCGCGGCGTGGCGTGTCCGTTTCGTCCGGCGCACTTTTTTTCCTGACAAAACAAAACTGTTCTTTGACATAGCGAGAAGCCGTCTCGCGGAATCGGGCGCGTTTGGCACGTCCGTGCGGACATCCTGAGCCGGCGGCGCGCCCGATCACCCCGAGACCTTGCCCCGCGTTACGGCGTTGAGGGCCTGGTCCACTTCCTTGATGATGTCATCCGGCCCGGTGCGGCGGAAGAGCGTCGAGCGTGGCCCCATCTACCAGCGTCGTCCAGGACAGTCGGTCGGACGGCTGTTTGTGGAGGATTGCTGTGAGCCTTTCCCTACCTGTCATGCAGTTCCCTCAGCATGTCCAGCGCACCGTCCACCATCTGGGAGACGCCCTCGTGCGACGGCTTGGCGCTGCGGGCAATCAGTGACTCGTATCCGCCCGCCTCCCAGGCCTGCTGTGTGACCAGGTATCCGAGGTAGTCGCCGCCGAGCTCGACCGGGTAGGTCCACGGAAAGGGGCTCTCCCGCTTGATCTTGAGGCCCCATTCCACGAACAGCTCCCCGGGCAGGCTGGCAAAGCCGACGTCGCCGATGCGCCAGGCCTGGAGCACCGTCTCCGCTTCCGTCTTCCCCTCCCTGCGCATGATGTCGATTTCCCGGCGGAACACTTCCTGGTCCGCCTCCGACCAGCCGGAGGCCCGGATGCGCTCCTCCTGGTCGGCAGTGAAGTCGCGGAAGGGGACGACCACTTCGCGCTTGACGGAGTCCAGGCGCACGTGCTCCTCACGCGGCGCGGGCTCCTCCAGCTCCCGTGCTATCACGTCGGCGAGCGCGTCGCCGACCTGGCGGTACGACTGGCCCATGCAGTTCAGGTCGGCGAAGGCCCCCGGCAGGAACAGCGTTGAGACATCCGCGCCGAAGCGCTCGCGCATGCGCGCGGCGACGACGCCGGGGTAGTCCGCGCTGAAGCGCGGGCCGAAGTTGGTGTTGGTGTGGAGCGTGAAATGGAACAGCACGGCCAGCACGGCCCCGCGTTC
>CAZQEQ010000126.1:0-4415 GCA_964592385.1 uncultured candidatus Brocadiaceae bacterium | reverse complement strand
GTCTCGCCGGGGGTGGGCCCGGAGTGCAAGGTTATCGGTTGAACGAGCCACTAGCGACCTGCAAGACTGAAGTGCGGGGCAAGCGCTCCATTCGTCCTCGTCGTCGTCCTCGACATTGCGTCCACGCCCGGGAGGACGAGAACGAGGGCACATGTGCCCGCAATCTCGACATGGAAGGTCCAGTGGGGCGGGACTTGAAAAGGCGCCCCTGCGGGCTAAAATGGCCGCTCCACTTGCCGGGGAGATGCTTCCGATGTCTGACGCAGAGGCCAGAGCGCTCATCGTCCGCACGGCGGGGACCAACTGCGACCGGGAGACGGACTTTGCCTTCCGCCTGGCAGGGGCGGAGACGACGCTGCTCCACGTCAACGCCCTGCGGGCCGAGCCCGACCGTCTCGACGATTACCACGTCCTGGTCATCCCCGGGGGCTTCAGCTACGGCGACGACCTGGGCGCGGGAAAGGTGCTCGCCAACGAGTTCCTGACCAAGCTGCGCGAGCCCATCGACCGGTTCCTGGAAGACGGCAAGCTCATCATCGGCATATGCAACGGCTTCCAGGTCCTGGTCAAGACGGGCCTGCTGCCCGGCCTGGAGCGGTGGCGCCAGCAGGCGACGCTCACCTTCAACGACTCGCACCTGTTCGAGGACCGGTGGACCTACCTGGCCGCGCCGGCCAACCGCTGCGTGCTGGTCGAGGAGGGCGAGCGCATCTACCTGCCCGTGGCTCACGCCGAGGGCAAGTTCGTCGTCCAGGACGAATCCCTGTTGGACGAGCTTCGCCGGAACGGGCAGATCGTTTACCGCTACACCGACCGCGAAGGGCGCTCGGCCGGCTATCCCTGGAACCCGAACGGGTCCGTGGACGACATCGCCGGCGTCTGTGACCCGACGGGCCGGATACTGGGGATGATGCCGCACCCCGAGCGGCACTGCCTGCCGCTGCACGACCCGCGCTGGCCCCGCGAGGGGCTGAAGGACGAGGGCGAAGGGCTGCGAATCTTCCAGCGGGCGGTGGGCGTCGTCCGTGACATGCTCGGCGCGCCCGCCTGACGCGGGCGGAGACCGATCCTTCCGACGACCGACGAGAGGGCGCGATCATGGGACGGTTCAGCATCGGGTTGGACTTCGGGACCGAATCGCTTCGCGGGCTGCTGCTCGACCTGGAGAGCGGCGCCGAGGTCGCCGTCGTGGAGTTCATCTACCCCCACGGGGTCATAAGCGAGCGCCTGGCGGTCGCGGCGGAGGTCCCGCTCGAGCGCGACTGGTTCCTCCAGAATCCGGCCGATTACCTGGAGGGCGTCGAGGCGGTCATTCCGGCCCTGCTGAAGCAGGGGAAGGTCACGGGCGAGCAGGTCGTCGGCCTGGGGCTGGACTTCACGTCCTGCACGGTGATGCCCTGCGACCGCGAGGGGGAGCCGCTCTGCCGCAGGCCCGAGTTCCGCCGGAATCCGCAGGCGTGGGTCAAGCTCTGGAAGCATCACGGCGCCGCCGCCGAGGCCGAGCAGATACTGCGGACGGCCACCGAGCGCGGGGAGAAGTTCCTCGATTACTACGCCGGCACGATCTCCAGCGAGTGGCTGATGCCGAAGGTGCTCGAGACCCTCCATCGCGCGCCGGAGGTCTACGATGAGGCGTTCACGTTCGTCGAGGGCGCCGACTGGGTCGTCTGGCGGCTGACGGGCGTGCTGGCACGCAACGCCTGCTGCGCCGGCTACAAGGCGCAGCACGTCGCCGAGCTTGGCTGGCCCTCGGAGGACTTCCTCCGGGCGGTCGAGCCGCAGATGGCCGGCCTGTTCAGGGACAAGATGCCGGGGGAGGTCGTGCCGCCCGGCACGCCGGTCGGCGGGCTCTCTCAGGCATGGGCGCAGCGGCTCGGGCTGCGCGCCGGGACGCCGGTCGCCGCGCCGTTCATCGACGCGCACGCCGCCGTGCCCGGCTGCGGCGTGACCGGGCCGGGGCAGATGGTGCTCGTCCTGGGCACGTCCTTCTGCCACATGCTGCTGGCGGAGGAGGCGCGGTTCTTCGAGGGCGTCGCGGGCATGGTCGGCGACGGCATCCTGCCCGGCTACTTCGGCTATGAGTCCGGGCAGACGGCCGGCGGGGACATCTACGCGTGGTTCCTGGACAACTGCGTCCCCGCCTCCTGCGCCGACGAGGCGAGGGAGCGGGGCATCGGCCTGCACGGACTGCTCAGCGAGAGGGCGGCGGGATTGGCGCCCGGCCAGAGCGGCCTGCTGGCGCTGGACTGGTGGAACGGGAACCGCAGCGTCCTGATGGACGCCGAGTTGAGCGGACTGCTGGTCGGCCTGACGCTGGACACGCGGCCGGAGGAGATATACCGCGCCTGCATCGAGGGGACGATGTTCGGCACGCGGCGCATCGTGCAGGCGTACCTCGACGCCGGCGTGCCCGTCGAGGAGTTCATCGCGTGCGGCGGCCTGCCGAACCGGAACCCGCTGGCCATGCAGGTCCTGGCGGACGTGCTGAACCGGCCGGTGCGCGTGGCGGCCTCCGAGCAGACCACCGCCCTGGGCAGCGCGCTGCTCGGCGCCGCGGCGACCGGCAGGGAGGCGGGGGGGTTCGACAGTGTCCAGGAGGCCGCCTCGAAACTGGTCCGGCCGCCCTCGGCCGTCTATGAACCGTCGGCGCAGGCAGCCGCCGCATACGACGAGCTCTACGGGGAGTACGTGCTGCTGCACGATTACTTCGGCCGGACCGAGAGGGTGATGCACAGGCTGCGCGGTCAGCGGGGCTGAGGGCGCTACTTCTCGCGCAGCAGGCGGGCGACCTGGTTGGACATGTCGAGCACTTCGTCCGCGATGCGCTCCAGGCGCTGCCCCACCGCCAGCAGCCTGATGCTCACGTCGATGCCGACGGTCTCCCGCTCGACGGCAACGCACAGCTCGCGGGCGGCGCGTTCGTTCAGGGACACCAGCTCGCGAAAGACCAGGTGCAGCCCGTTGGCTTCCCCCGCGTCGCCGTTGATGAACGCCTCCATCACGTCGTTCTGCATGGCCTGCGTCAGTTCAATCATTCGCTGCACGCAGCCCGTGGGGTCGGCCTGGAGGATCGACGGCGCGGGACAGGCGCGCAGCCCCTCGCCGATGCGCAGCGATTCGTCGGCCACGCGCTTCAGGTCGGCGGCTATGGTGACGGCCGCCATGATGAAGCGGACCTGCTCGGGGTTCGGCCGGCTCTCAGTGAGCAGTTCCCGGCAGAGCGAGTCGACGTCCAGCCACTGGTCGTGCGCCTTGTAGTCTTCCCGCCTCAGCTCGCCGACCGCGCCGTCCATGGGGTCGAGCAGGGCGACGACGCAGTCCGCGAACAGGGACTCGACGGTGTTGCCCAGGGCCACGACGGACCGTTCGAGCGCCTGGACGCCCTCGCTGACCTCGTCCCTTTTCATGGCTGCCTCGCTCATTGCGCCGGCGATTGTAACGCAACCTGCGGTCCCAATCAAACCGGCGGGGCGCCTTTTGCATTCGCCCAGGCCGCCCCGTATAATGGCCGTATCGCGGCTTCATCTGCCGTGTTGGTCAATGTCCTTCCGTCGGTTCCTCGGCAGAGACCTGCAAGGGCCGGAAATGCAACCTGTCATGAGCAGACGCAACACGCGGCCCGTGCGCGTCGGCGGCCTCACCATCGGCGGCGGGGCGCCCGTCAGCGTGCAGTCCATGACCAAGACGCACACCGAGGACGTGCCCGCGACGCTGGCCCAGATCGAGGAACTGGCCGGGCTGGGCTGCGAGCTGATACGCTGCGCCGTGCCCGATCGCAGGGCCGCCGCCGCGCTGGGCGAGATCGTCCAACGGTCGCCGCTGCCGGTCATCGCAGACATCCACTTCCGCCACGAGCTGGCGCTCGCGGCGCTGGCGGCCGGGGCGCACGGCGTGCGCATAAACCCCGGCAACATGCCGGATGAGGAGGGGCTGAGGGAGTTCTACCGCGCCGCCGCCGAGGCGGGCGTGAAGGTGCGCATCGGCGTGAACTCCGGCTCCATCCGCCCGCGCAGCGGCCTGGAGGTGCGCCCGGACGCCGCCGGGGAAGACCTGGTGGACCTGATGGTCGGCCGGACGCTGGACTACTGCAGGGCCGCCGAAGAGGAGGGGCTGCGCAACATCGTGCTCAGCCTGAAAGCCAGCGACGTGCCCTCGACCGTCGCGGCATATCGGCTGGCGGCCGATAAGTGCGACTACCCCTTCCACGTGGGCGTGACCGCCGCCGGGCCGCCGGAGGTCAGCATCGTCAAGAGCGCCGTCGGCATAGGCACGCTGCTGGCCGAGGGGCTCGGGGACACGATACGGGTCTCCATGACGGGCCCGCCGCACGAGGAGGTCGGGGCCGGGTTCGCCATCCTGGAGGCGCTCGAACTGCGGAGCCCGGACCGGCCGGAGATCATCTCCTGCCCGACGTG
>CAZQEQ010000125.1:0-4757 GCA_964592385.1 uncultured candidatus Brocadiaceae bacterium | reverse complement strand
GTTGACGGCCGACCTGATCTCGACCGGGACCGTTGCCAGCACGGTGACGCGCTACTTCGCGGGGACGGGCTACCCGTTCGACTACATGACCGGCCGCTTCCTGCACGGCCTGGGAGACTGGAACAGCAACACGGTCGAGTCCATCCTCTACACTGCGTCGGCGACGGTCGCCAACGGCGCCGGCTTCTGGATCATCGACCGGCAGCTCCCGGACGGGTCCCTCGAAGAGCGGGCCTACGCCATGATGAAGGAGGTGTTCGGGTTCCTCCAGGAGCGCCGCGAGTGGCTCGCGGAGACCCGCCACGTGCCGGAGGTCGCGGTGCTGCACTCGTACGAGTCCGTGATGGGCAGCGACCTGCGCTACTTCCCGGACGCGGACGCGCGCAAGGAGCGGCTGGAACCATACACAGGCGTGGCGCAGCTCTTCATGGAGCACGCCCGGCACTACACGGCGCTCAACGCCGAGACGCTCCGCCGGCGGATAGGGGAATACCGCCTGGTGATCCTGCCGGAGACGGACTTCCTGGACGCGGAGACGCGGGCGGCGCTGTTCGACTTCGTGCGCGGGCGCGGGCGGCTGCTCGTCACGCAGTCCGAGGACGAGGCGCTCGTGGACCGCGAGCTGCTCGACTTCGCGGGCGTGACCTACGAGGGGCACGGCGAGCTGGACTACGGCTACTTCGGCGTGGAAGAAGGGGAACCGATCCTGGCGCGCGGCCGGTTCAGCCGGGTCAGGCCGGCGGGAGACGCCGAGGGGATCGTCCCCTACGTCCACCCCCAGGTGGGGGAGGGCGGTCGGAAGTTCGGGCACGGCTTCGCGCCGCACGGGAAGCCCGACGGCCACACCGTCGCCGTCTCGCGGAAGGTTGGCGCGGGCGAGGTCATCTACGTCGCCATGGCCGCCTTCAAATGGTACTGGCGCTACCAGAACTTCCACGTCGCCCGGCTGCTGCTCGGGCTGATGGACCGGCTGCTGCCGGACCCGCTCGTCCGCGTCTCGACGCCCGCGCAGGTCGAGGCCGCCGCCGTGCGCAAGGGCGACGACCTGATAATACACCTGGTCAACCACAGCAGCCGCGAACGCCTCGGCGGCTACTGGTGCCCGGTGACCGAGTACATGCCGGAGGTGCGCGACGTCGGCCTGTCCGTCCGGCTCGACCGGCCGGGCCGGGAGATACTGGCGGTGCCCGCGCGCGAGCCGATGCCCTACGCGGTCGAGGGCGGCCGGGCGGACTTGACCGTCCCGAGCCTGCGCTTCCTGGCGAGTGTCAGCCTGCCCGGTTACTTCGCCGGCGGCAAGGACTGAAAGGGTGAAGCCATGTCGAACACGGACGTGATCGAACGCGCGATGGAGCAGGGCAGGGGGATACTGCGGCTGGCGCCGAACTGGGTCCCCCGGTCGTTCTGCATCCCGGGCCGGCGCATCAAGCTTCACCCGGACGATTACTACGCCCTCGGCGCCGAGCGGGGCGGCATTGACGAGCGCTGGTTCAGCTCGACGACGCCCGCCGACAACGGCCCGCTGACCGCACCGAACGAGGGCCTGAGCCGCGTCGTCTTCGAGGACGGCGGCCGGACCGAGACCGCCCTCCTGCGCGACGCCGTCGAGCACCTGAAGGGCGCCCTCATCGGCGAGCGGCTCTGGACGGAGTACGGCTGCTGGCCGATGTACTCGAAGTTCTTCGACAACCAGGGCCCCCTGCCGCACCACATCCATCACCGCGACGAGCACGCGGCGAACGTCGGGCAGATGGGCAAGCCGGAGGCATACTACTTCCCGCCGCAGGTCAACAACCACGGCGGCGACTTCCCCTACACCTTCTTCGGCTTCAACCCCGGCACGACGAAGGCGCAGGTCCGCTGGTGCCTGGAGGACTTCACCCGGGGTGACAACCGCATCACCGCCCTGTCCCGCGCCTACCGCCTCCAGCCGGGCACGGGCTGGGACGTGCCGCCCGGCGTGCTCCACGCGCCCGGCAGCCTCTGCACCTACGAGCCGCAGAAGGCGTCGGACGTCTTCGCCATGTACGAGTCGGTCGTCAGCGGACAGGTCCTCGCCGAGGAGTTGCTCTGGAAGAACTGCCCGCCCGACAGGGTCGGCGACGTGGACTACCTGATGGAGGTGATGGACTGGGAGGCGAACGTCGCGCCGGACTTTGCGCAGCAGCACTTCATGCGGCCCGTCCCCGTCCGGCCGGAGGAGGAGATGGCCGAGGACGGCTACTGCGAGAAGTGGATCTGCTACCGGTCGGATGCCTTCAGCGCGAAGGAACTGACGGTCCTGCCCGGCCGGAGCGTGACGGTCCGCGACGCGGGCGCCTACGGGCTCATCGTCATGCAGGGGCACGGGACGCTCGGAGCCTGGAACGTTGAGGCGCCGGCGCTGATCCGCTTCGGGCAGCTCACCAGCGACGAGTTCTACGTCAGCGAGGCCGCGGCGGGGGAGGGCGTGACCGTCACGAACCCGTCCTCCTGCGACCCGCTCGTCATGCTCAAGCACATCGGCCCGGGGAACCCGGAGCTCCAGATTCAGCAGCCTGCATAGCCGTTGACCTTGCCTTCCGCGCCCCCCGGCGAGACGCCGGGGGCTACCCATGAAGGGGTAGGCGGGGCGTCCCGCCCCGCGGAGAATGCGAACCCACACGGAGACCCTCATGCCTGGCAATGCCGTCGTCTATCCCGCCCCTGAGGGGGCCGAACCGTCGGACCTCTACGCCCTGCGCGTGGACGGGCGGGAAGTCTTCGTCCACGCCTGCCCCTGCGCCGGATACGCCTCGTTCGCGCTGACCGGTCCGGCCGAGGTCGAGATCGAGGCACAGTTCCCAATCAGGGAGGTCAAGATCCGACCGTTGAACCGGCGCGTCGAGGCCGCCGTGCAGGGCAACCGCGTGCGCTTCGGGCTGGACGGGCCGGCGCACCTGAGCCTCGAGCCGGACGGCGATCTGAGCCGTCCGCTCTTCATCTTCGCCGACGCGCCGGACCCGGACCCGCCCTCGCCCGGCGACCCGAACGTGCGCTGTTTCGAGGCGGGCCGCGTCCACAGGCCGGGCCTAATGACTCTGCGCGACGGCGAGACCGTTTACATCGAGGGTGGCGCGGTCGTGCAGGGGGCCGTCCTGGCCGAGGGCGCGAGCGATGTCGCCGTGCGCGGGCGGGGCATCCTTGACGGGAGCCTCTGGCCGGACGGGGGCAAGGACCGCGGCCCATGGCTCATCCAGTTCATAGACTGCCGCGACATCCGCGTCGAGGGCATCACTGCCGTCGAGAGCCCCCGCTGGACGCTCCCGCTCGTGGGCTGCTCCGGCGCCCGGGTGAGCGGCGTGAAGATCATCTCCTGGCTGGTCGTGCGCGACGGCATTGACATCGTGGGCAGCCGCGACGTGGTCGTGGAAGACTGCTTCATCCGCACGGCGGACGACTGCGTCGCCCTCAAGGCGACGACCCACATTCACGAGTCCGGCACCCGGGACATCGAGAACGTCCGCGTTCGCCGCTGCGTGCTCTGGAACGCGAAGCCCGGCAACGCGCTGGAAATTGGCTACGAGACGCGCTGCGACGCCATGCGCGACATCGTCTTCCAGGACTGCGACGTGATCCACGCGGAGTTCGAGGGCTACCAGTCCGGCGCCGTCTTCTCCATCCACAACTGCGACCGGGCCACCGTCAGCGACGTGCTCTACGAGGACATCCGCGTCGAGGACGCCCGGGAGAAGCTGATTGACGTGAAGATCTTCTACACGCCGCGCTGCTCCCGGGACGACCGGCGCGGGCACGTACGCAACATCCGTTTCAAGGACATCCGCGTCGTGGACGGGCCGTTTCCCGTCTCGATCATCCAGGGCTGTGACCCGGATCACATGATAGAGGAGGTGACGGTCGAGGGCCTCACGATCCACGGCCGGCCCATCGCGGACGCCAGCGCGGCGCGCATGGTCGTCGAGCTGACGCGCGGCCTCCGCTTCACGCCGGGCGTCACATCTGACGGCCGCATCTTGCCGGCGCGGCCCGAACGCCCCGTCGCGTGACAGGGCCGCAGGGCGGGCTGTAGAATCCGGGGACCCGGTGCGCGCCCCGGGACAGTCGTTCGGGTCGGACTGGTCCTGGGCCGAGCGACGGGGCGACTCTCTGGTATCTGCTGAAGGCCGAGTGAAGCGCTCCGGCGATTGGCAGGATTATCGTGGGCGCGCCGCGTGGGCGCACAGCTAAGCCGAGTATGGGAGGCCAGTTGTGCTGCAAACAAGCGACATCCAGATCGGGAATCCCTTTGTGCTGCCGGTTGCGCGCGAGCGGGCCTACTACCTGTTCGGCTCGACCTGGCGCAAACCGGTGACCTCTCCCACGAGCTTCGATTACTACCGCAGCAACGACCTGGAGAGCTGGGAAGGGCCATTCCCGGCCTTCGTGGCGCCGCCCGGCTTCTGGGCGGACCGGGAATGCTGGGCGGCGGAGGTCCACGCATGGGACGGCGCCTTCCACATGTTCGCGTCTCTCAAGGCCGAAGGCCGCTACCGCGGAACGCATGTGCTGCGCGCCGATGCGCCGGGCGGGCCCTATCAGCCCCACAGCGACGGCCCCGTCACCCCGGCGAACTGGGAGTGCCTGGACGGCACGCTCCATGTGGACGCGAACGGCGACCCCTGGATCGTCTTCTGCCATGAATGGGTCCAGGTGCACAACGGCTCGATGTGTGCCATGCGCCTGTCGGCCGACCTGGAAGACAAGCTGGACCGCTGGATTGCCCGGACGCGGGAAGCGGC
>CAZQEQ010000124.1:1754-4777 GCA_964592385.1 uncultured candidatus Brocadiaceae bacterium | reverse complement strand
GGCGCAAAGCGGCGGCCGAGGAATTCGACCGGCTGGCGCTCGAGCTCCCGCTGCCAGCGCTGGTAGGACTCGAAGACGGGGCGCGGACATGCGCCAAACGATCCGTGGTTGAGGAACACCACGTCTGGGCGCAGGAGAAAGAGGTCGCGCAATTCAGGAACTGTATGTGACATCGGCCTTCTCATTCTCCCCGCCGCAACGCCCAATTTTGTTTCATCAGCCGTCACGTGCCTCCAGCGTTAGCGTGCACCGGCGGAGGGCGTCTGCCGGTCACAGACAGATCCCGCGGCCCAATCCCGTATGGCGCGCACCACGCGCTTGAACCGCGGGGCGGCACGGCGGTCGACGAAGTGTGCAGCAGCCCGTCCGGTGCTCACGTCAGGGCCGCACTGTTTGCGCAGAACGTGCTGTGCAGGGCGCATCCGTGCTCGGAACTGTACTATGTCCCCGGCTGCCCGCCTTCCAGCGTAACCGTGCCGGTGAGCCCGTCGAGCAGCACCAGGTCGCCGTCGTGCAGGTGCTCGGTGACGTGGGGGATACCGACCACGGCCGGCAGGCCGTACTCGCGGGCCACCACCGAGCCGTGCGACAGTTGCCCGCCGCGCTCCATGATCAGCCCGCCCAGCCGGCCGAAGATGGGCGTCCAGCCGGGATCGGTGCTGCGGGTGACCAGGATGTCGCCCGGCGCGATGCGGTCGAATTGGCCCGGCGTGAGCACCACCCGCACCGGCCCCTTGACCAGCCCCGGGCTGACCGGCACCCCCCGCCAGTGACCCGCCTCGTCCGCCGAGGCCACCTCCAGCGGGCGGTTTCCGCGCAGGAAGGCCGGGTAGGTCAGGTGCGGGGCCAGCTCGAACTCCCGTTGCAGCCGCTCGAACGCTGCCCTGCGTGCCATCAGAATGGCCCTTTTGGAAGGATGATTGGGCGCCATCAGAATGGCCCTTTTGGAGGGATGATTGGGCGCCATCGGAATGGCCCTTTTGGAAGGGTGATTGGGCGCCATCGGAATGGCGCCTTTCGGAATGGCGCCTTTCGGAATGGCGCCTTTGGAAGGGGGCCGGGGCGCCGCGATCGGCTGGTCAGCTTCCTGGCGGGCGTTAGGCTGCCACTGCGCCGGCCTGCAGAAGTCCCCGATTTCCTCAAAGGTGGCGAAGAAGACGTCCTCGGCCCGCGACAAGATCCCCTCAGCCGCCAATCGCTCGCCGATGCGCAGGAAGGCCCGGCGCATCAGGGCTAAACCTAGCTGCCAGGCGAAGCGCTGATCCTCGCGCATGGCCACGTACCGGCGGGCCAGGATGAGCACTTGATCCAATGCCAGAAGCTTCAGCCGCCCCAACGGTCGCGCGGCGATGGCGGCCCTCACCTGGTGCTCGGCGGACTCCCGCTCGGCGACGCGGGCCGCCGGATCCGGCCCCTGCCCGGCGACCTCCAGCAGGCGCAGCACCTGACTGGGGTCGTCGGCGAAGGTGGGGTGGTAGATGTCCAGGCTGAAGGAGCGGTGACCGTACGCGGCCAGGAAGTCGCGCATCTCCGCTTCTCCCGCGCCGGTTTCCTCCGCCAACCGACGCAAGGCCCGGTCCAGCTCCATCGACTTGTTGGGCAGGCCGGACAGCAGGCGGGCGCACAGCTCGGCCTGTCGCTCGGCGCTCACCCAGCGCCCGATCAACCGGTCCAGCAGGGGGACGGCCAGGTCGGCGGCCATCAGGCTCCAACGGTGGATGCCCAGCAGCTCGCGGTTCCAGCGCTGGGCTGTCTCGACGATGGCCCACAGGTCGTCCAGGTCGGCGGCCGCCTCCAGCCGCCGGGCCAGCCCCGCCATCGCCCGCTCGTGCCGGGCCGCGAAACGCGCCCAGTGGCGGTAGTTGTGCAGCGGCGACCAGTTGGCCGGCTCTCGCGCGAAGTGCCACAGCATCGAGGCGATCAAGCGCGGGTCGAGCAGGCAGCAGGGATAGGGCGCCCGTTTGCGCAGGCCGGTGTCGCCGCCGGGGAAGTAGCGGGCGGCGTCGTCGGGCACGAACGCATCGGGAAAGACCTTGTACAGAATCTGGAACACGGCCACGTTGGTGTAGGGGTGGCCGCGGTACAGCTTGGTCAGGGGCAGCCGGTCGAGATGGGGGTAGCCCAGGTAGCGCAGCGGGTCGCGAAAGGCCAGTTCCGCGGTCAGCGTGCCGACGATGGACCACCCCAGCGGCGAGACGGGCTGGGGGAAGCGCTCGTTGAGGTATCCACCCGTCCACAGGTAATCGTCGCCGGGGATCACCTGGGTGAAGAACCGCTCGGCCTCGGTCGTCACCGGCCGGCACTGGAACAGGTACAGCTCGTCGTTCCACAGCCCCCACTCCACGTCCTGCGCCCCGCCGAAGTGCGCCTCCAGGGCCAGGGCCGTCTCGGCCACGAGCCGCACCCGGTCCAGCGCCAGGACCTCGTCTCCTGCCGCTGCCTGCCGGCGCACGGCAGGGTGGCGCATGGCCAGGCTGTCCCGATCGACGGTGTAGCGCGTGATGTCGCCCGTGCCCTGGACGACGGCCTCGGCCAGGCCGCGGACGGCCTCGATGACGATCGCATCCCCGCCCAGCGGATCGGCGGTGAAGGCCACGCCCCCTGCTTCGCAAGGGATCAGGACTTGCACGACGACGGCCATCTCGGGCCGGGAAGGCTCCCCGCCGCCGCGCTGCCGGTAGGCGGCCGCGCGGGCCGTCCACAGCGAGGCCCAGCAGTCGCGGATGCGGTCCAGCAGCTCGTCGGCCCCGACGTTGAGGTAGGTCTCCCCCTGCCCGGCGAAGGAGGCGTCGGGCATATCCTCGGTCGTGGCCGAGGAGCGCACGGCGAGCCGACTGCCCGGCGGGAGCGCGTCCAGCAGTTGGCGGCCGGCGGCGTGGATCTCCCGTTCCAGAGCCTCGCCCATCGGGCGGTCGAACAGCGCGTAGGGATCGGCCGCCTTGTCCGCGTCACTGGTCAGCGCCTCGACTCCCTCCTGCAGTTCGTTGCGCTCGACGAAGGCGCGGTACGCAGCCGTGGTCACG
>CAZQEQ010000124.1:0-1654 GCA_964592385.1 uncultured candidatus Brocadiaceae bacterium | reverse complement strand
CGCTTCGCTTCCCTTCGCAGTGGACGGGGGCGCTTCGCTTCCCTCTGTGTTGGAAGGGGACGTCACCCACCTGCACGCTGGAACCGAGGCCGATCTGCAGGCGGAGATCGTCGACGCGGACGGCGGGTTCGTGGTGGCCCTGGGCTTCTGCCAGAAGCCTGTGGGCGGACCGGGCGCGGGCTGCCCTGCCGGGCGCTTCAACCACGATTGCCACGTCCTGGTCCGCAGCGATCTTCTTGGGATCCGGGCCGCCCGGCTGCCCGTCCCCTGCCGCGGCTGCGACGTGCGTCTCATCGGCACGGCTGCCCTGCAGGCCGGCGCGGCGGTGTACGTCATGACCTCGGCGGCGGATATCGCGCGTCACATGTTCATCCCCACGCTGGAAACCGGTCGCTTCCGGTACGGCCTGTTCCTCCAATGCCCCTATTCGATCCCGGCCATGGCCCTGCCCCTCCTCATCTGCCGCATCCGCTCCCTGCTGGTAGGATACGGGGAGGGCGACTGCCGGGACTACGCCCAGTTCTCGTTGGCCGACGAGGGGACGAAGGACGAGCGCACTTGTCTGAATCCACCGGCCCACGCGCGGGTCCTTGGTTTCCTGGAGGACGTGGCCTCGGCCCGGCGGGCGCGGGGGTCGCGTTATACCTGCTTTCATCGGGAGGGCTTCGTGTACGTCCCCGTCATCTCCCTCACCTAACCTCTCCCAGAGGGAGAGGGACAGGCCCCCGGGGGAGGAGCGGGCTCGGGTGGACGTACTGCGCCCCTCCGGGCGGAGGCAGGACCTTCGAAGAAAGGGCAGTAGCGCTCAAAACCCAGTCGCTCGTAGATGCGGATCGCGACCGCGTTGTCCTGGCTGACGTTGAGCACGATGTCGCCGATCCCGCGCTCCAACAGCTCGGCCACGACGGCGCCGGTGACTGCCGTGCCATATCCCCGTCCCCGGTAGTCCGGGTGGGTGAAGACGTTGCCCACGGCTGCCACGCCGTAGGTCGGGCTGACCAGGTGGGTACCCGCGGCGGCGACCAGCCGGTCCGACGCAAAGATGCCACGGAAGACGCCGTGCTTCACCTGCGCCGGGCCGAAGGCCAGGCCCCCGCCCAGCGCGTACAGCTCCGCCAGTTGATCGGAATGGGCCGACGTGAGCCGGATGCAGTCTCCCCCCACGGTGCCGAAGCGCGCGGGCCGCAGCGCCATGCGCCACATTGAGACCGGAGCCGTCTCGCCCCACGCGTAGAAATCGCGCGCCATCGCCAGGTGCGCCTCGCGGCAGGTGACGTAGACCCACTCGGGGCACAGCACGTCCTCGAGAATCGCCCGCAGGCCGTCGGTCTCCCCCATCAGGAACAGGGGCGGCGGCTCCAGGCCGCGGAAGAGCAGCGCCAGGGCCTCCATTCGACCGGCTTCCTCCGCCCCGGCCCACACGCTCTGCTCGAACATTCTCGGCTCCAGGTCGCCGAGCGCATATGCGGCGTACAGGCGATCGGTCTCCAGATAGGCCAGGATTTTGGATTTGTCGGTGAGCTTGTTTGTCTTCCACATCTTTAGTCTGTTTGAACCAGGCGATCCCCTATCGATGGTTGCGCGTCCGCAACTATACCGCAGCGGCGTGGGTAAGTCAACCCGACTATCGCGCTGGGCTGAACCCCAGCGCTGA
>CAZQEQ010000123.1:0-4796 GCA_964592385.1 uncultured candidatus Brocadiaceae bacterium | reverse complement strand
AGCTCGGTGGCCGCGGCCAGGGCCTGCGCGAGGTCCGGCTCCGGCTCGCCCAGCACGAGGGCATACCCCTTCTGCACCCGGCGCCCGGCCAGTCGGGCCAGCGTCTCCCGCGCGAGCGGACCGGGGGCCGGCGCGCCGCCCGGCGCGGGGGGGCGGACCCGCTGCGGTGCACCGGCGTCGGGCGTCCGGCCGGGCGCGAAGCAGTAGATGCGCCCGTCGTCGGTCGAAGCGTAAAGTCGGCCGTCCGCCACGGCCAGGCGCCGCACGTATCCCTCCACCTCGGCGGACCAGAGCGCCTCGGGCTCGGCGGCCTCGTCCGCATCGGCCCGCCGGTGAACCGCCGCGTGCTCCGTCCCATAGTAGTTGTAGTGGTAGTACGGCCAGACGCGGTCCGTGTCGTAGACGGCGCAGGCAGTCGGTCCTCCATGGGGGATGGCGGGCAGCGCCGGCAACTGGCCGTCCCCGTGTGCGGTGATGCGCCCGGCGCCGCCGATAAGAACCGCTTCCCCCGCCCGCAACCAGCCATCGGGAACGTAGCGGCATATGTCCATCTCGAACGCCCGCAGAGCCCGGGCCCTCCCAGTCGAGAGACTGAAGGCCCGGTCACCGGAATGCGACGAGTTGATGAAGATGTCATGCTCTGCGTCAATCGTCACCCATGCGCCCGCCCGTTGCCGGTGAGTGGGCTGGTAGTAGAGAAGCCGGCCGTCAGAGCGGCTGAACGCAGCGGGCGCGGCCCGTCCCGTCGGCACCAGCAGGACGTCTCCTTCGGCCGCCAGGTAACCTTGAGGCGCAACTGCCGAGGGCGTGAAATAGTCGCCCGCGAATCCGTGCTGCGCGAAGGTGTCGTTCTTCCAGATAACCGCCCCCGTCTCGGCCTCCAGCGCATAGACGACCACCCCCTCGGAGGGCCACATGCCGGCCGTCGTGTAGACGACGCCGTCGTCGACGAGCACCCCGCTGCGCAGCGGACGGCGCGAGATCATCCGCCCGTTGCCCAGCACCATGTCGTCCCCGGCGGCCGCGCGGAACCGCCAGAGCAGGGCGCCCGTGCGCGCCTCCAGGCAGTAGAGCCAGCCGTCGTCCGAGGCGACGTAGGCGCGTCCCTCGTAAATGTCGGGCGCCAACCTCACCGGCCCCCCCGTGGCGAACCGCCAGCGTGGTTCCGCGGTGACCGCGTCCAGCGCCCGCACGGTGTCGTCCGTCGTCGAGCCGACGTATAGCACCCCGCCCGCGACCACCGGCACCGGGGCGTAGTCGAATGGCATGGGGTGAGGCTCGTTGCGGGGGTCCGGCCAGGCGGGCCGGGGGTGGCGATCCGGCTCGTACACCCAGTGCCGGTGCAGAGGGAAGGACAGTGACTCCTCCACGGCCCCCGTGCGGGCCGCATCGCGCCGGTAGCGCGGCCAGCCCTGCGCCGAAACCCCCGCCGTGGTGAGACCGAGGGCAAGAGCCGTGACGAGCAACCATCGGGCAATCAACGTCCTGTGCGCCATCTTTGAGTTACTCTCGAAAGTTGTTGATGGCTGGAGTTGAGCGTGGCCGGCTGATAGCCCGGGCCGTGTGCGCTCAGTGGTCCCGTTCCTCCACGATGTCGAGTCCGGCGAGGATGGGGGCGCTGGTCTCGGTCAACTCCCCCGCCTGCGGGATGAAGGTGACCTCCAGCATGCGCTCGGCCGGCACGCCCCGGAACTCCCGCACGAGCGCCCGGCGGTGCCCGCCCGCTTCCGCGACGACGTCCAGGGACTCCAGAACCGTCTCCCCCTGCAACGACACGCCGAAGACGCGATCGCCCGGGCCGACCCGCTCGTCGAGTTCGGCGAAGTGCAGCCGCACCGTGTAGAGGCGCCTTTCAACCGGGCTGTCGTCGAGATGGAAGGTGCGGGCCTGCTCGTCGAAACGCTGCAGGGCCTGAATGTTGTCGTCCGGCGTCGGCGAGGGATCGAAGTTCAGCATCAGCACATCACGCTCGAGCCCAAAGCGTTCGATGTCGCTCCAAGGGATGGCCAGCTCCGCCGTGAAACGCTCGCCGGTCAGGCGCACCGCGCTTGTCCATTCCCCGGTGAAGGGCCTCTCGCCGACGGCGAAAAAGGCCCACGGTACGCCTACCAAAGACGAGAAAGCGACCCGCCGCGGCGCGGAAGCACGTTCGGCCAGCCGCAGGCGCGGCGTGTTTCGGGATAGCTGGGGGTGAACGAGAAGATTTCCCTGGCCGGACCGGGATGCCTCGCGGGAGGACGATCCGTAAAACAACGGCAGCCCGATCTCCACGCCGGCGCCGGGTTCGATGCGCAGTTCCTCCAGGGGGAAAAGGGCCTCGATGACGTGCAGGTCCCCGGCCCGGCTCTCGTCCACCTGAACGCCCCCGGTCACGTCCTGCCCGTCCCGGACGTGGATCGCCTCCCAGGTGCGCTCGTTCAGGTCGAGATGCAGGTGCAACCTGTTGCGGCCCATCTTGTGCGGTGAGCCGGCGACGATGACGAAATGGGCGGGCATGTCCTCATCCGTCATGGCGTCCTCGCGGAGCGTCGTCAGAACCCAGAGGCCGCGCTCGTCCCAGGCAAACCGGCTCTCGACGCCGGCGGCAATCCGGGCGCGGAAGCCCTCCTCAGCCCAGTCTCCGGGCCGGCCATCGAGCGAGAGGCTCTTGATGCGCGGTACTTCGGCGGTAAAGGGCCAGTGGCTGCTGTAGCGCTCGCCCGAGTCGGAGACGGCGAAGCGCACGAAGTCGCCCCATTCGGCGGGCCGGGCGGAGGCGAAACGCAGCCCGAAACGTTCTTCCCCCTGCACCGGCGCCTCCCCTTCTTCGGACATCCGGCGCGACGGCATCGAGGCTCCCACCCAGTGGACGAATGGGGGCCGCTCGTAGCCGATGTAGAGATTTTCGGCATCGTGGCGGACCTGCACCGTGGCGCGCCCGGGCAGTTCCACGCGGTAGCTGCCGTCCCAGAGCGGGTCGTCCAGCACGCCGTCCACCTTTGGCGGGCGCGTTTCGGACAGCGATAGCGCCGACCACTGGGGGTCGTGGAATCGCAAATCCACGTCGGTGCGCCGGACCCCCCGGATGCACGAGCCGTATATCCAGGGCTTCTCGGTGCCCTCCACGGCGGTGAAGTCTGTGTTGATCCGCAGGGGCCCGAAGCGTTCGTCCCGCTCCATCACCAGCGGCAGCGGAAGCGCCTCCCCGGTCTGCACCTGCAGGCGCCGGGGATAGCCGATCCAGAGGTGGCCCTCCTCGTCCCGGCGGTCGCCGGGGGCGCCCAGGTTGACCGCGACGCGGTTCAGGCCCGTGCCCAGCTCCACTGGCTCGAAGTAGACCGCCCAGTCCTCGTTGGGGCGCCGGTCGGCCGGAGCGAAGGCGAGCGAGGTCTGGAAGTTGTAGGCGCACTTGCAGCCGCTGTCGGACTCGCTCGCGATGAGCAGGCCGAGGGCCGGCACCGGGGCGGTGCCGCACCCGGGCCGCACGCCGCCGAAGTGATGGATGCCGGCGGCTTCCACGATGTCGTAGAAACCGTACGTGGCCGAGCGGAAGAAGTCCATACGCTCCGAGGTGACGACCGGCCCGCAGCCGTACGAGCGCAGGTAAAACTCCCGGTTCAGAGGGCCCCGGGCCGCCTGGGTATCCCCGCCGAAGACCGAGGGGCGCTCGCCCTCGTAGCCGGGGCGCGAGGGGCGGCGGCCCCACGCCAGGGCGCGTTCGGGCAGGTCGTCCAGGCTGCCGACCTCCGGTTCCGCCGGCCCTTCCGCCCTTTCGTCGAGCACGAAGACCGGCCATCCGTTGTTGAGCGCCCCCGCCGTGTTGTCGGTGCCGAACGGATGCGTGCGGACCGTGCTCGGTGGCCCGTCGCAGGACACCAGCGTGGCGGTGAAGGCGAACTCCCCGGGCCGCCCGCCGGCCGCCGCCGGCAGGTGCTCCCACGGCAGAAAGACGTGACACCGCGTGCCGTCCTCAACCGCGCCGCCCTCGAACTCCATGTCCAGGCGGACGGCGGGATCGCCGGGCTCCACGCCCCTGGAAATCCCGAAGAGTTCCGTGGGGACGACGAAGATCTTCCCGGTTTTCACGCTGATATGGGCGAGCCACGGGAAGGGCCGGCCGGAGCGAGCCTGCACGACCACCGGGAAGACGTCGGGGTCGCCGGGTTCGTAGAGGTCCGCGCGTCGGTGCGGCGGGCGGAAATCGAAGTACAGCTCCCAAAGGTCGCGATCCGTTACGTTCGCGTCCTGCGTCTGCAGGTCGATGCGCAGTCCGTCATCCCCCGGCGTGAGCGTCAGGGCTCCTGCCCGCGCCCCGCCGCGGGGGACATCGAAGTCGAAACGCTTCGCCCCGTCGAGCTTGCAGCGGTCCGGAGTGCGGAACGGGCCGTAAGCTCCGAGCGGGCGGCCGGTCCGCGCGTCGAGCCGGTGGACGACGGAACCGAAGTTCAGGTACACGCTCTCGTCGTCGGCCGAGAGGCTCTCCAGGGCGTTGACCCCGTTACTCCTCGACCGTTTGAGGAAGGCGAAGGGGAGGTAGCGGCACCAGAGTTCGGTGCCGTTGTAGGCGTCCACGGCGGTGATGAAGTGGTGGCCAACGTGGAAGTAACGCCCGTTGGCCGCGATGGGGATGGGGCCGTGCGAGTGGCGGTCCACCATACGGGCCGGCCCCGGTCCGCCGAACCACGCCAGCGCCAGCGGCCAGCGCAGCCGCTCGTCGGCCGGCGCCTCGGAATCCCAGTCGAAGGCCCCCGGCAGCTTGGCCCGCTCGAGCACGACGCCGTGCGCCCAATCCTCACGCTCCACCTGCTGGGCGTCGA
>CAZQEQ010000122.1:0-4825 GCA_964592385.1 uncultured candidatus Brocadiaceae bacterium | reverse complement strand
GCGCTGGGGCACGCCGGCGCTGCTCGCCGTCACCGCCGCCACGGAGGCCGAATAGCGACGTCGCGTCGGGTTCCGGGACGTGACAGCAGGAACCAGATAACGCCGAGGGAGCTTACGGCACCCCCGATGATGAACGGCGCCGCCGGCACCCATTCCCACAGCGCCCCGCCGGCAAGCGCAGCGGGGAAGACCACGGCGGCGCGAATCGAATGGTAGGCGCCGATGAGTCTGCCGCGGTCCGCTGCCTCCGACAGGTCTATGATGAGCGCCTTCCGCGTCGGTTCGCCCACGTGGCGCAGCCCCGAGATGATGAAGACCGGTATGAGCCACCTGGCCGACGGGATCACGGCCAGCGCCAGGGGGAACGCCGCGAAGAAGAAGTAGGCCGACGCCACAACCGGATGCCGGCCGGCAGGGCCGGCTCGGTCCGACAGCCTCGACGCCGGCAGGACGAGAAAGGCCGCCGTCAGCGTCGCCAGCGCCGTCAGGAGGCCGAACTCGACCGCCGTCGCGCCGAGCACGTTCATCACGTACAACACCACGAATGTTGCGGACATCCCCGAGCCGAAGCGCAGCAGGCAGTCCGCGACCAGCAGGCCCTTCAGTTCGCGGGACATGGGAGTACGGGCGGGCCGCGCCCCCCTTGCGCGCCGTTCGGCCGTCACGGGGGGGAAACGGTAGTAACGTTGCTGAAGCCAGGCCCCGGCAAGCGTGAGCAGCACCGTTATGAGCAGCGCAACCCGTACGCCGCGCACCAGACCGATCCACCAGATCAGCACACCTCCAAGGGCGGGCGCCGGACTGCCCAGGATCATCCCGAGCGTGCCCCTCGCCGCGATGCTGATGCCGCGCCTTCGGCTGCGCACGGACGCCCCGGTCAGGGCCAGGCCGCCCATGAACCCGAGACTCCCCGCTGCCGTCGTGAGCACAACCCCCGGGAAGAACGCCCACCACACGGGCGCAACGGCATATACCAGGTAGCCGGACGCCGCCAGAAGGCTTGCCAGCACCATCACGCGTCCGCGCCCGAGCCGGTCGCTCAGCACGCCCCCGACGTAGGGCAGGAACACCCCCAGGAGCGCGCCCACCGTCCCGAACGCCCCGATCATCAGCCCTCTGGCGCCGAGCGCTTCGAGTACTTTCGGCAGGTAGCCGCTCCATAGCAATACGCCGAAAGACTGCACGAGGCCCGCGCCGGTCAGCACCAGGATGTTGTGCTGCATGCCCAGATAGGCGCGCAGCCTCGCTACGTGTCTTCTCGATGCCATGGATCGTCCCCGGGCCTGAGCAGGACGCATAGGGTACCACAAGCGGCGGGCATCGGACATAGTCGCGTCAGGACGCGCCTGCGCCTTTGGGATCTGAGCGAGGCGCCCCCGCCTGCGGGCGGTCAGTCCTCGACGATGAAGGGCTCTTCGGGCCGCAGGTAGCGGTCGGGGTCCTCCCAGAGCGGCTTTTCCTGCTGCTTCGAGAGCATGCCGAGGTGGCTCTGGAACTCGTTGACCGCCCGCCGTTTCAGCGGGAGGACCTCCGAGATGTCCTCCGGCTCGAACCGCTCCGGTATGTCCTCGCGCTTCAGGCCGTAACGCAGCGACACGACGTACCGGCGCAGCCGTATCCCCGTCCCCGCGCAGGCCGCCCGGGCGATGCGGCTCGCCGCCACGTGGTCCGGGTGGCCCTCGTATTCGCTCAGGGACCAGACCTCGACGGGCGCGTGCTCCTTCAGCAGCGCCGCGAGCTGCTCTGTTGCTTCCTCCTCGCGTTGTGCCAGGCTGCCGTCCCCGTAGTCCAGGAAGATCACGTTTTCGGGCTTCACGCCGAGGATGGCCGTTGCGCGCCGGGTCTCGTCCCTGCGGGTGCGCGCGACCTCCTCGGGGGACGGGTCGGCGGTGATGCCCAGGCCGGCCTTGAGCAGGTTGGCCCCGCCGGTCAGCACGATGACGACGACCTCCCAGCCCTCGCGGATGCGCCTCGCGACGGCGCCTCCGGGCCCGAGCGTCTCGTCATCCGGATGCGCCCCCACCACTACAATCGTACGCGTCTCTTCCGCCATCAGTTCCTCCCGAGCGTCAAGCTTCGCCCGCTCTCACCGGGTAGCGCCGGGCGTCTCGCCCGGCGGTCAGGCATTCTCGGGGCCCCCGGCGAGACGCCGGGGGCTACCCGGGTGGGCTTTCTGCAGAGGGCCCCTGCCCCGTGGCAATGTCCCGCGTCATTGTCGCGCGGCAGGCGCTGCCCATCAAGCGCGAAGGAATGCCGGCAGGCTTCTGCGGAGAAGCATCCGCCCTGTTCGTCGTGTGGCGCCGCCGTCCCGGCGGCATAGCTGCGGGCACGCCGTGGCGCGCAAACATCTTGCCCGCAGCTTCGAGCAAAGGCGTGGGCAGGATGCCCACACCTGGGCCGGCAAGATGCCGGCGCTACGGGCCGCACAGAGGGCGGGCTCTCCGTCCACGCCATGCCGTTGACAGGGGGACGCGGCTCGGGTAGCCTTCCCAAATCCCTTTCTGCAACAGGAGCCTTTCAGATGGCGAAGTCAATTCGCGTGGGTGTCGTGGGCACGGGCGGGATCGCGAGCTTCCAGGCCAAGTTCCTGTCCGCGATCGAAGACGTCGAGATCGTCGCCGGCTGCGACGTCAGGGAGGACGCCCTCCAGGAGTTCGCCGAGAAGTTCGAGCTGGACAAGACGTTCACCGACTTCAACGAAATGGTCAAGATGGAGGACCTGGACGCCGTCACCGTCTGCACGCCGAACTTCCTCCACAAGGAGCCGACGGTCGCGGCGTTGAGGGCCGGCAAGCACGTGCTGGTCGAGAAGCCGATGGCCATGAACGCCCAGGAAGCGCAGGAGATGGTGGACGCCGCCGTGGCGAGCGACGCGACGCTGACGATGGGCTTTCAGTGGCGGCTCGGCCCGGCGCCGCAGGCGCTGAAGCGGTTCATTGACGCCGGCCAGATCGGCAACGTGCTGTTCTCGCGCGTGCAGGCGATGCGCCGGCGGGGCATCCCGAGTTGGGGCGTCTTCGGGCAGAAGGAACTCCAGGGCGGCGGCCCGCTGATCGACATCGGGGTGCACCTGATCGAAACGGCGCACTTCCTGATGGGCGAGCCGAAGCCCGTGGCGGCCTCCGCGCAGATGTTCACCTACCTGGGCGACAAGCCGAACGACGTCGAGTGCCCGTGGGGCACCTGGGACTGGAAGACCTACACCGTCGAGGACCTGGCGGTCGGCTTTGTGCGGTTCGAGAACGGGGCCGTGATGTCGGTCGAGTCAAGCTTCGTCGCACACATCAAGCAGGACGTCTACAACGTCCAGATCATGGGCGAGAAGGGCGGGTGCATCGTGGACCCGCCGACGATCTTCAAGGACGAGGCCGGCACGATGGTCAACGTCGAGCCCGGCTACATGGGCAAGTGGAACACGATGGAGAGGAAGATAGGGGACTGGATCGCCTTCCTGCGGGGCGAGGGCGAGACGCAGTGCCCGGCCGTCAGCGGGCTGAACGTGCAGAAGATACTCGACGGCCTCTACGCCAGCGCCGAGGCGGGCAAGGAAGTGCCCATCGACTGAGGGGCGGCCGCAACGCGGCGGCGGGCAAAAAAACGCCGGAGCGGATATGGCACGCAGAGGCATGGCGCTCCGGAGACCGGATTAAAGAGCCTTCTAAAGGCTTCGTCCTGACGCCCCAGGTTTTCTCAGCCTCGGACCTGGTAGTTGGACCCGTGCTCCACCGCCCCGGCGAGGGTATTATGTCACCTTCGGCCCGGCGGGTAAAGGGCTTATGTTGGCCTGAAGGGATGTCGCCTCAGTCGGGCGGGAGCGCCGCCGCCACGGCGGGCTTGATCGCCGTGGCGCGCAGGTCGCCGGCGATCACCCGGCCGTCCGGGCCGATGAGGAAGCTGGCCGGGATGCGGTGGACGCCGTACGCGTCCGGCAGGTCCGTGGCCGACCAATCGCCCAGGAGGCCCTGGGGCCAGGTCACGCCCTTTTCGGCGGCGTAGGCCTGGAGCGCCTCGGCGTCCGGGTCGAGGCTTAGGCCGACCATCACGAAATCGTCGCGCCCGCCGAACGCCTCGTGGACCGCCGCGAGGTGCCGCGCCTCCGCCCTGCACGCCGTCCACCAGGTGGCCCAGAAGGTGACCAGGACGAACTTGCCCCGGCGGTCCGCCAGGCTCAGCCGGCCGCCGGCGAGGGTTCCGACCTCGAACTCCGGCGCCGGTTCGCCCGTGGCCGGCTCCCTGCGGAGGCGCAAGGGCAGGGCTCCCAGGTCGAGGGGTTCGTCGCTGCGACCGCCGGGCATCTGCGGCACCTCGAAGGCGTGCGAGACGCAGCCGATCAGTTCCCCCCGGGTGAAAGGTGTGCCCGCGGGCGGGCTCCCGTAGAGGTCCACCTCGAGTTCGTATCCTCCCGCTGCCACGTCCTCGACGCGGAACGTCCCGTCCGCCCTGACCAGGACGAGGTGATGCCTTTCGGCGCGGCGCCACGCCCTCCCCTGTTCGGAGCGCAGCCATTCCGCCTCCCAATCCGCCTGCTGCCCGGGCGTCATTTCGTCGAAGCCTTCCGGCAACGGGACGTCCGGGAGTTGTGAGTTGATCCCGGCGTTCGCGTTAGTCCAGTCTATCTGCCTGCGGGCCTGGGGCGGGACGATGACGCGTCCCACGACCGGCCGGCCCACGCCGCCAACGGCGACCGTGACCGTCTGGCCGGGGGCGACCTCGACGAAGACGCCGTGGGTGTGTGCGGTTCCGTCGCCGATGGCGTCCGGCCGGGTCGCGCGGTACTCTCCGGGGGCGACGCGGGCGAACGCGAAGCGCCCTTCGGCGTCAGTGC
>CAZQEQ010000121.1:0-4954 GCA_964592385.1 uncultured candidatus Brocadiaceae bacterium | reverse complement strand
GCCGCGCTGCAATCGCGCCTCGGCCCGCAGAAGCGTCGCGCGCCCGTCGGGTGTGATCTTGCGATCGGCGGCGATCTCGTCGGCGGCGTTCAGGTGCTTGTCGGCCAGTTCGGGGAAGTCCGCCTCGAGGGCCCCGTGGGCGCGCTGAAGCTCGAGGTCGTACTTCGTCTGGGACCCACAGCCGATCAGCATGCCGGCCAGGACCACCGCGGCGACCATCCATGCGCTCGTGTTCATGATGCAGCTCCTTTCGCTGGTGTCCGTTGCCGACGGGCCTGTTTCAACCGGCCGGGACCGCTTCCCGCCGGTGCCCGTCCGGAAGGGATTACGTCAGGACCGGGGCGATTCGGGCTGCGACCGGAAAAAAGACGCTCGACAGAGAAGACGCAGAGGGAGCAGAGGAAGCAGAGAGAAGCTGACAGGAGAGACAGGATCGGCGAGATAAACAACAAGAACATCTTGCCAGAATGAATGTCAATGACGTTCTGGCGGGATAACGGGATGGCCGGGATGAACGGCAAGAACTGACAGAATCCCGTCCATCCTGTCATCCCGTCAAACCCCGTCTTCCAACGTGTCCATCCCCAGCGGGGGCCCTTCGGGCCTGCTATCCCGCTAGTCGTTCTCTGCTTCCTCTGCTCCCTCAGCGTCTTCCCGTCCTCTGCTCCCTCAGCGTCTTGTCTCTCGTCGGCACGGACCATTGACACTCCCTTTCGGTGTTGTAGACTCAACGTTGCGCGGGGTGTCGTTCAGGAGCGGGTGATGGGCAAGCGGCACAGGACAGAGATGGGCGGGTACAACGAGCTGCTCGAGACCACGCAGTGGTCGCAGGTCATGCGTGCCGGGCGCGGGCACGGCGACCAGAAGCGCACCGCCCTGGGCGCCATCGCCGCCCAGTACTGGAAACCCGTCTACAGCTTCTTCCTCCGCAAGGGGTTCGACAACGAGCGGGCCAAGGACCTGACCCAGGGCTTCTTCACCGACGTGATCCTCGGGCGGGGCCTGCTGGGCAAGGCCGACCCCGGGCGGGGCAAGTTCCGCTCGCTGCTGCTCAAGGCCGCCACCAACTACGCCGAGGACTGCCGGCGAAAGGACGCCGCCGCCATCCGGTCGCCCGACAAGCCCCTGGTCAGTCTGGAAGGGATCGACGGGGCCAGGCTCATCACCTCGCCCGCCGACGAATCCCCCGACCGCGCGTTCCATCGCGCCTGGGCCTCGACCCTGCTCGGACAGGTCCTCGACGAGGTCGCCCAGCAGTGCCGCCAGGCCGACCAGATGACCCACTGGGCCGTCTTCCAGGCCCGCGTGCTGCGCCCGATAACCGACGGCGCGCCCCCGGTGCCCTACGCCGACCTGTGCCGCCAGCTCGGGATCGACCGCCCGGACCAGGCGGCGACCATGAACACGACGGTCAAGCACAAGTTCGAGACCACGCTTCGGCGCCACGTCCGCCAGTCGGTCGAGTCCGACGACGAGGTCTCCGGTGAGATCGCCGAGCTGATGGAAATCCTCTCGACGGCGCGGCCGTAGGACGGCGCGAGGGGGGACGGACAGACGGCGCGCGAAACCGCCCTCCTTCGCCAAGGCTTCGGAGGGTCTTCGACAAGCGGGGCGCGCCGTTTCCCTCGGACGCGTTCTTTTTCTGTCCCGGTCCCCTAATCGCGCCGGTTTGCCCGTATAGGGTAGTGGAGCGGTGCTGCGACCTGGTGCGAACGCACTGCGGACCTTGACCATGAGCCTGGAATCGACCGACAGACTGAGTGCCGAGCAGTTGGCCCGGCTTCTGGGCGTGGGCGCCGCGGGCCGGGCCCCGGGGCGAGAGGCGCCCCGAGAGGCGGCGCCCGAGCCTGCCCACCTGGTCGAGAGCTTCTCCAGCGAGGCCGGACCCTTCGCCGGCGGCGACGTCGTGGACGATTTCGAGATCGTCCGCGAGGTCGGTCGCGGGGGCATGTGCATCGTCTACGAGGCCCGCCAGCGCGGCCTCAAGCGCCGCGTCGCCCTGAAGACCCTTCGCCCGTCCCTGGCGCGGAGTCCCGCCCTGGCCAGGCGGTTCAGGCGCGAGTCGATACTGGCGGCCAACCTGAGCCACCCCAACATCGTCCCGATCTTCTCGCACGGCGTGGACCGCGCGGGGAGGCCCTACTTCACGATGGAGCTTCTGCACGGGGAGTCGATCCATCGCCGCCTGGCCCGCCGGGGGCCCACGCCGCACGCCGCGGCGCTCGCCGTGGCCGAGGCGGCCTGCGACGCGCTGGCCGAGGCCCACCGGGCCGGAATCATCCATCGCGACGTCACGCCGAGGAACATCGTCCTGGAAGACGGGGGGCGGGTCCGGCTGGTGGATTTCGGCATAGCGCGGGACACCACGGGGCACCTGGCGGCGGTGACGCAGACGCAGGTCGGCGGGGCGGGCACGCTGGCCTTCATGTCCCCCGAGCAGAACCTCGAACGCCCCCTCGACGCACGGACCGATATCTTCTCGCTGGGCATGACGCTGTACACCATGCTGACCGGCACGACGGCCTACCGCGCGGCGAACCGCGCCGAGCTGGCCCTGGCGTTCCAGATGCACAGGCCCCGCGCCCCGCAGGCCGTTCGGCCGTCCGCCGGCGGACCGCTCGGACGCGTCGTGATGAAGATGATCGCGGTGGACCCGGCCGATCGGTACCAGGACTGCGACGAGTTGGCCGCGGCGCTGGCCGAGTGCCGGCCCGAGCGGCGCAGCGCGGCGCCCGCCGGCGGCGGGCCCCTGGCCCGGGCGGCCGCCGCCGCGGTGCTGCTGGCCGCGACCGTCCTGGCCGCCTACGCGCTGGGTCCGCTGGCGTGCCACAACGGCACGCGCCGGCGGGGCGAGCTGGCCGCGCGGACGACCGGCGCGGCGTCGCCCGGTCCGACCTCGCGCCCGGACCCGGCGCCCGAACCCCCCCCCGCTGCCGACACGACACCCCCGCCGAAAGCCAAGCCTGCCCTAAGAGCCGCGCCCAAGACGGCCCCGGCCCCGGTGCGACGCGCGCAGCGCGTCGCCAGGCCCGCGGCGGACCCGCCCCGGCGGCGCGAGCCCCCGCAGGCGATCGTCCAGTGGGTCTACCAGCCCAGACCCGGAAGGACCTTCGACCAGGCCGGGGCCCTGACCGGGCGGACCACGCTGGCCGACGACAACGCCTTGTCGCTGGGCCTGTACCTGTTCGATCCGGCCCGCGGGCTGGTGGCGTACCGCCCGCGCCACGGCTCCCTGGCGGACTTCGGCATCCGGGTCGAGGGGCGGCAGGTCCTCATCAGCCGCGTCGCGCGCCCGGACGGCAGCGGGTGCGTCCCGTCGGCCGGCGAAAACGCCTTTGCCGCCGACAGCCCCCCGCGGCGCGGATATGAGTCGCTGTACCGGCACACGCTGAAAGCGAAGATGGTCCTGTTCTTCCGCTGCGCAGGCGGGGGCTATGCCAAGCTCCGCGTCGTGTCCGTCGGATGAGCGAGAGCCGCGGAAAGACCCCAGCTCTCGACATGCCCCAATACCCTCGGGTTCCACCCGGGGGCGTTGGGGCGCGCCAGCGAGCGCTGTTCGCACGTCCAAGCGCTAGTTCCCTCTGCGGCGAACGCAGCGCCCGACGAGCCTGTGGAGGGCCTCGACGGCCTGCGTGTCGTCGGCGCCCACGACCGTGTCGGCGCAGACGAGGCGACGGGACGGGACGTCCACGGCGCACAACTCGTAGCCCACCGGCGGGTGAGCCGGCCGCCTGCCCATGACACGAAACCGCCAGGCCTTGGGCACGTTGTCGTTGCGGCGCACGAAGACGACCGTCCCGACCTCAACGGCGCTGCGGGCCGCGATCCGCGGGTCCGGGCCGATCCTCAGGGAGCACGGCCCGCCGGAGGCGTTGCACAGCAGCACCTTGCCCGCCAGGGACCCGGGCACGGCGGCCAGGGCGGTGCCGTCGGTGGGGAATCGGACGCTCGGCAGGCAGCGGGCGATGACGTTGCGGAACTGCCAGGTGTGCCGGCGGTGTCGCCAGACCATCGTGCCCGCAACGGCCGCCACCACGGCCAGAACGACGAGCAGGGCCAGCAGACCGTGGCTGCCCTTTACCGGCGCCGTGCCGGGCGGGAGAGGTTCGGCCACCTGGGGGAAATCGCCGTCGGGTAGTTCAGGCGGCTGGGAGGTTGTCTCGTCGTCCTCGGTCGGATCGGGGGTTCGCACCGCCCGGGCCGCCTGCGCCAACGCGTCCAGGTCGCTGGGCGGGGGCGCATCGTCGGCCGCCTGCGGCGCGGCCGGCTCGGCGGGCCAACTCATCGGCGGCGCGGACGGCGCCTCGGCCGAACGACGCAAGGCCTCCGCATCGTCGCCCCGGGCGCCGTCGGCCTGGTCGGCCGGGGCCGGAACCTGCTCCGGCGTTTCGGCCGGGGGCGAGGGGACCTGTTCGGCCGGGGCCTCGGGCGCCGCCACCTCCGCCGAAACCTGCCGGTCCACGCCGAGGGCGTCTCGCTGCGGGTCGTGCCGGCCCGGGGACTTCCGCACGGGTCGCCCCGAGAGAAGCTCGCCCATGACATCGTTGAAGATATCGTCGTCGCCCGTCTCGCGCCGGCGCTGCTCGTCCAGCTTGCGGACACGGAGCACGGCGCGATGGGCTTCACCGGCCTCGACATCCTGCTGCGTTCGAGGCACGCGCAGCATCGTGCCGCACTTGGGGCACTTGCCTCGCTTGCCCGCCTTGTCATCGCCTACCCGCAGCCTGGACCCGCACGACATACACTTGAACACAATCATGGCTCAGCCTTTCCGGCCGTTTCTGTCCGGCGATTCGCCCGCAGCACGCCCCGGGCGTCTTGTCCGGTCCGACCAGATTAATGCGTTCGGACACGCCATACAAGCTCACGAGTCGTCGCCCTGCTCGCCGAGTGCGGTGATCCGGCGGGTGATGGTGACGGCGCGGCGCAACCCGGCAGTGCTCATTCCCGGCGA
>CAZQEQ010000120.1:0-5012 GCA_964592385.1 uncultured candidatus Brocadiaceae bacterium | reverse complement strand
TTACCTTTTCCAGAAAATCCCCACCAACCCCCGAAAAACTGGGGACGAGCCAGCGGGCCGCCCGCTTGCGCGCCCCCTGGCCCTGTGCTAACCTTGCAGCGGAGCGGCGCCATTCCCCCTGCGGTGAAGTCCCATGGAAGATTCCCCCGCACGCAAGCGGCCCCTCGCCGTGTTGCTTTTCTCCGGCGGGCTGGACAGCATCCTGTCCGCCGAAGTGCTCGCGAGGGCGGGCGTGGAGGTGGTCCTGCTGCGTCACGAGAGCATCTTCGTCCCAGTGCGCCGGGGGGGATATACGCCTCCCTGCCGCATGATCACAAGGGACGTCTCCGAGGGGATGGTGCGGCTGCTGGGCGAGCCGACCTACGGGCTGGGCAGGAACGCCAACCCGTGCCTGGACTGCAAGCAGATGATGTACGGCCTGGCCTGGGAGGAGGCGCAGCGGGAGGGAGCGGATTTCATCGCCACCGGCGAGGTGCTCGGCCAGCGGCCCATGTCGCAGCGGCGGGACGCGTTCCGCCGGATGGAAAAGGGCGCAGGGGTGTCGGGCCTGGTGGTCCGCCCGCTGTCGGCCAGGCTGCTGCCGCCGACCGTGCCCGAGGAGAAGGGCCTGATCGACCGGCAAGACATGCTGGACATCCACGGGCGCGGCCGCAGGCGCCAGATGGAACTGGCTGCCGGGTGGGGGATAACCGACTACCCGACGCCCGCCGGCGGGTGCAGGCTGACCGACCCGAACTACGCCGGCCGCGTCTTCGCACTGGCCCGGATGGGCCGCCTGGACCTGGCGGACCTCCGCGCCGCGCGACACGGCAGGCTCTTCGAGCTCGGGGGCGGCGCGTTCGTCCTGGTCGGGCGCAGCGAGGAGGACAACGCGTCCCTGGAGCGCGACGCCCCGCCGGGGGCGCTCTTCCTGGAGATGGAGGACCACCCCGGCCCGCTCGCCTGCCTGGTCGGCGACCCGTCGCCGGAGGCGCTCGATGAGGCCCGGCGCCTGGTCATCCGGTACAGCCGCTTCAAGGACCTGCCCCCTTCGGCCGTCAGGACCTGGCCGGTTGGGGAGCGCCAGCGAGAAGATGAGCACACAAGGGAACCGCGATGACGCGCCTGAAGTTCAGCCTGATGGACGAGCTGCACCGGCAGCTCCTCCTCAGCCCGCCGGACGTGCGCCGCAAGCACGCCGACCGGCTCGAGCAGTTGCTCCTCTCGCTGGAGCCCGACCGCACGTACCCCTACGAGTTCATCTTCTTCCGCGCGACCGGGTTCCGCTCGACCACCGAGACCGCGCAGGTCTTCCCCGGCCGCGAGCTTATGGCGGACCTGCACGTCATGCTCGAGAGCGTGTCGGCGTCGGCCCCGCGGGAGGCGGCCGGCGTGGGCGAGCAGGTCCACACGGTCGAAGAGGTGGCCGCGATGCTCGGCGTGACCGTGCGCACGGTCCATCGCTGGCGGCGCCGGGGCCTGGTCGCCATGAGGTACGTCTTCCCGGACGGGCAGGAGAGGGTCGGCGTGCGGGAATCCGCAATCGAGAGGTTCCGGCAGATCCACGGCGACCGCCTGGAGAAATCCCGGAGCTTCTCCCGCATCAGCCGTCCGGAAGAGAGGCGCATCCTGGAGCTCGCCTCCGGCTACCGCCGCGCCGGCATGAGCCTGACCGAGGCAGCGGGCCGGGTCGGCCAGGACGTGGGCCGCTCGCGCGAGAGCATCCGTCTCCTCCTCCAACGCCACGGCCGGGACCACCCGGACGACGAACTGCTCGCCGCCGGCAGGGGCCGGATCGAGAGCGACGCCCGCGCCCGCATCTACGCGGAATACCGGCGGGACGTGCCGGTTGAGGAGCTTTGCAGGAGATTCCAGCGCTCGCGGTCCAGCATCTACCGGATCATCAACCAGGAGGGTGCGAAGGAGGTGCTCCGGCAGTCCGCCGAGTGCTTCTTCGAGGAGGACTTCGAGGCGGCCGACTTCGAGCAGCGCGAACTCGGCGCGCACTGGCGCGTCTTGATGGCGCGGCTGGAGGGCGACGCAGGCCCGCACGCCCTCGGCGTGACCTTGCCCCCCGATGAAGAGGGCCTCCTGTTCCGCACGTATAACTACACGAAGTACCTGCTGGCCGAGGGGCAGGCGCGCCTCAACCCGAAGCGCTACGTGTCCGGCCCGCTCGTGCGGCACCTGGGCGACCTGTCCGATCGCGCCGAGCGGATCGAGAAGGTGCTGCTGCGCGTGCACCTGCCCCTGGTCGAAAGGGTCGCCAACCAGCACACCGGGCAGGGCGTGGCGCTGGACGAACTGCGCGCCGAGGGGCGGACGGCCCTGCGGGACGCCGTCCGGTCGTTCGACTACCGCGGGGGCAGGCGGTTCCGGCCTCACCTGACCCTGGACCTTCAGAAACGCTTCGCCCGGCTCCTGTCGGAGGCAGGCACCGGCGGCTGACTGCCCGGCCGCGTCGTTGAACGCATCGGCCGCGCTGCTACAATGCGTTGTTTCCCCGGCAATGGAGGCGGGCTTGATCGAGGAACGGTGCATCGGGCCGGACGTGGACCGGGCGAGGATATCGCCCGAGGCGGTGGTCTCGGGCACGAGCTACCTGACGGGGCGGCGGACGACCGTCGCGCCCGGCGGGGTCGTGCGGGACAGCCGGCTCCACGACGCGGCCGTCGAGGCCGGCGCGGAGGTCGTGGATTCGATCGTCGTCGCCGAGGGGACGCCGCGCTTGCACAAGTGCGACGCCGCCGGCCGGACCGTCGTTTCCGGCGCCAATCGGCCGCGCGTCGGCGCCGGAGCCTGCGTGCGCGGCTCGACCCTCATCAACGCCGCTGTCGGCGAGCGCACAACCGTCACCGACACCTGGGCGCGGGACTGCCGCCTCGGCCCGGACAACGCCGTCGAGCGGGCGAAGATTGACCTCTCCGAGACGGGCGGCGGCGTTCGGATCATTGGCCCCACGGAGGTCTCGGAGGCGTGGGTCGGCCACGGCGCGACGATTGACCGGCGGGGATACTTCGAGGGCATCTTCTCGAACTCGTTCCACCAGATCCGCTTCGACGAAGCGTCCGGCCGGCTGGAAGTCGCGGGCACGATCGACCTGCCGCACGTGAGCCTCTACGGCACGAACACGATCAACTCGACCAACTCGGGCAAGCTCCTGCCGCAGCCGGAGGAGGGTCTGCGCAGCCTCGGCCCGCCGGTGGGCCTCTGGCACGACTCCCTGCTGAGCCACGAACAGATCGAACTCGGCCCGTGCTGCTGGGTGGTCCCGTGGACGAAGGTCGTCGGCCAGTCGGCGGAGGCGCACGCCGGCGCCGAGGAGCGCGTCAACGACGACCTGCTGACCTGGGTGATGCCGTTCGGCGTGGCCGGGTTCGGGGGCGAGCTGACGCGGGGGCTGGTGATGCCGGGCGAGCTTTCGACGGGGTTCGGCCCGAAGCAGCGGGAGGGCGCCTGGGCCTTCACCTATGCGCCGGACGCGGTGATCCGCATGGTCCGACGGCTCCACGAGGCGCTGGAGCCGGGGCGCAAAGACCTGGCGGACACGATCGTCGTTGAGGCGCTGCGGACCGCCGTCGAGATGACGAGGGCCATGGCGGCGCGGCGCCGCGTGGACCTCTCGGTCCCGCACACGGAGCAGCGGCCCGGCTGGCCGCGATGGATCGGGCGGACGTTCGCGCTACTGACTGCGCACCTGGAGGGCGGGCTCTGGGAGTTCTCCGGCGGCGAGCCGACCGGGTGGAAGCGGGAGTCCGGCCGCCGGGTGCATCCGGCGATGGGTCGGGTCCTCGAGATCGCGCCCGATGCCCTGGAGAGGCAGGTCAGCGACGAGGGGCTGTTCCGCTTCGAGGACCCCGTCCCGCCCGTGAGCGTGGCGATGCCGTCGGGCGCGGTAGCGGGGACGGGGGGAGAGGCGGACGTTGACCCGGATGCGCGGGTCGCGGCGGACGCGACCGTCGGGCCGGGCTGCCGCATCGGCCCCGGCTGCGTCGTCGAGCCCGGCGCGACGGTCTGGAACTCCGTGCTGGAGGGCTCAACGGTGGGCGCCGGCGCGCGCGTCGAGCGCTGCGTGCTGCGCGACAGCTCCGTCGGCGCCGGGGCGACGCTGCGCTCGACCCGGATGGCCGGCGCGGGCCTCGGCGACGGCTCGACCGCCGACGCCGCCGCGCTCTCGGCCGCCCGCCTCGCCGCCGGGACGACGGTGAGCCCCTTTGCCGACGTGGCGGACGTCGAGTGCGCGCACGCCGCCATCATCGGCGGCGCATTTCACTCGGCGCGGGTCGGCTGTCACCTGATGACGATGCACATGGCCGGCGGGTGCTCGCACCTGCGCGCCGTGCCGGTCGTCGTGACGCTCGACGGCGAGGAGGTCGCCGTGCCCGCGCCGCCGATGCTGGGCGGGGGCTCGCTGATACGCGGGACGGCGGAGCAGCCGGTCGAGATGGAGTGCTGCTTCATCGGCTCGAACGCGATCATCGAGGCGGGGACGTACGTCGGGTTCGGCTGCTTCGTGCTGGGCCGGCTGGGGCCGGACGCGGGGCTGCCGCCGTTCACGATGAGCTTCGGGCCGGACCCCGCGCGGCAGCAGATCGGGGCCGCGCTCGCGTCGCTGCCGAGCGTGGTCATCACGCACTTCATCGGCTGGACCTACCAGGCGGTCGGGGCGGCGCTGGCGCCGGCGGTGGCCGAGATGACGCGGCAGGCGATCCGGGAGGGGATCGGCGCGGTCGAGTGGGAGCTGAGCCGGCGGGAGGGCGGCGAGGCGCCCGGTTCGGACCCGCTCTACGCGCGCTACCGGAGCCTGAAGGACTACGGCGAGGAGCAGCTCCGGCGCGGGCTGGAGGATTACCGCGCGGCGCTCGAATCCGGGGCCTGGGAGCTGGCCTTCCGCGACGGCGAGCTGCGGTTCGTCTCCGGCAGGGGCCACTGGGCCGAGCGCGGCCGAAGCGCGCTGTGGCTCCCGACAGAACGAGTCTAGCAGCCCGTTGAAGAAGGAGGATTCCCCGGAGAGTGCCTGCGCGAGGGGCCGT
>CAZQEQ010000119.1:0-5385 GCA_964592385.1 uncultured candidatus Brocadiaceae bacterium | reverse complement strand
TCACTTGGGTGGAAAATCGGAGAATCCTCAGAATTCGCGAAAAAGGCGCCGAAAACGGCAGAAGCAGGGGGCTTCGTCGGTCAGTAGGGGACAGGACGGACACATGGCCGGCGCAAGACGAGTACAATCGTCTTGCGCCGGAAGTATCAAGGACCAAGGATCAAGGACCAAAGAAGAAGGCAGAAGCTTGCCCGCCGTACGGCGGGGCAGAAGTATGAAGTAACGACAAACGCCAACGGCTTCCACCAGAAAGCGCACGAAGAACATGAAGGACAACGGGCCGCAACCAGGGAACAAACAGCAAACAACCCTTCGGCTGCGAGGGGTTAGGTCTACCCGCCGTACGGCGGGCATGGCGATTGAAGGAAGCCCCGTCTACGCAGGATCGGATCCGTTATTCGCCTGGTGCCTCGTGCATTCTCCCTTCGTGTGCTTCGTGATCTTCGTGGTGATTCGTCGTGGTCGTCGTGGTTAGCCTTTGCGTCTTGGACGCTGCGGGCCGCGCGGGATGTCCGGTTTGTCCGCCTCGTTTTTTTGCCTGACAAAACAAAACTGCTCTTTGACATGACGAGAAGGCGTCTCGCGCAATCGGGCCCGGCGTGGCGTGTCCGTGCGGACATCCTGAGCCGCGGCTTGACTTGCCGGCGTGGTGCGGTAGGCTTATCTGGAGGGTTGACTGCGCCGGCGACCGAGAGGAGGGGGCAGGGACATGCGCAGGTTCGTCCGCAGGGTCAACGTGCCGGCCGTGCTCGGCCTGGTGCTCGCCCTGAACGGCTTCCTCAACCTCGCCACCGGTCTCGTCCCCCTGTTCGCCGTGGCGCGTTACGTGGAGGAGTTGCCGGAATACCTGCGCGTCACGCCGGTGCAGCGCACCAGCGGCGTGGCGTCGCTGCTGCTGGGCATCCTGCTGGTGGCGATCGGCAAGGGGCTGTACGAGCGCCGGCGGCGTTCCTGGCGGGCGGCGCTCGTCGTGCTCGCGCTGCTGATGGCGAACAACCTCTACAGGGGCACGACGCCGCAGACGGCCATCCTGTCCGCGAGCCTGATCGGGGCGCTGGTGCTGTTCCGGCGACGGTTCGACGTTTCGTCCCGCGCAAGATTCGGCTACGCACAGATCATCGCGCTGGCGTCCGTGACGTTCGCCCTGGGCTACGGCATCGTCGGCAGCTACGTGCTGCGGGAGCAGTTCGAGGGGCTCGGCACGTGGAGCGACGCGGTCTATTTCACCTTCGTGACCTACAGCACGCTGGGCTACGGCGACATCCTGCCCGTGACGGAGAACGCCAAGCTGTTCGCAACGACGATGATCCCGATCGGGCTGGCGTCGTTCGTCACGGCGCTGAGCGTGCTGGTCGGCCCTGCCATAGAGAAGCGCGTGAAAGGAGTGCTGAGCATAATGGAGAGGATACACCAGGTGCGAAACCACGTCGTCGTGTGCGGCTACAGCAACGTCTCGGAGACGACCATCGACGAACTCCAGTCCCGCGACGTGCCGTATCTGATCGTTGACGACCGGGAGGGCCTGCTGCGGCAACTGAAGAGCAAGGGGCACGACGTGCTGGCCGGCGACCCGACGCGCAGGGAGGTGCTCGAGATGGCCAACCTGCGGAACGCTTCGGCCGTGATCGGAGCCTTCGACTCCGATTCGGTCAACATCCTCGTCGCGGTGACGGCGCGCGAGCTGCGCGAGGCCACGAAGGACGCGAAGTTCCGCATCCTTGTGCGGGTGGAGAACGAAGAGAACATCGAGAAGGCCCGGCACGTCGGGGCGGACGAGGTAATCTCGCCCTCGACCATGGCCGGGAAGTTCCTGGCCGAGAGGGCCTCTGAGCCGCGGCAGGCGTCGGGCTGAGAGGGCGGACGAGCCCAGGGCGCGAGGGAGTTTCGACAGGTGGAACGCATTTCGGGAGGCCGTCCATGTTGGGAGATCTGGCGGACAAGATTCTCGGTTTCGTGAGCGCGCACCAGCGGCCGCTGGGCGCGGCGCTGACCGTCCTGCTGCTGTTGATGGTTTACAGGCTGGTCACCCGGCCGCTGCGCAGGTACATGGTGTCAAAGGCGCACAAGCCGGAGAACGTGCAGAACTTCTTCTTCATCTGGCGTTACGTGTGGTTCGGGGTGGCGGCGGTGCTGATCCTCATCAGTATGTCCGGCTCCCTGGCGGCGCTGGGCATCTCCGCCGCCTTCCTGGGCATGATTCTCGGCTGGTCGCTCCAGGCGCCCGTGACGGGCCTGGCGGCGTGGCTCATGATAATCCTGAAGCGGCCCTTCAGGCTCGGCGACAGGGTAATAATCGCCGGCATCATCGGGGACGTTGTGGACATAACGCTGACCCACGTGATTCTGAACCAGGTCGGCGGCACCATCGGCGGCGAGGAGAAGTCGGGACGCGGCGTGCTGATACCGAACGCCATCCTGTTCCAGCAGATCATTTACAACTACGCCTTCGAGACCAGTAACATCCTCGACGAGGTGGTGGTGAGCATCACGTTCGAGTCGGACTACGACGAGGCGAAGGCCATCTGCCTGAAGGCGGCGCGGGAGGCGACGGGGGACATCATCGAGGAGACGGGGCAGGAGCCGTTCGTGCGCGCGGAGATATCGGACTGGGGCGTGAGGATCCGGCTCCGCTACCAGACGCTGGCCACCGAGAGGCAGCGCATCTCCAGCGAGATCGTGGAGATGGTCTTCCGCGAGTTCCGCAAGAACGACCTCGTCGAGTTCTGTTACCCGCACACGGAGATACTGCACAGGCCGAAGGTGGGAATCGAAGGGAACCACGTCAACGCGCAGGAGCGCTGACGCGCGCGGCTGCGCTGCTCTGCCGCGAGCGTGCTCAGGCTCCTGCAGCCATGCCCGCGGCGATTACCATCAGCACGCCCTTGCGCACCATCCTGACGGCTATCGCAGCCAGCAGCAGGTGGGCCAGCTTGGAGACCGTCCTGGAGCCCGCCTTGCCCAGGAGCCGCGAGAGCGGCTCCGACGACCAGAAAACGACGCCCGCCACGCCGATATTGGCGAGCATCGCGGCGACCGTCGGCAGCGGGCTGTGCTCGCCCAACAGCACGATCGTCGTCGTCAGCACCGCCGGGCCGACGATCAGCGGGACGCCCAGGGGAACCGCGCCGAGGCTCACGGGGTCCACCTGGAAGCGCTTCTTCTCCGCCGTGAGCAGGTCGCTGATGGAGATGACGAACAGCAGCGTTCCGCCGGCTATCAGGAAATCGGCGACGGTCACGCCCAGGAAGTCGAGCACCAGCTTCCCAAGAGCCACGAAAAGCAGCGCCACGACGGCGGCCGTCAACACGGACTGAAGCACAACCCGGCGGGTCCGCGCCGGCTCCAGCTCTTCCGTGAGGCCCATGAAGATCGGCAGCACGCCGATCGCGTCAACCGCGACGAACAGCGGCAGGAAACAGAGCCAGAAGTCCTTCATGGGTTCTCCCTGAGCTGAAGGGGAACGGCCGCGGGCCGCTTCCTCGTGTTCATCCGCCGGACCGCGTCGAAGAAAGGCGTCGTGTTCCGCTCGACGCAGGCTGCGGCGTACAGGTACATGGCCGCCGACCAGGTCTGCCAGTCCTGCCCCCGGGGCGTGCCGTCCTGGGCGCGGAACCATTCGTTGAACCCGAAGTCCAGGTCGTGCTCGCGCGCGGGGCGGACCAGTTCGGTGAGCGCGCCGAGCCTTCTCCGGGCCAGCTTCGGGCGGCCGGCGGCGACGACGGCCGCGACGTAGAACCCGCAGATGAACGGCCAGACGCCGCCGTTGTGGTAGTCCCCCGGCGGCCCGTAGCGCTCGTAGCGCGGGCGCCAGTCGGGGTGCTCCGGCAGGATGTAAGGGAAGAAGTTGGGCGGCAGCTCCAGGGCAAGCTCTCCCCGCTCCCTGAGCGCGGCGCATTCGCGTTCGACCCAGGAGACCAGCGACCGCGCCCTCGAGCGCGAGGCGATGCCGGAGAGCACGGCCAGGCTGTTGCCGAGCAGGTCGAAACGCTCGCTGCCGTAGAGCTTGTACGACCAGAGCGCGTATTAGGGCTTACGGGGCAAGACCAGGCCCTCGTGCACGTGCCGGTGCTTGCTCTCGGCCTCGACGGCGAAGCGGTTCATCAGCTCCCGCAGGACGGACGCCCGCCTGTGCTGGCCGTAGAGCCGCAGGTAGGTGTAAACGACCGTGTTCACGTAGAGCCCGTAGCCGGGGACCCACTGCTCGTCGCGCCAGTCGCTGGTGGGCTGCTGGGCGACGATGACCCGATCCTCGGGGCTCTGGTACTCCATCCACCGGAGCGCCTTGCGGACGGGCTCGTCCAGGAAGTCGGGCTCGCCGGCCGCCTGGCGGAACAGGGCCGCGGCCATCAGGAACAGGGGCGTGGTGTCGCTGGCCCCCCGGTCCTCGGGGTCGTGGGCGAGGCCGGGGATGTGTCCGAGGCGGGTCTGGTTCTTTGCCAGCGCCTCCAGCACGCGCCTCAGGCGCCCGGCGAGGTAGGCGTCGCCCGAGGCGAGGATGCCCAGGGACGATATCATCAGGTCGCGCGTGTAGGGCTCCGGATAGCCCCATCCGGCCGTGCGTGGCAGCCCGTGGAACGGCCCGCGGGCATTGTGGTGCAGGACTTCCAGGGCGACCTGCTTCGCCTGTTCGACCGCCGTCCAGAATGTTGATCGCATGGGTGTTGCTATTCTATGCCGAGCCGTTCTGAGAGGATTTCAACGAAGCGCTTTGCGACAACGCGGTAGTCGTAGAGGGCCACGGCGCGCTGTCTGCCCGCCTCACCCATTCGCGTGCGCAGGGCGGGGTCCCGCATCAACGCCAGGAGATGGTCAGCCAGGTCATGCACGCTGGCGCGGTAGTCGGCCGTGCGCGGCGGCTCGAAGACCACTCTGCGCCCCTCCTCGTAGCCGGACTCCTGGCCCAGGAACGCCTCGCCTATGCGGATCTCCTGACCTATGCCGGCCAGCAGGCCCGTCTCGCCGTGGACCAGCGTGTCCAACATGGCCATGGCCCTGATGCCGACGACGGGCTTCCCGCAGGCGCCGGCCTCCACCTGGGGCATCCCGAAGCCTTCGATGCGCGAGGGGGCGGCATAGATGTCGCAGGCGGCCATCAGGTATGGCATGAAGTTGCGCGAGACGACGTTGGTCGTGTAGACCACGTTCTTCTCGATGCCGAGGTGCGTGGCCAGTTGCAGGTCGAGCAGGTTCTGCTGCTCGGTCCTGGGCTGGGGCCAGACCTTGCAGACGTACTTCCAGTCGGGCGCCTGCGTGTCAATGACGGCCAGGGCCTGCATGACCTCCTGGGCACCCTTCGAGGCGGCGTCCCCGCCGACCGTCAGGATCATGACCTGGTCGGGGGCCACGCCGAGGGACTCGCGAATGGCCCGGACCTTCGGGTCGTCC
>CAZQEQ010000118.1:0-5481 GCA_964592385.1 uncultured candidatus Brocadiaceae bacterium | reverse complement strand
TCAGGGCGATGGACGACAACGGCGTCGACCGCACGATCGTCATATCGCAGGCCGAGCGGAACTCGCTCCAGCGGACCCGGGAGAACCTGGCGGCGACGAAGCGGCTCTTCGACTACGCGCCGGACCGGCTCAGCGGCCTGGCGCGCGTCGATCCGACCATCCCCGGCATGGTGGACCTGGCCCGGCGGGCGCTGGTCGAGATGGGCTTCGTCGGCATCAAGATCATCCCGGACCACTGGTACCCCTATGAGGAGCGGGTGGAGCCGTTCTGGGAGGCCATGAACGAGCTGGGCGCCAGTATCCTCTTCCACACGGGCATCCTGTACGGGTTCGAAGACGGCTCGCGCTTCTGCAAGCCGCTCTACCTGGAGAAGCTGCTGTTCTACCCGAGGATCCGCTTCTCCATGGCGCACATCTCGTGGCCGTGGTGCGACGAGTGCCTGGCCGTGATGGGCCGGATGCGGGCGGCGCGGGGCTACAACGTGGACGAGTGGCAGAGCTACATCGACATCACGCCCGGCCCGCCGCTCTACATCCGCAAACAGGCCTTCTCCAACGCACTCCAGACCCACGGCGCGGAGCGGATGCTGCTCGGCACGGACGGGTCGGTGCCGGGTGACCTGTCCCATCAGAAGCGGAACCTGGAGAGCTACCTGCGCATCTTCGACGAACTCGAACTGAGCGAGGCAGACCGGGAGCGGATACTCTCCGGGACGGCGGACGAGCTGTTCCCCCCTCGCGGCTGACCGGGGGGCCGGGTTCAGGCGAATCGCCGTGCGGCGCCTGCCCCTTTCGGGTAGCCCCCGGCGTCTCGCCGGGGGCCGGGTTACCGGAGCAGCAGGAGTGCGCCCGGCAGGAGCAGGAAGGCGCAGATTATCTTCCGCATCGTTTCCGAAGAGAAGAACCGCGCCGCGTACATGCCCACCGCCAGGCCGGCCAGGGCGGACGGCGCCAGCAGGGCCGCCCAGAGCAGATGGTCTGTCCTCAGCAGCCCGTGCCAGCCGGCCATCATCGCCAGTTTGCACACTATCATCAGCGTGAAGTAGCACGAGAGCGTCCCGCGTGTCTCGTCCTTGTCCAGCCCGAGAATCAGCAGGAAGATGACCGCGGCCGGCCCGCCCATCGAGGTCGCCCCGCTCACCATGCCTCCCGCCGCGCCGGCCGGCAGCGCCCAGGCGGCGCAGATCGACCGTCGCTTGAAACGGGGGTTCACCAGTGAGTAGCTGGCAAAGGCCAGGACCACGGCGCCCACCAGCCGACTGAGCAACTGCTCGCCGGCGTTGGCCAGTATCCAGAGTCCGACCGGCAGTCCAAGGATGGATCCTGCTGTCAGGTACACGGCCAGACGGGTCCTGGCGTGACGGCGGAGGCGGAACCACATCAGGGTCGTCAGCAGCACGGCCAGCACGGTCCACAAGACGTTCGCGTCCTGGGGGCCGAGCAACCAGGTGCAGAACGCCATGCCCATCAGCCCAAACCCGAAGCCGGTGAAGCCCTGGGTCACGGCGCTGGCCAGGGCCACCGCGAAGAGGATAGCTGCAGCGTGCAAGCTCAGTGTCATCGTGTTCCGTGTCGCCGGGTCGGGCCGGCGTGATTCGGGAGGGCATCAGGGTTGCGGTACGAGTGACCCGCGGGACCGACCGGCGCGCTCAGCCCTTGGTCTCCGCGCTGGAGTGTGGGGAACGGACGCAGTTCCGACCGCTCCCTTTAGCCTCGTACAGCATCTTGTCCGCGACAGCGATCAGTTCCGTCCAGTTGTCGGCATCGTCGGGGAAGGTGGCGACGCCGGCACTGATGGTCAGTTGACCGGAAGGGAAGGCCTCGACTCCCTCGACAGGGAGCTTCGCCACGATAACCCTCAGCCTTTCGACCAGTTGAACGGCGTCTGCGCCGGGATCGTCGTCGAACTTGCTCGTAGGCGGCAGGATGATGGCGAACTCCTCTCCTCCATACCTGCACACCACGTCAGTCGATCGGACGTATGTCTGGAGCAGGAGCGCCACGTCCTTGAGCACTTCGTCGCCGGCCTGGTGCCCGTGGGCGTCGTTGTAGGCCTTGAAGTGGTCGATGTCGAGCATTGCGAGGCTGCACCGCTGCCCGGACCGACGTGCGCGCGCCAGCTCCCGTGCCAGGGAGTCGGCCAGGTAACGGCGGTTGTAGAGGGAGGTCAGCTCGTCCGTAAGGCTCAGTTTGCGCGCCTGCTCGAACTGGCGTGCGCAGTCTATCCACACGGCGGCTTGCTCGGCCAGGAACCCGAGCCGCTGGATCTCCGCCTCGTTGAAGGGCTCGTCAGGGACGCGGTCGGTCAGGTTCACAACGCCCAACACCTTATCGCCCGCGTTCAGCGGCGCCGAAAGGAAGAAATCGCCGGTGTAGGTCCGCTCTGTCCGGTCCCCGTTAGCCTCTGTCTTCTCCCTGCCCCCGTGCATTGGCAGGGAGTGCTGCGCAACCCACCCGGCAATCGCCTGGCCCAGTTCCACGCGCGTCTGGGCAATGACGTCGTCAGGCAGCCCCTGGGCGTTGGCGATGCGCAGTTCCTCGTGGCCGTCGTGCTCGATCAGCATCAGGGAGAGGCGTCTGGCGCCGGCGACTTCGGCGAAGAGGTCCAGCACGGCCTTGCACAAGCCTTCCAGGTTGGAGACTGTCCGGCTAAGGCGCAGCCACGCCTGTTCGAGAGTGACGATCTGCCTGCGCTCCTGTTCCGCCTCGTGGCGAAGGTGCAGGTTCTCCTCTTTGAGCCCTTCAACCAGGTGAGTGCTTCGCTGGCGTTCGTAGGTCTTCTCTATGAAGCGAACGGTGCGTTCGGGGTCATAGGGCACGACGGCCAGGTCCTCGACTCCTGCCAGGCGCGTCGAGGTGCTCGTGGCGACGACGACGGTCAGGTCGGGGTGGTCCTCCTTCAGGTGCCCCAATTCGCCCGGGTCGTCCGGCAGGGCGTCCTCGTGAAGCAAGAGGACCGCATAGGAAGAGGAACCGGCGACACGCTTGCAGGCGTCGGCCACGTCGGGGCAGGTCTCGACTTCCCAACCCGCCTCCACGAGGGCAGGCGCCAGGCCCGCCAGCGAGTCCGGCGGCTGGACGAGAAGAAGGGACCGATTCTGGTCGGGTGTCTGCATGGCCACAGTACTCGTACTTGCTTCCCCCCCGACCTGCTCGGGGGAAGGCACTCTCTTTAGATCAATACAGGACAGTAGCATACATTCCGGGGCGCGCTTTGTCCAGTCCTTTCACGAGCGCCATCCGGTCCGGGGTGCGTTGATCACTGCGTCCATCGTCATGTCCTCCTCAGTAGAGAGTGTCATCGTGCCCTGGTTTCGCGCACTCCGCCTCACCTGCCGCGCCCGGCCCGAGCCGGCCTGCAGACTCGGCGTTCAGGGCGACCTCGATCCTGCTCGCCGTCTCCTGCCAGCGGGAGTTGAAGGCCTCGGTGAAGATCAGCCCGGGGCCCGTCCTGCAGACCGCGTATGCCGGCCTGAGCCGTCCTGCCGTCTCGTCGTAGGCATGCACCACGAGCTGCGTCATCGTCCCTGTCCCCCTTCCGGCTCCTCGAAAGCATCGCCACTCCTGTATCGCACGCCTTGTGCCAGGGGGCCGTCTGCTGCGTTGCGTCTCCTCGACGATGCGTCGAGCATCGCCTGCGTCGCCGCGCCTTGCATCCGACCCCGCGGCGCTCCCAACGCGACCCGATCCAGCTTTTCAACAGGCTGCTAGAGTGTCATAAGCCCCTACCTCCCAACTGGTTACGCTACTGCCAGTCAGGCGCGGGCTGGCCCAGGATGAGACTCAAAAGCATCAGTTCCTGAGCGCCGAAGTGCAGGTACTGGGGCCTCAGGGCTGGATCGTGAGTAATCGCGACCTGCATTCGGCGTTGCACCGGCGGACGGGATCGTCACTGGAGGAACCGCCGCACCATCTACACCCCTGGGGCGGGTTGCTACGCGTGCTTGACGCAATGGCCCGTTCGGGACTATGCTGCCACCGAGGCATCGAGCCGCACGGGGCTTGCCAGAGAGGCGCCGCATGAGCGAAGAAGAGAGACCGCGTCAAGTAGAGGAACTGGTCTGCTCGGACACTTTTGGCGACTTCGTCGCCACGGTGGAGAAACGCCCTCCCAACGTCTTCCGCATCGCGGGCATCGCCCACAGGGGGTCCACTTGACCAAGGTGGTGGACTGGTCTTTCGACACGGAGCAGGGACCGTTCGTGCCCTACAGCTACATGCCGCCGCCCCCGTTCAGATACATGTTCGTTTACACGCTGCCCCGGTTCCGCAAACTGGGCCTCGAGGAGGCCGCCATCGAGCAGATGATGGTGGCGAACCCCGCCAGGCTCTTGCCCGTGCAGTGAGGGGGGCACCCGTTCTGCGAAGTGGGGAGCAAGGCCGCCCCGGGGCAGAAGGCCCGGGCGCGCGCAGTGCAGTGGAAAGGAGGGAAGAGGAAATGGCGAGACTGGCAGTCGCGATAGCCGCGATGTGCGTGGTGTCGGGGGTTGCTTTCGGCGCGGAGCCGGCGTTCCTGGGCCTGCCGGACAGGGGGGCCGTTCACATCACCAGGGACGGCGTGCCTTACCTGGAGGTCAACTGCGCCGCCTGGGGGGCCGGTTGGTCATGGATGGGGATCGGCGGCACCACGGTCAAGGAGAACGACGCCACGGTGCACCACCTGAAGGCCGCGGACGGCAAGCAGCCCGGCCCCGAGCTCAGGCTGGACCTCGTCGTCCGGCGCACGGGTCCGAGGCAGTTGACCTGCGTCTATGACCTGAGCACCAGCCAGGACATCAAGCTCGTCTACGCCGTGGTCAGCGTCGCTGCCGAAAAGGCGTTCGAGGGCACTACAGTCCGCGCAAAGCGCGCCGACGGCAGCACCGACGAGCAAGTGCTGCCCCTGGACCACCAGGGCCTGGGGGAGGCCGTGCAGCAGATCACCTTTACGGACGCCGATGGCCTGCAGACCGTCATCTCGCTCGATCCGGCGGCCGACGTTGACTCCGACAAAGAACTTCGGGTAGCCATCGCCTCGGGTGATTTCAGGGCGGCCGAGCCCCGGCACCTTACCGTGAGGATAGACCTGCCCGGGGACCTCACCTACTACGCGTCCGCGCAGGATGCTCCGGACGCGCCCGGCTTCGAGAAGTGGTTCGCCTGGCAGCCGCAGCACGACTACGACGTGCCCAGCGAGATCGGCATGGACGACTGGGCCGATGCGCCGGCCGGCGCGAAGGGCCGAATCGTGCGCAAAGGCGGCGACCTGCTGTACGGCGGCAAACTGACCAAGTTCTGGGGGCTTAACAACTGTTTCGGGAGCTGCTGCCCCGAGAAGGACCTGGCCGACAGACGCGCCAAGATGTACCGCAAGTACGGCATCAACACCGTGCGTCTGCACAAGTACGCGGACGGCCCCGGCTGGGCCGGCATCCAGTCCAAGGACAGCGCGGCCGAGTATGACCCGGCGGCGCTCGACCGCATGGACTACTACGTCGCCAA
>CAZQEQ010000117.1:0-5648 GCA_964592385.1 uncultured candidatus Brocadiaceae bacterium | reverse complement strand
CGAGGATCAGACTGAAGCGCTTATACCCACAATACCAACGGGCATAGAGCACTAGGGGGCGTCGTGGATTCCTGCGCCTCATCTTGCGCTGAGTGCAGGTGCGCGACCGACTCTCTGTCACTTGTGGGAAGAACACGCGCAGACTGCCCAGTTCATCCAGAGTTTCATCCACTGTTTCACCCAGATTTCCCCCAACTCCTGTCCACCCCTGTCACCTCCTGACGCGCTATGGCACAGAAGCGGGGAGAAGGGCGGGCGGGCTTGTAGCTCGGGCGCCCTCGCCCGAGGGTCCCCAAAGCCCACGCCCGGGGGCACCGCGCCACATCAGCTCCGCGGCTGGGGGCGGGCGCGCTACCTCGGCCGCAGCTTCATGTCCGCCGGGGTGGACATCCGGACGTCCGAGCGGTCCTCGGCAAAGAGGCAGAGAAGCGCCCTAAAGACCATACAGGCGACGCTGCCTCCCCCTCACCTGCCGTTTTTCTATGAGCGCCATAAAAAAGGTGCAGGATGCAGGTCGCCTTTCGGCGCGGGCGCCGCAAGGCGCAGGCCCTCTCCCCGACCCTCTCCCGGCGGGAGAGGGGGCATGAGTCGGCGTCCGAAATGCCGGACGCAGTGTCCAGCGCGGCAGGACGGTTGTCCGGGCTGTTCCGTCCGTTCAACAGGGGGGCTGACGTCCGCCGGGCGGACACGCAGGAGGACACGCCGGCCGACGGGATTCTTCGGTCAGTAGGGGACAGATCGGACAGGGGGCCCGCGCGGAACGACGGGCGTAATTCCACGCCGGAAGGGCCGCCCTCAGGGGCCCGGGGCGCCGGCGTGCTCGTGCAGGAAACGGACCAGCCCCTCGTCCGTGTCGGCCTCGGGGCCGGCGGGCAGCAGGCGCCAGGTCTCCGCCAGCGTCGCGCTCTGGCCGGGCTGGAGCTCGACCGCCGGGCCGATGATCTCCAACTCCATGAACCCGCGGTCCCCCACCCAGACCTCGCGCGCGGTCTCCGGCTCCGGCGGCGGTTCGGGCGCGATCTCGAACGTCTTCAAGAACACCCACCGCCCCTGCTTGCAGCCGAGCCAGCCGGGCGGGCCCGAGATGAAGACCTTCTGCGCCGGCCCGCCGCCCTTCAGGAGGAGCACGTCCCCGACGCGCCGCCACAGCCCGGACAGCGGCGCGCCGTCGCCCGTCCGCAGCCGCGCGCCCTCCCCGAGCGGGACGAACCCGACGCCGTCCGTGCTGGCCTGCGTCACGTCCCAGATGGCCCAGCGGACCGGCCGGTCGGAGACGTTGACCATGACCTGGTTCACCTCGAGATCGGTCCCGGCGGGCGCGAGGCGGATCTCGCGGTCGAAGCGCACGCCGGCGGACGGGCTCGGCGTGCCCGTCATGCGCAGCGAGCCGTCGGCGCCCACCTCGACCTCGCACGCGCCCCGGTCGAGCTCCATCTGCGGCGGCCAGCCCCACGCCCGCTGCGGCGCGACCCAGAGCTTGTGGCCCCCGTAGTTGGGATAGCCGGCGGGGCGGGTCCTGCCGATGCGCCGGCGGGGCAGGGCGTCGTTGAACCAGAGCACGCACTGCTCGCCGGCGGGGGCGTAGCTCATGATCCGCGCTATCGCCGGGACGACGACCACCTCCACGTCCCCGTTGGTCATCAGGCAGCTGTCGGGCCAGCCGCGGTAATCGAGTCGGGTCACGCTCACGGTTCCGCTCCTTGCGATCAGTTGGGGTGGGGGCGCCGCGCATCCGGCCAGCAGCGCCGCCGCGATCAACGCCTCCGCCCATCGGCCCGTGTGAACCTGCATCGCGGGCTTCATTCTCCCTGCTCTTGCCGGCGCCGCAATGGGCGGGCGCCCACGCCGGGAAAGGATACGGCGGCGGGCGCCGCCGGTCAATCGGCGCCGTCGGCGGGACCTTGCGCCGGCGGGGCGGCCGGGCTATGCTTTCCCGGTCGCGGCGGCCCGTGCCGCCTCAGGTACTCTGTTGCGCGAGGGATGACATGCTTGCCCAGACGCCCCCGATGGGCTGGAATAGTTGGAACACGTTCGGCGCGGCCATCGACGAGGAGGTCGTTCGGCAGACCGCCGACGCCATGGTCGAGGAGGGCCTCAAGGACGCCGGCTACGAGTACGTCGTGATCGACGATCACTGGGAGGCCGACGCGCGCGGCCCGGACGGGCGGCTGGTCTGGGACGAGGCGAAGTTCCCCGGCGGCATTCCGGCGCTGGCGGACTACGTGCACGGCAGGGGGCTGAAGTTCGGCATCTACTCCTGCGCGGGCACGCACACGTGCGGCCGCAGGCCGGCCAGCTTCGGCTACGAGGAGGAGGACGCGAGGACCTTCGCCGAGTGGGGCGTGGACTATCTGAAATATGATTTCTGCTACAAACCGCCCGGCGCGGACGGGCGGGCGCTATACGAGAGGATGGGCCAGGCCCTGCGCGCGACTGGCCGGCCCATCGTCTTCAGCACGTGCGAATGGGGCTCGATGCACCCCTGGGAATGGGGCGCGTCGCGGGCCGGCGCGCAGATGTGGCGCACCACCGGCGACATCAACGATAGCTGGGAATCGATTTGCGACATCGGCTTCGAGAAGCAGAAGGACCTCGAGAAGTTCGCCGGCCCCGGCCGCTGGAACGATCCGGACATGCTCGTCGTCGGGATGCACGGCGAGGGAAACGTCGCCCGCGGCGGCTGCTCGGACGAGGAATACCGCACCCACTTCAGCCTCTGGTGCATCCTGTCAGCCCCCCTGATGATCGGCTGCGACGTGAGGGACATGAGTCCGGCCGCGCGGGACATCCTGACCGCCCCCGCGGTCATCGCCATCGACCAGGACCCTCTCGGCCGGCAGGGCTACTGCATCGGCCAGTCGCCGCACAGGTGGGAGGTCTGGCGGAAGGTTCTCGCGGACGGGTCGCAAGCGGTCGCATTATTTAACCGAGCCGACCGCGCGACCTGGCTCATCCCGCTCTCCTGGGAATCGCTCGGGCTGCACGACCGGCGGCCGGCGATTGTCCGGGACCTGTGGACGGGGGAGGACATCGGCGAGTTCACCCGCGCGTATGCCGACACGGTCGGCCCGCACGCCTGCAAGCTCCTCAAGATCACGCCCGTTTACTGACCCGCCCGGCGCCGGACGGCAACGGATTGAACCGCAGAGTTCGCCGAGACCGCGGAGAACGGCAACGAGCCACTGATTTGCACAGATTGACACGGATACGGGTGCAACAGCAACGGATTGAACCGCGGAGAATCCCTCGTTGCGCTCGGGATAAACGCCGAGTCCACGGAGAACGGCTGAAGAAGCGAATTGGGAGGCAGTTGCGTTCTTTCCTCCAAGTTTACCCCTAGCGTGGCGGCGGGTTCTCTGCGTTGACGCCTTTATGTCTGTATCTGTGTGCATCTGTGTAATCAGTGGCTACCTTTGCCGTTGTGCTTCATCAGTTCCGTTGTGCTGTCTCCGCGCTCTCGGCGGCCCCTGCGTTGAATCCGTTTTTCGCTGAGCCGTGTCTGTTGTGGGGGAGGGCGCTTGAAGGGCTCCACCGGCGGGCGTAGGATAGCGCGGCGGGAGAGAGCCCGATGCCAAGATACGACCGGCCGATGAAGGGCAGAATGGCGGGGCTGCTCATTGCCATCCCCGGCGCGCTCGTTTTCGGCCTGGTGCACTTCCTCCAGGTGCACGGCACGTTCGCCGAGCTCGAAAGCGGCTACCATCGCGGCTGGTTCTCCGAGCCGACGGCCTACTTCGCTCTGAGCCAGGGGTTGCAGGCAGCTTCGGTGATGCCGTTCATGGGCGCCTTGTTCGTCGTGCTCGGCATGAACACCCGCGTGGCGAAGCCCCCGCTGAAGCAGTCGTTCGACGTCAACGTCCTGCTGGGGGCCGCGCTCGCGGCGGTCGTCGTCGGCGTGTTCTCTCAGTTTAGAGTCATCTCGTCGGCCGCCGCCTGCGGCCTGGCCGTCCTCGTGTTCGCCCTGGCGGGGGTCCTCTGGATCGCGGAGCGCCGCCGTGCCCACTGGCGCTGGCCGGGCATCTCCGCGGCCCACGTGCTCTGCGCGATCGTCCTGACGGCCGGCCTCATCTGCGTGATCCTCCTCGACGCGGGCAAAGAGGCGTGGCCCGGCCTCATGGAACCACCCTTCTGGGTCGCCTTTGCATACATGATCGCCTACTCCCTGCGGCTGGTGACGCTGGGGGCCGGCGAGTTCCGGGCGCAGTGCGAGCCGCCGCCGGAGGTGGAATACGTCACGGAGAAGCCTTCGGTCCCGGCCGCCGGCGCCGTCCTGCTCACGTTCGGACTCCTGCTCGGCCTTCAGGCGTGGGTGTCGACCGCCCGGGAGCGCGCCGAGACGCTGGCCGACGAACTGGCGGACGTGGACCTCCTGTACGCCAGCCCCGATGACGTGGCAGCGGCGCTCGACGGGAAGCCGTACCTCGTCACGGCGACGGACTCGGACGGGAACACATTGCTACACTGGGCGATCGTGCTCCGGGCGCACACCGACGCCATCGAGCTGCTCCTGGAGCGGGGCGCCCCGGTGAACGCGCTTGGCGCCTGGGGGATGCCCCTGCGGATGGCGCTCGACCGCCAACGCGAGGACGTTGTCCAGATGCTCCTGGCCCGGGGGGCCTGTCAGGACCTGTACACGGCGGCCGGCACGGGCGACCTCGCGCTCCTCGGGGAAATCCTGGACGAGGAGCCGGGCGCAGTCAACCCGGCCGGGGAGTACGCGCGCCCGCCTCTCCTTTACGCGGCGCGGCACGGGCAACTGGAGTCCTGCAAGCTCCTCCTGTCCCGTGGCGCCGACGCGCACGCGCTCGGAGAGAACGGGGGGACGGCCCTCCACGCCGGGGCGCACGGCGGCAGCGTGGCGGTGGCCCGGCTCTTCCTGGAGGGCGGCGTCCCGCTGGACGGGCGCGACCGCAGCGGGGCGACGGCCCTGCACGACGCCGTCTGGTCCGACAGCGCCGACATGGTGGAGTTCCTCCTGGCGCAGGGGCTCGGGCCGGACTGCGTGGACGACGACGGGTCGACCCCGCTGCACTGGACGGCGTGGCCTGACGCGGCCAGCGCCGCTGAGGCGCTCCTGGCCGCCGGGGCGGACGTCGAGGCGAGGGACAAGGACGGCTACGCGCCGCTTCACAAGGCCGCCGAGGCGGGCAGCGTTGCGCTCATCGAGGTACTGGCGCGCTTCGACGGTGACCTCAATGCCCGCGCCGGCAACGGCGACACGCCCCTGCACGTCGCCGGCATGAAGGGACAGCCCAGGGCCGTCGAGGCGCTCCTCTCCCTCGGCGCTGACCCGGACGCGCGGGACGCCGACGGGTTCACCCCGCTGAACCGTGCAGCGCAGTGGCACCAGGCCGAAGCCGTCGCCGCCTTTAAAGATCACAGGGCTGAGACCTCCCCCGACTGACCAGCCAACGCCGGACGGCGACGGATTGAACCGCAGAGCACGGCAACGAGCCACTGATTCACACAGATTGACACGGATACGACCGCAACGGCAACGACCCGGCTTTGCTGCGCTCCGCCGGGGCAAGCAACGACGGCGAGGACGACCCGGCTTTGCTGCCCTCCGCCGGGGCAAGCAACGACGACGAGGACGACCCGGCTTTGCTGCGCTCCGCCGGGGCAAGCGACGGGGACGGTGACGGTGA
>CAZQEQ010000116.1:0-5671 GCA_964592385.1 uncultured candidatus Brocadiaceae bacterium | reverse complement strand
CGGTTCAGACATAACTCGCAAAACGCAAGGTGACTTCCTCATCAGACCACTAGCAGCCCGTTGAAGAAGGAGGATTCCCCGGAGAGTGCCTGCGCGAGGGGCCGTGTCGGTGTAGCACAGGCGCCCTCGCCTGTGGCGTTCTCAGCCGGGGGCGGCTGAGCTACATTTTTCAACGGGCTGCTAGCGGCGGGGCCACACCAGACCGTCACCGTCGGCGTCCACGCGGAAGGGGTTCGTCACGGCCCACGGTGTCGGCGGGTCACCGGTGCCGTAAACCAGGTCCATCGGCTTGTCCCCCTCGGCCTGCACGACGAACCAGCAGTCGCCCGTCACGGCCACCTCGAACGCACGGTCGCACCGGAGCGGGTTGGCGCCCGGCAGAACGGGGAACTCCTGGATCAGTTCGCCGTTGCAGTAAACCTTCACCCAGCTCACGTCCACCCAGGGCGCGGCGAGAACGCGCAGTTCGAGCCTGGCCTTGCCAGCCCGGACGGTTTGCAGGCTGCCTATCGGCTGGCCGTTCAGGGCGGCCTCGATGAAAGGCCCGTTCGTGACGAACGCGTCCGGCGCGCGCCGCAGGTCCCGGATGGCCCGCGCCACGGCATCGAGCCGCGGGACGTCCCCCTCGCCCGGGCAGCGCACGAACGTGCGCGCCACGCCGGCTTCGGCCCCGGCCAGGCCGCGGGAGCCGGAGCCGCCGGTCGCGATGACCCATCGGCCGTCGTTGAGCAGGTCGAACCACCGGGCGAGCAGGCGTCGCGCCCCGTTCACGTCCCGGCCGCTCAGTATCTCCAGCGCGTCGAACTCCGCGTCCGGCAGCTCGCCCGTCAGCGCAAGGACGCCGCAGCCCGCGTCCAGCGGCTTGTCCACCTGGACAAGGGAGCCGGGGAAGAGGTTCCGTATGGTGGCCAGGATGCCCTCCGCGGAGTCGTCGGCGGAGACCGCCGCTGCGAAGTCATCGGCCCACCCGTCTGCCGACGTGACCGGATAGAAGCTGAAGGAACCCACGCCGGACACCTCGACCCGGCGGCCGGGCACCAGGGCGCACAGGTCGCCGGGCAGCGGGAGCGACGCCAGGTCTCTGAAAACGGAGTCCGAGACGACGGCAGCCTGAAGGCCCTCGCACGCGTTCAGGAGGGCCCGCTCGCGGACCGTCAGCGCGCAGTCCGCGCTCGCCTCGGTGTGCTGGCGGAAGTCCACGGCCACGTATTCGCCGGGGTCAACAACGCGGTCCAGCACGGCCCGGAGACGCGTCGCCTGCCCCGGAAAGGCGGCGACGCGCGCCTGGGCCACCTTGTAGAGCGGGCCCCTGGACGCCACCAGCCGGCATTCGGTCGGCAGCGGCCCGCCACTGACGGGCAGCGGCACGCGCTGCTCCTCGGCCCCGTGCATCAGCGCGGCGCGGCACCAGGGCTCCCAGGCGAACGCCGGCCCGTCCGCCGGGGCGGGCTGGATGCGCACGCGGCCGGCGGTCGGGCTCACCACGTCGTTGACGCGTTCCCGCACGGCGAGCGCCGCCTCGGCGCGCTCGGACATGGGCAGCGTCAGGCGATAGCCGGCGCCGGGCGAGCATTCGAGCCGAACGGGTCCGACCGGCGCCCGGCCGGGCGCCCGCAGTCCGAGGCCGTAAACACCCGCCGGCAGGCGGAACTCCGCCCTGCCGGCGTCGTCGGCCAGCAGGTTGACCGCGCCGCTCCCGTCCGCGGGCAGCAGGTAGAGCGCGGCGCGGGGAACGGGCCCGCCACCGTCCCGCTCCACGACGCTGACGGCCAGGTGGGAGACCGCACCCCCGCCTCCCAGGCGAGCGTCGCGTCGGATCGCCTCCGGCCCACCCGGGGCGACGACGATGCGGCGCCGGTAGAGCCGCGACTCGCCCGGCAGGATGTCAACCGTCCCGTACCGCAGCAGCGAGTCCCCCGCGCTGTGCGCGCCCTCCATGGGGTTGGCCTCGTCGCTGATGACCCCCCACGCACGGCCCTCGTAGAAGAAGGCGATCCACTCGGACGAACTCGTCCGGCCCGCCGGGAACAGGCCCGTGTCGGGAACGAAGCGCAGCGTGCGGCCGTGGCACAGGACGTCCCGCAGGCCGAACAGCGGGAGTGGCTCGCCCGTGCCGTTCTCGACGCGGGTCTCGACCAGAAGCGCCCGGGAGTCCGGGAAGAGCGTGTACGTCGTGCCCACGCGGACGAGCGGCTCGCCCAGGAGCGCGCCCTCGGCGACGACGGCGCAGGGAACGTCCGGCCCGCCGGCGCTCTCGACGCGCACTTCGGTGTAAACGGGATGTCGGGGAGTCCCCCCGCCCAGCAGGGGGATGAGGAGGCGCATCCTGTCCTCCCCCCCCTGTAGCGCGGCGTCTATCAGGTTGCCGGCCGCGGGCCCGAACCGCCCCGCGCCGGCGCCCGCCACGACGAAGACGGCCGGGCCGTTCTCCATGACGACGTCGCCCGTCCGCGCCTCGGCGCCCGGACCGGGGACGGCGGACAGGTGCGCGGCCAGCACGTAGGCGCGGCTCTGCCCCGCCAGCGCGGCCACGGGCGCGCCCGCCTCCGGCTCCGGGGATATGGCGGGCGCCCGGGTCCCCGTGCGGCAGGCCGACAGCAGGAGCATCGCCAGCAGAAACGCCGCGCAACTGAGCGCCCGCGCCCTCATTCGATCGCCGCCTCCTGCCTGACTATCGCCGCGACCTGCTCGGGCGGGAACTTCGGCCGCCGGTCGTAGGTCAGCAGGCCGTTTATCTCCTGCTCCACGTCGGTGAGCTGCGTGTAGCAGAAGCCCGCCACGCCGGGGTTGTTGAGCAGGGCCTCGACCAGGCCGGTGAAACGCGCGATGAACTCCTCCCGCGTGCGCGGCCGGTCGCCGTAGCCCCACGCCTGCTCCGGCACGCCGCCCTCCTGCCATCCGATGCCGCCGAACTCACTGACGAAATACGGCCGCCGCCCGTCGTAGGGCAACTGGTTCTTGAGGTTGCTGAACGCACCCGCGTGGTCGCCCCTGGCCAGCGGCTCGAAGGCCGCCGCGAACCCCGCGACGTCCTGCGAGTAGTTGTGGCAGTCCCAGATGTCCGTCTCGTAATGGAAGTGGCCGCTGGCGTCTATGGCCGGCCGGGTCGGGTCGAGAGCCCCGGTGAGCCGGTAGAGCCGCCGTGTGAGCCATTCACCGTGGCGAGTGCGGTCCGCCCCGCCGGTCTCGTTCAGCGGGCACCAGCCGATGATGGACGGGTGGCTCAGGTCGCGCAGCAGGGCCTCGGTCCACTGGTCGAGCATCGCGTGCGCGAAGGCCGGCTCGTCCAGGGGGTGGCCCCAGTCCGGGAACTCCCCGAAGACCAGGTAGCCCTTGCGGTCGCACAGGTGCAGGAAGAGCGGCTCGAAGACCTTCTCGTGCAACCGCGCCCCGTTGAACCCGAACGCCAGCGACGCGTCGATGTCCGCCTCCAGGGCGGCGGCCGTCGGCGCGGTGTAGACGCCGTCGGGATAGAAGCCCTGGTCCAGCACGGTGCGCAGGAAGATCGGCTCGTTGTTCAGCAGGATGCGCGTGCCCTCGACGTGTATCTTGCGCAGGCCCGCCCAGGTGTTGACCGCGTCCGTCTCGCCTCCCGACTCCAGCCGGACCTCGACGCCGTAGAGGAAGGGGTCCGCCGGGCGCCAGGCGCGGCCCTCTGCGAGCTTCAGCTCGACCCGCACGGTCCCGCCGCCGCGTCCGCTGAACTCGGCCCGGGCCGCCGTCTCCCCCTCGGCGCTGGCGGACACGGCGCCGGCAAACGCCCCGTCGCCCCGCACCCGGACCTCCACGCCGAACGTCCCCCGGTCCAGGTCCGGCCGGACGCGCACGCCCTCCGCGAAGGTCTGCGGCACGGCCTCCAGCCAGACCGTCTGCCAGATGCCCGTCGTCCGGGTGTACAGGCACCCGTGCGAGGCGTACTCGGGGCACTGCTTCCCCCGCGGCAGCCATCCGCGCCGTATCTCGTCAACGGCCCGTATAACCAGCTCGTCCCGCCCGTCGCCGCGCAGCGCGCCGGTCAGCTCGACGGTAAAGGGCGTATAGCCGCCCTCGTGCCGGCCGAGTTCGACGCCGTTGAGCCAGACGGTCGCCCCGTAGTCGCACGCCCCCACGTGCAGCAGGACGCGCCGCCCGTGCCAGCGCTCCGGCACCTCGACGGTGCGACGGTACCACACGCAGTTCAGGAAGTCGCGCTCCCCTATGCCGGACAGGCTGCTCTCGGGGCAGAAGGGGACGACGATCTCGCGCTCGAAGCCGCGCCCGGAGGCCCAGCCGCGCGCCTCGCCGGAGACGCCCGGGTCGAGGGCGAACTGCCACGGGCCGTTCAGGTTCAGCCACCAGCCGTCGTCGCGCCGCAGGTCGGGGCGCGGGTGTTCCTGCCGGGGGATTCCGCTCACGGCACTCTCCTCACTCTGGGGTCACAGGTGTTGCCAACCGGGCACTGTAAGGGATGGAAGCTCGGGCTGTCAACGCCGCACCGGGCGCTCCCTTGCGCCCGGAAATGCCGTGTGATAACCTGCCGGAACGCCGGCCGGGCCGGGGGCCGCCGGCCGGCCGGCAGGCAGGTGCCACAGGAGAGACTCGACATGGCAGTGCAGGACTACATTGACAGGGTCGCCAAGGCCATCAAGCGCGACGACATCCGCGGCGTTTACGGCGTCAACATCGACCGCGACTTCGCTTACCACCTGGGCTTGCTGCTGGCGGAGAGCTTCCAGGCGGGCGCGGTCGTGCAGCCGGTCAACGTCGTCATCGGCCACGACATGCGCCTGAGCGGGCCGATCCTCGCCCAGGGGCTCCGGGTCGGATTGGAGGACGGGGGGTGCCGGCCCATCATGATGGGGCTGGCCGGGACGGAGCTGGTCGGCTTCCTGCCGGCGAAGTACAGCGACGTGATAGACGCCGGCGTCATCATCACGGCCTCGCACAACCCGAAGGACAACAACGGGTTCAAGCTCTTCGGGCGGGGCGGCAAGCCCCTGCCCCTGGCGGCGCAGGAAGAACCGCCCCTGCCGGACGACGAGTTCCAGCGCGTCGCCCTCGGCCTGAAGAAGTATGCCGTGCCCGAAGAGCTGGCATGGGAGGAGTTCGCGCCGGACTACATCCAGACCGTGCTGGAAAAGGCGGGGTGCGACTTCGAGAAGGCGGCTGCGGGCGCGGCCGAGCCGATGCGCGTCGCCGTCGAGGCCGGCAACGGCATGGGCGGCCGCATACTCGGCGAGTTCGCCGCGATGGCGCCGCAGTTCGGCTGGACCTTCTCCCACGACCGGCCCGACGGCAACTTCCCGGTCATCATCCCCAACCCGCTCCAGGCCGATTACCAGCGGATGGTGACGGAACTGGTCCGGCGCACGGGCAGCCACGTGGGCATCTGCTTCGACGGTGACGCCGACCGCGTCGCCGTCGCCGACGAGAAGGGCGCCATGATATCCCCTCCCCTGCTGGCCGCCCTGCTGGGCAAGCGGCTGCGGGAAAGGCTCGGGCCGGACGTGAAGACCGCCTTCAACCTGGCCTCAAGCTGGGTCGTGCCGGACACGCTGGGCGACCGCTCGAACGTCCTGGGCGACGGTGCGACCGTCATCACGCCCGTCGGCTACGGCAAGATCAAAGGCATTATGTACGGCGACGACTCGATAGCCTTCGGCGCGGAACACTCGGGGCACTATATGTTCCG
>CAZQEQ010000115.1:0-7114 GCA_964592385.1 uncultured candidatus Brocadiaceae bacterium | reverse complement strand
GACGGGCGCCGCGCTTGCCGTACTTCTTGCGCTCCACCTTGCGGGCGTCCACCGTCAGCAGTCCCTCGTCCTTGAGGGCGTCCCGCAGCGAGCTGTCGCTCTCCAGCAGCGCCCTGGCCAGGCCGAGCCGAACGGCTCCAGCCTGTCCGGTCACGCCGCCACCGCGGACGCGGACGAGCACGTCATAGCGGCCCTGGTTGTGCGTGACCCGCAAAGGCTCCCGCACGGCCACCTGGTGGTCCTCGCGGGTGAAGTACTCTTCCATGTCCCGGCCGTTGACCTGGATCCCGCCGGTGCCGGGCCTCACGCGGACGGCGGCCACGGCAGACTTCCTGCGGCCCGTGCCCCGTGCGTAGTCCTCAGGTGTCAGCTTCCTCTTCGCCATGATTCCTCTTCACTCCCTGCAACGGCCGCGCAACGTCACGTTTCCAGTTCGGCAGGCTTGTGATTGGTGTGCGGATGGTCCGGGCCGGCGTAAACCTTCAGCCGTTTCAGCATCGCGTCGCCGAGCTTGTTCTTAGGCAGCATCCGCCGCACGCTCTCCGTGAGGACCCTCTCGGGATGCTTCTGGAGCATCTCCTTCACCCCGATCTGCCGCAGGCCGCCGTGGTAACCGGTATAGTGCTCGTAAACCTTCTGGCTCGGCTTGCGGCCCGTCAGGTAAACCTTCTCCGCGTTCGTCACGACGACGAACGCCCCGGTGTCCGCGTGCGGCGTGTAGTCGGGCCTGTCCTTGCCCATCAGCGCCATGGCCAGCCGCGTGGACAAACGGCCCAGCACCTGGCCGGCCGCGTCCACGTGGTACCAGCGCCGGTTCGTCTCGTAGTCTTGTTTCCTGGCAAGCGGAGTCTGCATGGGTTACACACCGGAAAGATTGCGCCCGCGCACTCCCTGAGCGCAGCGGATGGACAGAACACAAGTATAAGGCAAACGCGCGGGACTGTCAAAGGCATTCAGCGGGGAGGCACCGCGCTCACCCGCCCGACCCGGCCAGGTAGCCGCCGTCCAGCCGCTGCAGCGTCTCGGCGTGCCGCTCCCGGCCCGTCTCGCGCAGGCGCTCGCAGTACTGCTCCAGCGAGCCGCGCGTGTGGAACGGCCCGCCCTCCGTCATCACCGTCCGGAGCGGATCTATCCGGCTGGTCGAGCGCGACATCATGTCCGCCTGCCACCTCTCCAGTATCGCCAGCCCCCTGTCGGCGATGTCCGGCCGCTCCTCGACCAGGTCGTGGGTCTCGTGCGGGTCCTCCTCCAGGTTGAAGACCATCACCGGCGGGAAGTCCTTCATGCCCGTGTGATAGGTCCGCACGACAAGCCACGGGCCGAACCGGACGCTCCGCTGGCAGCTCCAGGCGCACTGGCACACGACCAGGTCGTCGCGGCCCGGGTCGCCGTCGCGCAGCGCGCCGGCGAAGCTGCGCCCCTCCCACCGCGCCGGCCGCTCCCCCTCCAGCAGGTCCATCAGCGTCGGCGGCAGGTCGTAGTTGTAGTGCAGCCCCTCGTTGACCCGCCCCCCTTCCACGCCCGGCCACCGGATGATCAGGGGCACGCGGCTGGTGATGTAGTCGGCCGTCTGGTGGTCGCCATAGACGTTCAGCTCGCCCTGGTTCTCCCCGTGGTCGGAGCTGATGATGATCGCCGTGTCCTCCAGGACGCCCCTGGCCTCCAGCGCCTCCAGTATGCGGCCGAACCAGTCGTCCGCGTATCGGATGCCCACGTCGTAGCCGTCGATCCAGCGCCGGAAGTCCTCCAGGTTGCGGATCTCAGACGGCGCGCGCGGTCCCTCCCGCCCGGCAGTGGTGCCATACGGTTCCTGCGCGCTGTGCGGGCCGAAGCCATCGAAATGCTTCTGGATGAGCTCGTCGCTGAGCCAGTCCGGTATCGGTTCCCCCTCGAACGGGTTCCCGTACTCATCGGGCGTCCGGTACGGACCATGGGGGTCCCAGACGTTGACGTGCAGGAACCAGTCGTCCTCCTCGCCGTGTCGGTCTATCCAGTCCAGCGCGAGCGGGACCACCTCGTCCGCGCGCTCGCCCCCGCCCTTGCCAGGGTTGTACATCTCCCGCCAGCCGAAGTAGAACCACCACGCCGAGTGCCGCTCCGCGAACGGGCTCACGCTGACCGGGTAGAACCCCGCCCCGCGCATCGCCATCGGCCAGGAGAACCACTCCGGGTGCTGCCGGAAGCCGCGTTCCCGCCCGACGACGTAAGGGTCCGCCGCCGTGCCGCCGTGCCCCACCACGCCGGTCTGGATGCCCGGCCGACCCAGGAACAGCGCCGCCCGCGAGGGCAGACACGGCGCGTCGCTCGCGTAGTAGTTCGTGAAGACCGTGCCCTCGCCGGCGATCCGGTCGATGTTCGGCGACGTGTCGCGGTGGTAGCCGTAGCAGCCCAGATGGTCCGGCCGCAGCGTGTCGATGTCGTAGTAGAGCACGCGCATGGCGCTCGCACCTCTCCTCGGGAAAGATAACCCAAACACAACGAACCCGGCATTCTACGCAGCCCCCCTCGGCCTGTCAACTTGCGGCGCGACAGCGCCCGCGTTAGCATCGCCCCCGGCCGGAAAACACCCCCGGGTAGCCCCCGGCGTCTCGCCGGGGGTGGCGCAGGTGCACGAACGCCGGGCGAGACGCCCGGCGCTACCCTCGAAAAGGACCGGAGGCGAACCCATGAAGGCGCACACGGAGTACTTCACGTTCAACACGCAGCGGCACCGCGAGTACATCAACATCACCGACCGCGTGGCCGACGTCGTCGCCGCCAGCGGCATCGCGGAGGGCATGGCGCTCGTCTCGGCCATGCACATCACGGCGGGCGTTTACGTCAACGACGCCGAGTCGGGCCTGATAGGGGACATCGAGGACTGGCTTCAGAAGCTCGCGCCGGAGGGGCCGGACTACCGCCACCACCGCACGGGCGAGGTCAACGGCGACGCCCACCTGAAGAACCTGCTGATCGGGCACGAGGTCATCGTCCCGATCACCGACGGCCGGATGGACCTGGGCCCGTGGCAGCAGATCTACTACGCCGAGTTCGACGGCCAGAGGCGCAAGAGGCTAATCGTCAAAGTCATGGGAGAATAGCCGCCCCGACGCCGCCTTGCACAGCGCAGCATCGTCACGCGCGCGAGCCGTTGGAGCCGTACGGAATCCGGTGGAGGAAAGGCCCAAGGGGGTCCAGGAGGTCATCTACAGGAAGGAGAAGTGCGGGGCGGCCGACCGTCACACACACGGCATGGCCTCGACGCCCCTGCGTCAAAGGACCCCATTCCTGGACAAGTACACAATCAGCAGGATGATCCAGACTACGTGTAGCGCCATGAAAGAGATGAAGATCCATCGGGGCTGGGGCCCGGCCTTTTCCTCCCGTTGGTCTGCTTCGGGTCTTGCAGCGTTGCGGGCACCCACTCGGGCGGCATTGCGCGCGCCCAGCACGAAGTACCAAAGGGCCAAGAGGGAAAGCCCCAGGACGTAGATTGCGATGGCTGGGACAAGTCGTGCTCTGAGGTCAGGGTCCAGGTCCCGAAAGAACAGCAGAAACAGCCCGAGAACGAAGGTGCCTGCGATGGTTGGTACGCCTGCATACGTTTGCGTGAGCCACTGGCCAAGGCACAGCTTTTCCGACGTTTTCATGGCGCTTGCTCCGTTGAGGTGAGGAGTGTGTCAGCCCTGTTTCTCAGGCACCTTCCAGCCGCTCAAGCCTGCCGCAATCGGGCAAGTTTCTCTCGCAACACTTGGCGGAGTTCGACAGCAATGGCAATCAAGGAGGGACTATCCTGATTCGCCTCCTCAAGAGTTGAATCCAGGTCTTCCAAACCCTCGTCAAGCGCGTATGCGAAGTCCTTCCAAGCAAGCGCTCTGCGTCGGCGGTGGCGAGTCGCGTCTGTCACGTCATCCAGAACTTGGTCGAGGCTCATGCGGAGGTCGGTCAGCTCTCCATCAAGCTCTCCCTTACTCGCATACCATCGGTGAGCTATGTCCTTGATTCGCTTCTCAAGGGCGGCGAGAAGCTGCATTTCCTCTTCGGCACTGGGTACGCGGTAGCTTCGGCTCTCGTAGTCCTCCTCCCAAGCACGGGCAATAGGTTCTGGCAACGTGGAGGCCATCGAAACAGACAAGCCTGCTTCGCCCCCATCAAAAACGTTCACCAATGTGCCCGTGCCGTCGCTGGATTTTCCATACTGGTGGACCAGTGACCACTCCAGGTTCCAGGCTTCCACTTCCGTGAAGTCTCTCTGGACGATCTCCACTGAGTAGCCCATGGGAAGGGAATCGACTTTGGCTTGCCACTCCGATGATCTGCCCTGCTCTTGGTTGGCACGATCTCCCTTGCCCTTACCCACGTAGAAGGGAGTGCCTGTAGCCTTATCACGGTGCAGGTACACGTAGAAGCTACGATCCAGATCATCTGTCACGATCGGCGCCTGCCGGGTTGGGGTCAGGCTGGATTATAGCACCATGCCGGCAGATGTCGAGCGGTAGTCGGAGGCTTACCGACTGCGCAAGTTCAGCCCCATACGTTTGGCGGCGCGCCACGGGGGAGGATGCAGCCACAAGTGCTAAGCGACGCGAATGCGGTGGCCGCCGTTGACTGTCAACTGTGAACTACCAACTACCAACTGCCCTGCGGCCGGCCCCCTGATTCACCGCTCGGCGCTCGCTGCGGCGACGCGGCCGGCCATGTTGTAGAGCCGGGCGGTCAGGCGCATCCACTCCGGGTAGGGCGCCACACCCCAGAGGAAGCTGATGCTCGTGCGGACTTTCGCGGTTGCGTATCCCAGGTTCGTCCAGGTCTTCCAGCGATGGCGGAACATCTCCGTCAGCAGCGCGCGGGCCTCTTCGGCCAGCGCCGGGGGGAGGTCGCCCTCGACCAGGGCGCGCTCCACGACCACGCGGGCCTCGGTCTCCTGCAGGCCCTCGCGCAGCATCTCGAAACGCACCGTCGGCAAGGGGCCGTCGGGGCCGGGCTCGATCACCGACCCGCTGTTCTGCCGGTGCAGGTTGCCGGTGACACGGGGATTCAGAAACAGGTTGCGGTAACTCGGGTAAGTCGTGCCGGGCAAGTTCCAGAAGTCCAGGGCCAGGAAGCCGAAGCCCGCCGAACCGGTGTGGCTGTCGTGACCGGTCTGGCGGGAGCCGAGCATCAGCCCGTTGGGGAAGCTGCGCCACTGGTTGGGACGCATGTACTTCAGAAGGATGTTCCGCCCGGAGCCCCGGATCGGCTTGCCCTGGTTCCACCCGCCCTGAAGGTGCGGCTCCACCTGCCCGCCCCCCTCGCGCTCGCGGAGTCTGTGGCGAGGGAGGTAGGGATGGACGCAGTTGCCGATTATCATGTCATCCACGACAATCGGTTCGTCATCTTCGTATCCCTGGAGGGGCGGGTCGCCCTTGCCGTGCGACCAGGCCACCCAGGCTATGCCTGGGACGATCCGATTCCAGGCTTCGACGACCTCGTGGCTGGGGCGCTGGTCGTCGGACAGGCCGACGTGGACGATGTCTTCGGGCCAGCCCTGGTCTGCGACCAGGCCGCGCAGGCCCGTCATGAGCCGCCCCCAGAACGCCTCGCCCCCCTCAGCTTCCGGACCCGGGACCGCCCGCTTCGCCCCGTCCACGAAGACCTGAATGTTGCTCCGCCGGCCCCGTCGCGACGATTCCATCCAGTAGTTCATGATGACGTAGGACGGTTGTCCCACATGCTCGGCGAACAGCTTGACGTAACGCTCGGCGACGCGCAGGTCCGGCACAATCTCGCCGTCCCGCTCCGTGAACTGAACCAGCGCCTCGCACTGGCCCTGCCCCAGCTCCGCGTTGGTGTGCAGCCAGAGCTCGTCTGCGCCCAGCGTCCCGAGGAACTTCATCTCCTGCTCAATCAACGCCCAGTGCGCCTCGCTCCAGAACTCTACCTCGTAGTGGAGGGCCACCAGCTCGTGCGAACTGACGATGCCCACGTGCGTGGTGAAGTCGGCAGGTTCGGGCGCAAGCCAGCCGGAAACGTGCAGGCGCACCGGCACGGATGAATCGCCGATACGGAGACGGCCCGTATAGACGCCGGCTCCGGCGTCGGCCGGCACGGTGGCGGTCACCCAAACGGGATGGACCTCCGCCTCGGGGTCGGGTGCCGGTCGCAGCCGGTCGTAATACGCGTGCAGGTAGTTCGGGCCGTACACGGGGTGGTCTTCGCCGGTCTCCCGTTCTTCCCGGATGATGACCCCGAAATCCCGCTCTATCCAGGCGTAGCGGATTTGCACGGAGGCGGCGGGGAACGTGACGCCGCCCGCCGTCAGGGGTCCTATCTCCACGGGCTCTCGGTCGGCGCCGGGGCCGATGAGGACGACCTGCGCCGAGCCGACGCCGCCACGCGGGGCGGTCAGCAGCAGCTCGGTGCACCCTGGGGCCTTCCGCGCGCTCTCGGCGTCATAGATGGGCTCCAGCGGGTCCGCCACGCGCACTTCGACGGCGCGTGCCGCCGCGCCCGCGCCCGCCACCAGCAGCCAAGTTATCGCCAGCGCCCGCCCGAGGGCGCGCCGTATTCCCTGCAACCGACCGCACGATGTGAGCGTCAAGATTCCCCTCCCGAGATTGTTATGAGAAGCCCTGCTCTGTTGAAAACGTTGTAGCCGTTCACGGGTTTTCGGTCAAGCGGCGAGGAGTAAGGGTGCAGGTTGGCCGGTGAATTGGGCATGAAGGGCGCTGTGGAGGAACACGAAGACAGGTCGGTCAGGTTCCGAACGGTGCACGTGACCTCCACGGGCAATCCGTGCCCGTCACACGCGCAACGTCTCGCCCCCTCCGCCGGGCGGGAAGGCTTCGAGCGCCGGACCGACGACCTCCGACAGGAACTCGTCCACCTGCTGCGGCGCGCGGCCGATGAAGTTCTCCGGCGCCAGCATCCCGTCCAGCGCGTCCCGCACGGCGGCGAAGGCCTCGTCGGCGCAAATCCGCTCCATCAAATCGTTTACGCCGTCGCCGCCCTTGACGCGCTCGGCCGCCGCCATCGAGTGCCGCCGGATGCGCTCGTGCAGCTCCTGCCGGTCGCCCCCCGCGCGAACGGCCGCCATCAGGATGTTCTCGGTGGCGATGAAGGGCAGTTCCTCGGCCACGCGCCGCGCGATCACCTT
>CAZQEQ010000114.1:0-7149 GCA_964592385.1 uncultured candidatus Brocadiaceae bacterium | reverse complement strand
GCCGCTTCCCGCGTCCGGGCAATCCAGCGGTCCAGCTTGTCTTCCAGGTCGGCCGCCATCGCACGGGCACTCTCAGCCTCCCATGCCTGGGGACGCAGCATGCTGCGGTGCTCGCCCGGGTCGGAAGGCAGATGGTAGAGTTCCCGGATCACGGTGCCGGGCGTCAGTTCCGACGGGTCGCGTCCGGCGCGCAGCATGATGGTCTGGCAGCGTTGTTTCCAGTCGCCGCACAGGTCGTCGGGTTCGGCGTATAGCTGGAGCCGGATGAACTTGTGGGTCGGCGTCTGGATGGCGTAATGGTCGAACTGCGGCGGCCCACCCTCTTCCTGATGCTCGTGGATCGTGTGGCTACAGACGTATTCGGGCGGCCCCCCGCCCTGCCCGAGCATTCGCGGGAGCAGGCTGACGCCCTGGGCGCCCGGCAGCGGCGGCACGCCCGCCACGTCGCAGATTGTCGGCGCCGCGTCCACGGATTCCGCGAGCCCGTCAACGACGCGCCTCCCGGGCAGGCGGGCCGGGCAATGGAACAGGAGCGGCACGTCGAGTATCTCTCTGTAGAGGTTGACCTTCTTCTCGTAGAAGCCGTGTTCGGCGAACTCCGTGCCGTGGTCGCTGGACACGACGGTCAACGTCTCGTCCAGTATGCCCATCTCCCGCATCGCCGCGAAGATGCGGCCCAGGTAATGGTCCACGTAGGACAGTTCGCCTTCGTACTGGTTGTGATAGGACGGCCCCCACATGCGCATCCAGGGATCGGGTGGCGTCCAGGGCTCGTGGGGGTCGTTCACGTGCACGTAGATGAAGCACGGGCCGGACGCGTGATGCTCGCGGAACCGCTCGACGACGAACCGCTCCGTCCAATCCATGTGCCGGTTGTATTCCGCGCCGGGATTGTGTTCGTCGAAGCCCCGGTCGAACCCGAAACACGCGCCTCCGCCGTAGTTGTTGCGCTTCGAGACGCCGGCGAACGTGCGGTAGCCGACCGCTTTCAGGTGCTCGCCGAGCAGCGTCCAGCGCTCGCCGACGGGCGGGTTGTCGCGCAAGAGCACACACCCGTGCGTCAGCGGATAGAGCCCCGTGAGAAGAGTCATGTGCTGCGGGAGCGTCCAGCCGCAGTTGGCCACGGCGTCGGCGAACCGCACGCCTCCCTCGGCCAGCCGGTCCAGGTGCGGCGTGACCTCCCGAGCGTTGCCGTAGCAGCCGAGATGATCACGTCGCACGGTGTCGAGCGATATCAGAAGGATGTGCGGGTGCCCCATCGGCCGTCCTCCAGAATAGTTGGGGACAGTTCTATGGCCCGCGAGACGGCCTGTCAAGGCGCCGTGCGGGAACGGAACCCGGGGGCTGTTGAAATGGCGGCGCGACTGCTCTACATTCTCCGCGGGGTCGCGCCGGCGCGGCCGGCTGCATGAATGGCCTGCGACGCGGGGAGGTGTGGGATGCGACGGACACGTAACGTGTGGTTCGTGCTGGCGATGGGGCTCGCGGCGGCGTCTTCGTGGACGGCGGCCGGGGCGGCCACTCCGCCCGACGTGGCCGTGGGCGATTCGTTGCGAATGGAGCTCTGCCTCAACGGCATCTGGGAGGTCGCGCCGGGCGGGGACGAGATGACAATGCCCGCGACGGGCTGGCAGGCCCAACGCACGCCCGCCTTCCCCGTCTCGGACGACGGGCATCCTTCCGCCCTGTGGTACAGGCGCACGCTGGAGGTGCCACAGTCCTGGGGACGGCCCGGACGGCGGTTCTTCCTGGAACTGGAAAAAGTGGGCCATTACGCCGCCGTGCTCGTCAACGGCCGCGTGGTCGGCGAGTGCTACGGGCAGTTCACCCCCTTCGAGGCGGACATGACCGGCGCACTGCGCGTCGACGCGGAGAACCAGCTTGCCGTTTACGTGCACGATGCGTCCGGCCGCTACGTCCGGCCCGGGACGACGGGGATCGCGCCGCTGGTCGGGGCGTCGTACCGGCCCGGCGCCCGCGGGCCTTCGGGCCGCAACTGGGTCGGCATCGTGGGCGACATCACGTTCTCCTGGCGGCCGGCCGAGGCCGTCGAGGATGCCTTCGTTGTGACGTCCGTGCGCGAGAAGCGGATCGAGGCGCGGCTGACGCTCTCCGCGCTCGCGGGGGACGGCCTGACATGCCGGGCCGCCGTCCTGGACGGCGACCGGACGGTGCTGGAACTCCCCGAGCAGCCGGTGGCGGGCCGGCGACTGCGCCTGGCGTCCCCCTGGGCGGCCCCGGTGCTCTGGGGGCCGCCGCCCTACGGTGAGGCGAAGCTTTACCGCCTGCGGACCGAACTGGCCCGTGACGGCGAAGTGGTCGACCGCCAGTTCACGCGCTTCGGCTTCCGCGAGGTCTGGGTGGACGGCCGGGACGTGATGCTCAACGGCAGGAAACTCTGGATGGTCGGCACGTACGGCATCTGGCTCGACCCGCGTCGTTACGTCAACGACCGGCGGCCGATGGCGGCGGAGATCCGGGCCATGCAGGCGGGCGGCCTCAACACGCTCAACTTCCACTGGGATTGTCCTGGCCGCACCTATCTGGACCTGTGCGACGAGATGGGGATGCTCGTGCACGCATCGTTCTACTGCCAGAGCCAACTGGCCTTCCAACCGAACGCTGACGAGGGTTGGGCAGACTGGACGGTGTCCGCGACCGAGGAATGGACGCGCGCGCGCCGCTCCCATCCGTGCATAGTGACGTGGCGCCCCCTGTGCGGGCTGCCCAAGAACCTGCGCGAACTGACCGACATGCGCGAGTTCCGCACGCGCATCGAGCAGGCCGTGCGCGGACAGGACGGCACGCGCCCGATTGTGAACCGCTCCGATGTCTGGGACCACAATCAGGGCACGACGAACTCACAGACCGGGGACTACGACGACGGCTCGGGTATCGCCGCGCTCCTGAGGAATGCCCCGATGCCTGTGCTGACGGTCGAGATCTGGGGCGCATACAAGGACGTCGAGGGGGTGAGCGGATTCTTCAGGGCGTTCTACGACAAGGCATACCGCGGCGGTTCGACAGGCTTCATCCCGCAACACTTGCCGTTCTTCGAGGGCGTCCGCTTCAGGCCGTCCTGGCCGAGTCTTAGCGGCCCGGGCAACCGTGAGGCGGACGGACGCATCAACTCCAGATGCCTCAACTGGTGCGACCCGGACCGGCCGGCCTGCCAGCCGGAGCCGTACGGGCGCCTCTTTGCGGACCTGCACGCGGAGTACACGGGCCGGAAGGTTGAGGTCTTCCGCGGAAGAACGGCGCCGGAGCTCCTTGCCAGCAGCCTGCCGGCGGACCGGCCGGCCTTCCTTGTGCCCGAGGACCCGACGGTCTTCGCGCCGGTCGGGCTGCTCGCGGCGCCCGACGGCACGGCGTGGTTCGTCGTGCGCCACCCCGGCGCGTACAGATTGGTCAGCGGCGCCGATTCGAAAGAGGTCCGCGTGGTCCCTCCGGGCGGCGATTTTGCGCCCGGATACGATTACATCCAGCGCGTCGAGTTCTGACGCGCCCCCACCTGTCACGCGCCCGCCAGCGCGCGGCGCACGGCCTCGCGCATCGCGTCCAGGCCCGTCCGGGCGACAGCCGCCGCGTTGTCCCGCCAGTATGCCTCGTTGAACAGTTCGAGCGAGAGCATCCCCCGGTAGCCGGCGGCGTGCAGGTCGCGGAATATCCCTTCGAGCGGCGCGATGCCGTCGCCGGGGTACACGCGGTCGGCGTCCGTGATCGTCGCGTGGGGCGGGTCGGCCGGGTAGTCGTTGACGTGGAAGAGCCCGAGCGTCGCCGGCCCGATCAGGCGGAGCCCCTCGAACGGGCTGCCCCCCTTGTACATGTGGAACACGTCGGCCAGGACGCAGGCGTCCGCGCGGCCGGTCTGCATGGCCACGAAAACGGCGTCGGCGAGGCGGCCCAGGCTCTTCGAGAAGCCCCAGAACTCGAGCACCGGCGTGACGCCGTATTCGGCGCCGATCTGCAGCAGCTCGGCGTAGCGTTCTGCCGTCCGCGTGAGGTCGAGCCCCTCGACGTCCGTCACGCCCATGGGGGGCGCGGCGAGGCGCTTGGCGCCGACCTGCCGGGCCAGGTCCATGCAGCGGCGCGCCTCCTCCATGGCCGTCCGCCGCCGCTCGTCGTCCTCGACGGCCCAGTCGAAGAAGCCGATGAGGTTCTCGACGGAGAGCCCGGCGTCGGCGATGCGCGCCCCGAGGTCCTCCAGGGAGCCGCCGTCAGCCACGTATTGGTCGAGCTCCCTGACCCACGGCTCGATGGCGTCGTAGCCTGCATCGGCAGTGATCCTGATCTCTTCCACCAGCGCGAGGCCCTGTCCATTGACGGTGCTGGTGTTCAGGCAATACCCGAAAGGCTGCGTGCGTTCGTCAGACATCTGCGTGTTACTCCTGCTGCTCTCACGACTGGTGTGGCCGGCCGCGCGGGCCTTCCGGGGCAGATTCTACACCGCGCCGTGTGGCTTTGTCACGCGCCGGCAGGTGTTGACATCCAGGCGGGTCCAATCTACGATTGTGCCGGTCGTGTTGGCCGGCGTGCGGATTCCGGGAAGGAGAGGCCCCATGAACGCGCTTCTTGCGGTCCTGCTGGTCGTCGTCCTGACGGCGCTGCCCTCCCTGGCGGCGGAGGGCGGCGGCGCGGGCGTCTGGCCGATGTCCGAGTGGCAGGAGTGCGCCCCGGCCGAGGTGGGCATGAGTGCGGAAAAGCTCGCGAAGGCCCGGGACTACGCCCTGACGGGCGGCGGCTCGGGATACGTTACACGGCACGGCAGATTGGTGATGAGCTGGGGCGACGCCGGCAGGAAGTACGACCTGAAGTCCACCACGAAGTCCATCGGCACCGTCCCCCTGGGCCTGGTCCTCGCCGACGGCAAGGTCGCGTTGGGCGACCTCGCAACGGCCCACTTCCCCGCCATCGGCACGCCGCCGGATTCCAACGCCGCCACAGGCTGGCTCGGGAAGGTCACCCTCCTCCACCTGGCGACGCATACGGCCGGCTTCGAGAAGCCGGGCGGCTTCGGCAGGCTGCTCTTCGAGCCTGGGACAGCGTGGTCGTACAGCGACGGCGGGCCGAACTGGCTCGCCGACTGCCTGACCCTTGCCTACGGGCACGACCTGGAGGAACTGGTCTTCGAGCGCGCCTTTAAGCGCATGGGGATAGCCCACGAAGACTTGCACTGGCGCGACAACGCTTACCGGCCGAAGACCCTTGGGGGAGTCGCGCGGCGCGAGTTCGGCTCGGGCGTTCACGCGAACGTGGATGCCATGGCTCGCATCGGCTACCTCTTCCTGCATAGGGGCCGCTGGCAGGACGAGCAGATCCTGCCCGCAGGCTTCGTGGACGCCGCCTCCAGGACGCCGGAGTTCCTCAAGGGCCTCCCGGTTCTGGTGCCCGAGAGGTACGGTAACGCCTCCGCCCATTACGGGCTGCTCTGGTGGAACAACTCCGACGGTACGCTGCCGCACGTCCCGCGCGACGCCTACTGGTCCTGGGGCCTGCACGACAGCTTCATCGTGGTCATCCCGAGCCTGGACATCGTCGTCTCGCGGGCCGGCTCGGACTGGGAGCGCCGGGAGGGCGCCGGGCCTTACGGCGTCCTGGCGCCGTTCCTCGGCCCCATCGTCGCCTCGGTCTCCGACAGGCTGCCGCCGGCCGCCGGCGCGCCCTACCCTCCCAGCCCGGTCATCCGGGGGATCGAGTGGGCGCCGGTCGAGCAGATCGTTCGCAGGGCCGAGGGCAGCGACAACTGGCCCGTCACCTGGGCGGACGACGGGGACATCTACACGGCCTACGGCGACGGGTGGGGATTCGAGCCGAAGGTCGAGGAGAAGCTGAGCCTCGGCCTGGCGGTGATCAGCGGCGGCCCGGCGGACTTCACCGGCACGAACCTCCGCTCCTCATCCGCCGAGGGGACCGGCGGCGGCCGGGCCGGCAAGAAGGCCAGCGGGATGCTCATGGCCGGCGGCGTGCTCTACATGTGGGTCCGCAACGCCGACGGGAATGGGCAGCAATCGCGGCTCGCCTGGTCGGAGGACCACGGCCGCACGTGGAGTTGGGCTGACTGGCGCTTCGCCGAACTCGGCTATCTGTGCTTCCTCAACTTCGGGCGCAATTACGCCGGCGCGCGTGACGATTACGTCTGCGTCTACTCGCCCGACACGCCGGACGCCTACCGCGAGGCCGACAGCGTAGTCCTGGCCCGGGTGCCGGTGCGTCGCGTGCGGGAGCGCGGCGCGTACGAGTTCTTCCGGGGCATTGACGCGCGGGGGCAGCCGCGGTGGACGCGCGACATCGAGGAGCGCGGCACCGCATTCACCTTCAAAGGCGGCTGCAACCGGCTCAACGTCGTCCACAACGCCCCGCTCGGGCGTTACCTGATGACCATGCGCAGCCGCGCGGAGGCGGGCGGCGTGAACCACTTCGGCATCTACGACGCCCCCGAGCCGTGGGGGCCGTGGACGACCGTCTACTACACCGAGGAATGGGAGGGCGGGCCGCTCCCGATCGGCAACGGCGGCTGGGGTGAGGCGCAGCACATCCCGAGCGCCTGGATCAGTGAAGACGGCGCGACGTTCCACCTTGCCTTTTCCGGGGACGACACGTTCTCCGTGCGCCGGGCCAGGCTGATCCTCGCGCCGGAGCGCGAGTAGTAGAAACGTGTGGCGGGATGTGTTCGCGCTGGACGGACTCACACGCATCGTTCGCACAATGCCCACCACGCCCAGTTCTTGGTCGCCGTTGCGCTCGCTGCATGCATACTCCTCGCCCTCGTTCTGTCAGCCGCCGCCTGCTGCAAGCAGGCGGCTCGAGCTTGCGGCTGGAAGCTGCTCACACACTCAGACCATCCTCGGGTTCTCTCACAGAGCGCAAGTTGTGCCGCCGCGCGCTTGCTGATGCCCTCACTCTGGCGCGGATGATCTCAGACGCCAAGAAGGACCTTGCTGACCGGTGTGTGGCCCTTCCTGATCCTCGTCAGCCTTCGCTCCAGACGACCCCGAGTGCAAGCGCCCCGGAACCGCTCTCGTGTCCGGTCTGCGGCAAACCCATGGTCCTGAGAACGGCGCGGAGGGGGCGACGTGCGGGCCAGAGCTTCTGGGGATGCCCGCGATTTCCTGCCTGTCGGGGGACACGTTCGCTGGAGTGGCGTGAGTG
>CAZQEQ010000113.1:0-7861 GCA_964592385.1 uncultured candidatus Brocadiaceae bacterium | reverse complement strand
TACCACCGGGACGTCGCGGAGCGCCTGCATCGCATCGCACCGTACCTCATGCTCGACCGGGACCCGTACGCCGTCGTGCACGGGGGCCGCGTTTACTGGATTCAGGACGCCTACACGACCAGCCGCTTCTACCCGTACAGCGAGCCGGTCGCGGGTGGGGGGCTGAACTACATCCGCAACTCCGTCAAGGCCGTGATGGACGCCTACGAGGGCTCGGTCACGTTCTACGTCAGCGACGACTCCGACCCCTTCATCCAGGCTTACCGGAAGATGTTCCCCTCGCTCTACAGGCCCATCTCCGACATGCCGGCCGGGCTGCGCCGGCACGTGCGGTATCCGCGCGACCTGTTCGACGTCCAGGCCGACAAACTGCGGGCCTACCACATGCGCGACGCGCGCGTCTTCTACAACAAGGAAGACCTGTGGGAGGTCCCGCTGGAGATGTACCGCGGCCAGAGGCGCCCCGTCCAGAGCTACTACGTGACGATGCGCCTCCCGGAGGGCGACCGGCCCGAGTTCATCCTGATGCTGCCCTTCACCCCGCGGGGCAAGCAGAACATGATCGCCTGGCTGGCAGCCCGCTGCGACGTGGAGCATTACGGCGAACTGGCCGTCTTCATGTTCCCCAAGGGCAAGCTCATCTACGGCCCGTTCCAGGTCGAGGCACTGATCGACCAGGAGCCGGACATCTCGCAGCAACTGACCCTCTGGAGCCAGAGCGGCAGCCAGGTGACCCGGGGCAACCTGCTGGTCATCCCGGTCGCCGGCGGCATCCTCTACGTCGAGCCCCTTTACATCCAGGCCGAAGCCGGGGCCCTGCCGCAGCTCAAGCGGGTGATCGCGGCCTCCGGGGACCGCGTCGCCATGGCCGAAGACCTGGAGGGGGCCCTCGCGGCCGTCTTCCAGGCGCCGGAGGGCGCTGCGCCGAGCGTCGAGCCGCAGCCGCCTCCCGCAACCGGGGTCGAGCCCCGCGCCAGGGCGCTGCTCACAGAAGCCATGGAGCACTTCCGGCACGCGCAGGAGGCCCTGAAAGAGGCCGACTGGGAGGCATACGGCGTCCACATGCGCGCCATGAAGGAGGCGCTGGACCGCCTTGATGGGGCGTTGGCGGGGGCCGAAGCGCCCTGAGCGCCCGGTGCCGGTGCGTCAGACGGCCGGCAGGTCGCTCTTCTGACGGCGGCGCTGCACGTTGATCCAGCAGACCGCCATCACCGCGCCCAACATGTTGAAGACCAGGTCGAGCGCGGTGTTCAGGTAGCCGCCAACGCCGGCCTCAGGCGCCACGAGCACGACGCCGAACTCGATCACCTCGTTGAGGGCCCCCAGGCCCATTCCCATCAGGACGATCAACACGGACAGCGTCCCCCAGCCGACGGGCCGCTCGCGCAGGCGCGGCCTGAGCAGGTGATAGGCCACGAGCGTCGCCGCGCCGAACCCGAATGCGTGAACGAACTGGTCGTACCTGAGGATGCCCTGGGCGGGCAGCAGCGGGAAGAGAATGAGTTCGTAGAGCCGCGCGCCGCCGACGTAAACGGTCCCGCCGGCCAGGTGCATGAAGCCCCACGCCGTCAGGCCCCACAACACGGTCCGGCTGAACCCCACCCTCCGCTGAGTCGCCGCGATCAGACAGAGGAATAGGACGACGACGCCGACGTATATCATGAACTCGTAGTTCAGCCGCCACACCGAGACCAGGCCGAACGAGAGGATGTAGGCCAGGTTGACCAGGAGTATCGGCAACTCCCTTTTCTTGACGAGCATCGCCGGCGTCACCTCAGGGAAGTGCGAACGGAGGGATGAGTTTAGCGCCTCATTGCACCGTCCCGCAAGGGGGGCCGCGCTTGTCAAGAAGCCCGCAAGCCGATAGACTCGCGCTCTGAGCGTTCGACGGGATCAACGTGGAGAGTTCTCGATGTCGCCACAGCAAGGGAGTCGGGTCAGGATCGGGCTCCTGTCGTTTTCGGACGGGCGGAAGCGCGTGCACGACGGCCTGCTGCCCCGGATCCAGGAGTACCAGGGCCGGTTGCAGGCGATGCTGGAGGAGGCGGGTGCGGAGGCGGTCGTCAACGACGAGGTGATACACTCGCCCAGGCGGGCCGTGCGCGAGGCGAAGAAGCTGCTGGCCGCCGACGTGGCCGGCGTCGTGTTCAACATACCGGTTTTCGCCTTCCCGAACTTCAGCGCCCTGGCGGCGCAGGCCCTGCGCAGGCCGATAGCGATCCTCTCGCCGGGCCAGCCCGACCTGCCGGGCATGGGGGGGCTGCTGGCCGCCGGCGGCGCCCTGCACCAGATGGGCGTCGTGCACGAGCGCATCTGGGGGCCGTTCGACGGGCCCGAGTGCGCGCGCCGGCTCGGGACGTTCGTCCGCGCCGCCGGCGCCGTGCACGGCCTCCGGGGCCAGGTCTACGGCCAGATAGGCGGGCGCTCGATAGGGATGCTCACCGGAGTCTCGTCCCCCCCGGCGGAATGGCTCCGCGTCTTCGGGGTGGACATTGACCACGCCGACCAGTCGGAGATACTGCGCGTCGCGGAGTCAGTGGACGACGCCGAGCGGGAGCGCATCGTCGCCTGGCTGGAGGGCAACCTGCGCCAGGTGAGGTACGAGCCCGGCTCCAAGCTGACGCGCGAGACCCTCAAGTACCAGGCCTCCTGTGCGGCTGCCGTGAAGCGGATCGCTGCGGAGCGCGAGTTCGACTTCATCGGCATCAAGTGCCACTACGACCTCTCCGAGTACTACTGCACGCAGTGCCTCTCGGCGGCGTTCCTGCCGGCCTTCGCGGACTGGGACGGGCCGAAGGAGCCGATGGTCTGCTCCTGCGAGGCGGACGGCGACGGCGCGCTCACGATGCAGGTGCTGCAACTCATCAGCGGCCTGCCGGCGCTCTTCCTGGACCTGAGGCACTATGACACTGAGTCCGGGCTGTGGACGCTCTGCAACTGCGGCGGCCAGTCCGTCTTCTACGCGCGGCGGTCGCGCGAGCCGGCCGAGAACCTGGCGGCGGTTGACCTGGCGCCGGTCATCCCCAAGTACGGCGGCGTGGGCGCCCACGTGCCGTACGTGGGCGGTCCCGGCCCGCTGACGTTCGCGCGGTTCGTCCACGACGACCGCGAACCGTCCCTGGTCGCCTTCCGCGGCCAGGCAATAGAGGCCCAGGAGGAGTGGACGCTGGACAGCTGCCCGGCGTGGCCGCACGTATATGCGTCCGTCGAGGCGGATCATGAGGCCGTCCTGGCCGGGCTGCACGCCAACCACATCCACGCCGTGGCGGGCGACCGCGTGGACGAGTTGGAGGCGTTCGCGCGGATGGTCGGCATCGCCTTCGTCGCCCTATAACAGACCACCAGATCCGACGGGGTTCCCCTGGACAATGGCGCATGAGCGGCCAGCCGAGGAGATGCGCCCGGGCGAGATCATCGCGGCGCGGCAGGAGGCGGGCTGCGCGTTCGTGCCCGTCTCGCCGGCTTTCGAGTGGCACTCGTTCCACCTGCCGGTGGGGACGGACGCGCTTGTCGCCGAGGGCGTCTGCCGGGCGGTCGCCGCGAGGGTGGGAGGGATATGGTTCCGCCCGCTCTCTTGCGGCCTGGATGCATGGCGTTCGGAGGACGAGCTTCTCCAGTGGGGCCTGGAGGGCGCCGGGAAGGTCTTCGGGATGCGGTTCCCCGGCCTGCCCGTGTGCAGCGAGTACTGCGAGGAGGAGGGACTGCGCAGGGCCGTTGGGAACCGCCTCCTCGCCGTCCGGGAGTCCGGCTTCCGACACGCCTTCCTGGTCAACCATCACGGCGGACGCGGACAGGTGGCTACTCTGGAGGGCATCGCGGCGGAACACGGCACGGATTCCTTCGGCGTGCAGGCCGTCACAACCCACCAGTTCAACGACCTGGACGCCGAGTCACTGCGGGTGGGGGGCCACGCCGGCCTGAGTGAGACCACCTGGGTGCTCGCCTTCCGGCCGGAACTGGTGGACCTGTCGCGGCAGGAGGACGGGCCGCTGGTGGTCCGGGAGACGGGGATACTCCACCGGGTGCCCGTGATCGAGTCGGAACACAACCCGCGCAACGCGTCGGTCGCGCTGGCTCACGAGTTGCGCGAGCGGGTCGTGGCCAACTTCGAGGCCCACGTGCGCCGCATCACCACGGCGCCCTAGCAGCCTGATGAGGAGGTCACCCTGGGTTTCGCAGGTTATCTCTGAACCGGGCGCGGGGCGAGACGCCCCGCCTACCCCTATCTGGGTAGCCCCCGGCGTCTCGCCGGGGGGCGCGAGCACAGGGTTCTCAGTTGAACAGGCTGTTAGACGAAAGGAACATCAAGCGATGGACTGCAAGAAGGAAGCGAACCTTGACGGGTGCAACTGCACCTATCCGGGCTGCTCGAAGAAGGGCGTCTGCTGCGAGTGCCTGACCTACCACCTGGCGATGCGGGAGCTGCCGGCGTGCTGCTTCCCGAACGACGTGGAGAGGACCTACGACCGGAGCTTCGAGAAGTTCGCCCAACTGGTGGGCAAGGGGCAGGTCTGAGCCGGTGGGCCTCTGCTACGCACCCGCCGGCGGCAGGGGGGCGCAGTAGGGCCCGTCGGGGATGACCGCCAGCCTGGCTCCGTCCGCGAACAGGCCGTCCAGCGCCTCCTGGACGGCGGAGGCCAGAGCTTCAGCGGCCACGGCGTGCCCGTTGACCGAGAGCCGGTCCAAGTCTGCCTGCTCCAGGCCCGGCGTGAAGAAGTGCAGGTTCTCCTCGCCGACCTTCTCCAGGGCGCGGGCGTGCATCTGGAGCTCCCATTGGTCTCTCACGAAGCTGGCAGGGCCCTTGATCTCCTCCAGGAACTCCCGCCAGCGGCCGGCGTAATCCCTCATCAACTGCCCGTACTCGCGGCTGCCGATCCCCTCGCCGCAGCCGCCGAACGACAGGACGGCCCCGCCGCACCGGACCGCCGGAATGCACGACACGAAGCCCTTGACGCACTGGTAGAAGGTCTCGTCGAGCGGGTAACCCCCGCACGAGGTGAGCACGGCGTCGGCCTCCTCGCGCACGGTCGGGCAGGCGCAGTGCCGCGCCAGCCGGCAGGCGGCCTCGTGCGCCTGCTCCAGTTCGCCGGAGAAGGCGTGCACGACGCGCCGCTGACTGTCCATGACGACGTTGAGCGAGAAGTCCACGCCGGCGATGCGCGCGACCGAGAGCGCTTCCATGTGCAGGGGGTTTCCCTCCAGGACGCCGTTGCGCGACAGGGGGTCGCTCAAGAACGGCTCGCCGTGGAAGCGCCGGATCGTCTCCAGGCAGCTCAAGCCGGGGCACACCGCCTTGCGCCCGCCGGAAAACCCGGCCATGAAGTGCGGCTCGACCAGGCCCGTGATGATGCGGTATCCCGCCTCGACGTAACGGCGGTCCAGGCGCACCCGGGCGCCGGCCCACGTCTTGCCGGGCAGCTCGACCAGGGTCGCCTCGTCCCTGGCGTCGTGACTGGCGACACGGTAAGCGTCGGCCACGTCCTCCCCCAGGATCAGGCGTTCCTCTTCCTTCGTAGCCGGACGGTGCAGCCCGGTCGCGATGAGGATCAGTATCTGGTCGTGCTGCACGCCGGCGGACTCGATCTCCTCCAACATGGCACGAAGGAACGTGGGGTAGGGAACGGGGCGAGTGACGTCGGAGACCACCACGACGACGTCGCCGTCCGCCCGCCCGCGGACGGCCTCCCAGAGGGCCGGCCTGCCGAGCGGGGAGCGGAGCGCCGCCAGGACGAGTCCCTCCGCGCTTGCCTCGGATTCCGGGTATCGCAGTCGATAGACAATCGAGTCGTCCGGGACGGACAGTCCGACCTCGTTCCTGCCGCAAGACAGCGTGACGTTCACTGACCGCTCCCAGAACTGTGAATGGTCAGATGCACTCCCGCCCCGTACGCGCCGACCCGGGCGGGGAAGCCTGCGCGGGGAAACCGCTCCACATAGTATAAGAGGAACCCGCCTGCGCCGCACGGGAACGTACCCCGGGGCGCCGATGCGCCGCGCGGCGGACACGAGGCGCCTGCGCGGGGCCTGCTCATCCTTGCAACCCCGGGCCTTAGCCTGTCTAATATCCGAGGCGGCCCTGCCGCCATGGGTCTTCCGAATATGTGAAGGGGGTGCCGGAATGCGTGTCACCACGGTTATTGCCATAGCGTCAGCCGTTCTGCTGCTGTGCGGCCCCGCACAGGGCGGGGAGCGGGTCGTGATCGAACTCAACGACGGGGCCAGAGTTGAGGGAGAGGTCCTCAAGAAGGACGACAAGGTCGTTCATCTCTCCATCGGCGACAACGTGCTCTCCATCGAGCGGGAGAGCATAAAGGAGATGAAGAGCGCCACGGGCTCGTCGGAAGACCTCAAGGACGTCAAGGAGTCCGAGCTGTACCGGACGGCGGAGCTTGCCGTGAAGGCCGTGCCCGCCCTGGCCGAGGATCTCGGGCCGGCCATCGTGGTCGTCAAGACGCCCATGGGGTCGGGAACCGGGTGGTTCTGCACGCCGGACGGCTACGTGGTCACCAACAATCACGTCATAGCCGGCGAGCAGTCCATCTCCGTGACGGCGTTCAAGCGGGAAGACGGCCGCTTCGAGAAGAAGGTCTATAAGAAAGTCAGGCTCGTCGCCCTGGACGAGCACATGGACCTGGCCCTCCTGAAGGTCGAGGAGGACCTGGGCATGGAGATCCCCCAGCTCTACGTCGGCGATTCCGATCATGTGAAGGAGGGCGACGAGGTCTTCACGATCGGCAACCCGATGGGCCTGGAACGGTCAACCGGGACGGGCAACGTCAGCAAAGCGAAGCGCAACTACGAGGGCCGCCTCTACATCCAGACCACGACGCCGACCGCCCCGGGGAACTCGGGCGGGCCGCTGTTCAACGAGAGGGGCGAGATCGTCGGCGTCGTCAACATGGGCTACATCTTCCTGGACGGGCTCGGGTTCGCCATCCCGTCCCGGTACGTGAAGGAGTTCCTGGACAACGTCGAGGCGTTCGCCTTCGACCCGGACAATCCGAACTCCGGCGTCAAGTACATGGAGGCCCCCCTGGCGGCTACGGATGACTCCATTAAGTTTACGGAGTCCGACCTCATCAAGACCGGGCACGGGATATCGTGCCTGACCCTGGCGGACGTCAACTCGGACGGCATCGACGAGGCCGTATTCGTCAATAACAACAAGGGTGAGATTGGCATCCTGCGCCTGCGTCGTGAGGGCGAGGAGGAAGAGCAGGCGGCAGACTTCGAGGACATCAACCGCCTGCCCGACAGCGAGAGGTTCAAGCTCGACACGCACGCGGTCAACAACCGCATCTCCGCCCTGGCAGTACACGACATGAACGACGACGGCAGGCTCGACATACTGTTCCACGGGGACATAGACGCCGTCAGCGTGCTGGAGCAGGAAGAGGACGGCTCATTCGCCCCGCCCCGCAAGATAGCCGACACGGAGGTCACGAAACGGACCGACGCACTGAAAGTCATCGACCTGGACGGCGACGGGCGGGACGAAGTGTTCGCGTTGGGCGGCGAGGAAGTGGCCGTGATCCGGGAGGGTGAGGAGCCGGAGACCTTTCCCCTGAGCGCGGGTTACCGGGACAACATACGCGACTTCGAGCTGACGGACGTCAACGGCGACGGCCGCCCGGACGTCGTGTTCTTCTCGGCCGACAAGTTTTACGCGGCCCACGCCCTCCTGCAGAACCCCGAGGGGCAGTTCGTCGAGGAGAACCTGATACCCTCGCACCTTTCCGGCCCGGTCAAGCCGTACCGCGACGGCGCGGGGGGGCGGACGTTCCTCACGCTCGACAAGGGGCAGAACCGCATCCGGCACCTGACGCTGGAGAGCCGCCGGCAGCCCGTCCGGCCGGGGCAC
>CAZQEQ010000112.1:0-8041 GCA_964592385.1 uncultured candidatus Brocadiaceae bacterium | reverse complement strand
CTACTGGGGATACGAGAAGGAGCGGGACTCACAGAAGTGGCGCTGTCCGGCGGCCCGGCGGAGTCGCCGTGGCCGGGCGCGTGCCGTGGCCTCGAGGCGCTCACCCCCACGCAGGACGGCTCCCCCGGGCTCCTGGCCGCCGCGGCGTGGCCCCACCTGCTCACCTGGAACGGCGACGGATGGGCCGTCGCGCCCCTTCCCGGCGACAGGACGGGGCGCGCGCCCGCCGGCTCGCCTCCGCCGTGCGTCGCGGCCGATTGGGACGGAGACGGCTACGTGGACGTCCTGCAACTGCGGGACGCGGAGGGGCTGCTCTGGAGGGGACAGAAAGGGGGATTCGCCGAGCCGGTGGCCTGCCCCGCCGGCAGCGGCGGGTCACCCGCCCGATGGTGCGTGGGGGACTTCGACACGGACGGCAAGCCGGACCTGTTCGTGAGCGGCAGCGAATCCTGCCAACTCTGGGAGAACGAGGGGCGCGACAGCTTCCGGCCCGTCATCCATTACGCCGGGAGCCTGGATTACAGGACGGAACCGGGCGCCGCCGACTGCCTGGCGACGGACCTGAACCACGACGGCCGCCCCGACGTGGCGCTCCTCTACGGGAAGGGCCACTTCCTCTACCACTTCAACCGCGGCTACCGCTGCATGGCCGAAGAAGGGCAATTGACCCTCGACCTGGACCCCTCGGGGGGCGACCCATCCAAGGCCGGCGGCCCCGCGTGCGCGACGGCGGGCGATGTCAACGCCGACGGCTCCCTGGACCTGGCGGTGGCCTTCGACAGCGGGGAGGTCCGCTGCTTCCTCAACGACCGGCGCGACCAGCCCGGCCTGTGGATTCGCCTGCCGCGGGGCCGGACCGGGCCGGTGACGGTCAGCGTGTGGCAGGGGCAGCCACGGGCGTTCTGCGTGGGCACGCACCTCGTCGCCGGGCACGCGCCGCCAACCTGCGTGCCACTGCGCAGGCCCGGCCCTTGCGTGCTCAGGTGGCGCTGGCCCGGGGGGCAGCCGCTGGAACTGACGGCGAACCCCGGCGACGAACTGATCCTGCCCTGGCACGGCGCTCACGACTGAAACGTGGCGCAGGCGCGGCATTCGTCCTCGTCCTCCTCGTCCTCGACATTGCGCCCATACCAGGGAGGACGAGCGCGAGGAGGAGGACGACGCGCACGAGTGGCACATGGGCCCGCAATCTCGATGTTGAGGGCGCCCCGCAGCTTGACACGGGCAAGTGAGCTACTTACCATCTTGCCCTCTCCCGCGTTCCGGGCCGGTAGGAGGCCCGGGCCGCAGATCTCAGCCAAGGAGTGATCGCCGATGGAGGTATTGGTCGAGCAAGAGAGCGGATTCCGGTTTGCAGCGACGTGCAGGGGGCACACGGTCACGACCGGCCAGGGTGAAGACGGGGACGAAGACCGGGACGGCATGTGGCCGGCCCAGCTCTTTGAGGCCGCACTGGGGATGTGCATCGGCGGTTACGTGGCCCAGCTCTGCCAGGAACGCGGCATCGCTTACGAGGGCATGACCATTGAGCTGAGCCGCCGCATTGAGGCCGGCCCCCCCGACCCCAAGACCGGGGCCCGCCCCTCGCTCACCAAGAGGATCGACGCGAGTATCCGCCTCGGGGCAGAACTGTCACCGCAACAGGAGGCAGAAATCCTGGCGGCGGCGGACAGTTGCCACATAACCAGGAGCATAGAGAACGGCCTGGAGATAGCCTGCTCCCTGGAGCGTGCCGCGGACCGCTAGTGGCCTGTTCAACCGAGGACTTCGTGTTCCCGAACCCCCGGCGAGACGCCGGGGGCTACCCAATAGGGTAGGTGCCGTGCGACGCGCCCCCTCGCCCTGACCCTCTCCCGGCGGGAGAGGGGACTTCCCCTCCCTCCGGGAGGGGCCGGGGGAGGGAGAAACCGTAGAGGACTTATGCCGCTCCTCTTAGGCGGTGAGAGCTGCCGGCGATACAGGCATCCGGCCGGAGACGCACCGCGCCGGCTGCGCGGCCTTGCCGCCCTGCCCACCACGGGAGAGATGGAGAACACGCCGGGAAACTGGGGACGCGCCAGCCCGGAGGCCGCTTGACAAACCAAACCGCATGGGGTAACAGGGCGCCGGAATGGCCAGGCATCGCCGTGCTGCAAAGCCTTGAATGCGAATGGAATCGCGACGGCGATTTCTGAAGCCTGCGTTTCGGAGGGCCCAAGGCGGCTCTCTCAAAACGAGGGAGAACAGGGATGAGCAAGCTCATTGCCATCGCGGTCGTCATCGTGGGTCTGCTCGTGCTGCTTCACGTGATGAAGCGGCAACGGCTCATGAAGAAGTACGGTGATAAGCGCATCGTGGACCTGATAATGAGACATACCGTGTGGCAAGGACAGACTGCCGAGCAAGTGATAGATTCCATGGGGCGCTCCGAGGCAGTGGATCGCAAGGTGCTCAAGACGAAAACGAAGGAAGTGTGGAAGTGCCAGGCAACGGGCAAGAACCGTTATGCGGTCAAAGTGATCCTGGAAGACGATGTCGTCATCGGATGGGAGAAAAAGGGCGCATAATGCAGTTCTGACGCGGGCAGTGAATCTTCCGGTAGCGGGGCAGTACCGGGGTCCTCTCATCCTGCTCGCAGGTTTGCCCCGCTCAAAGCGCGTCGCTCGGCAAAGAGTGACGCGACCGGCTGCATCCGGCGGGCCGTGAGGGCAGCCAGCGGAGCCCGGGCGCGCTCAAAGGCTCACGCCCATACCGTCGAGCTTCTCCCGGATGAGCCCGGGGTCCAGGTCGCGCGGCAGCGTGTCGAGCTGCGCGCACAGCGCGGCGGCCACGCCTGCCCCCTGGCCGATGGAGATCATGTTCCCCATGCTCTTGCCGCCGTAGTGCCCCAGCATCGTCGCCGAACTGCACCGCCCGGCCACCAGCAGTCCGTCCACCTCCCGCGGCAGCAGCGAGCGGTAAGGGAACAGCGCCCCCTGCTTGATGGCCGTGTACGGGCGCCGCTGGCCGACGGGATCGCTGCCGCCGTACTTGCTGGCGACCGCGTCCTCGAACTCGGTCCCCTCCATCACGTCCTTGTTGTCGAACCGATACTCCCCGACGAGCCGGCGCGTGTCGCGCGCCATCGCGTAGCCGCCCGTGCGCATCAGGTAGACGTCCTCCAGGCCGGGGAGCTTCTTGTCCCGGGCGAAGCGCACAAACTCGACGGCCTGGTCAACGGCCATCTTCTCCATGAGGGTCAGCGTCGCGCTCTTTGAGCAGTCGAGCCGCAGGTCCAGCGAGGTCCCGCTGTTGACCGAGATCACGCCGGGGATCGTCGTCCTGTTGAGCCCCATCCAGCCGGGCAGGTTCCAGCCCTCCTCCCGGTAGTGCTTGATGAGCTCGTTGAACGCCTTGTACTGGTGGCGGTCGAGCTCGACGCCCTTGTCGAGCCACTTGAACAGCCGCTCGCAGTCCACGTTGCAGACGGCCCAGGCCACGGTGACCGGCGGGCGCCATCCCGTCTCCGGGTCACCCTCCGTTTCCATCTCGCAGCCCGCCAGGTACGCCACGTCGCCGTCGCCGGTGGCGTCAATGACGGTCCGGCCGCGGTACGTCACCCGGCCTTCCTTGGCCGCGACCACGACGCCCGTCACCCTGTTGCCCTCCTTGACGACGTCCACCACGGGGCCGTAAAGTTGGTAGTCGATGTCGTGCTGCTCGAACAGGTCGAAGAGGACCTTCTTGAGGTATTCAGGGTGCACGTTCAGATTGCCGCCGCTGCCGGGCGCGTTCGGGTTGCGTTTGGCCGGCCTGGACGCGTCGGGTCCGTGGCTGCGTATGGCGTCGATGAGTATCGTGTGCACGCCGCCGCGGTCGGTCTCTGCGTTGTCCTTGAAGATGAAGTTGATCTCCATCCACATGGCCGCCGTGGCGGTCCCGCCGAACTGGCTGCGGGCCTCGAGGATGAGGGTTCGGGCGCCGTTGACGGCTGCGCCCAGCGCCGCGCCGATGGCCGCCGGGCCTCCGCCGGCCACGATGACGTCGTACACCTGGTCCTGTTTGGGCACGCGCTCGTAAAGCCCGTCCGTCGCAACGCTCATGCGACTTCCCTCCCTGGAAGCTCCTTTCGCCCGGCTCCCGGCGGTCGGGTTACCTGATCTCGGCCGCCTCGACGATACCCGGGACGATGTCGTCCCAGCCCAGGGGCATCAGGTGCGCTCCCTGGCACATGTCCTTCATCGCCCGCACCAGGTCGGCGGCGATCTGTGCCGACACCTTCTTGCGGTCCTGCTTCTTGGTCTCCTTCATGCGCTCCACGAGGGCTGCGGGCACGTTGACCCCGGCAACGTTCTCCGTCATGTACCTCGCCATGCCGGCCGACTTCAACGGCACAATGCCGACCATTACCGGCGCGCCGAGCTTCTGCGCCTCGTCCATGAACCGCGCGAACACGTCGGGTTCATAGACGGCCTGCGTCTGGAAGAACTCCGCGCCGGCGTCGATCTTCTTCTGCATCTTGATGAGCTGCGTCTCCACTTCGTCGGAGCCGGGGTTGACGACGGCGCCAAGGCACAGGTCCGTGGCTTCCTCCAGTTCATGGCCGGCCAGGTCCCGCCCTTCGTTCAATCCCTTTGCGCCGGCCAGCAACTGCACGGAGTCCAGGTCGAAGACCTTCTTCGCCTCGGCGTGGTCGCCAAGGACCATGTGGTCGCCCGTGATGCAGAGGACGTTCTCGATCCCGAGCACCGCAGCCGAGAGCAGGTCGGACTGCAACGCGATGCGGTTCCGGTCCCGGCACGTCAACTGGAAGACGGGCTCGACGCCTCTCTGCTTGAGCACGTGCGAGACCGCCAGGGAACCCAGCCGCATAACGGCGCTCTGGTTGTCCGTCACGTTGACGGCATCCACGCAGGGCGCCATCAGTTCCGCCCCTTCGAGCACCTCGGACGCGCCCGCCCCCTTCGGCGGGCCGACCTCCCCTGTCACGACGAAACGCCCCTGGGCAAAAAGCGTTGAGAGCTTCATTCCGGGCCTCCCTTCCGCATGTCCTCGGGCGGCTCTTCCGTGCCGGACCAGGCGGACACCGTCTCGTTCGCGAAGGAGAAGTCCGCGCGCTTGCCCTCCATGTAGAGGCTGCGCGGCGAGGCCGACCTGAGCCAGTTCTTCGGGGGCTGGTACCTGAGCATCAGGTCCGTCCTGCCGAGCTCCTTGAGCCTCTCATATATCAGGTGCCATCCGCAGTCGCGGTCGGGGGAGACCTCGCACTTGCCGTCCTGCGCGCCGCCGCACGGCCCGTTCAGCAGCGACTTCGCGCACAGGCTCAGGGGACAGAGCCCGCCGGTGTTCTCCAGGACGCACTGCCCGCACAGCGCGCAGTACTCCGTGATGAAGTTGTCGCTTATCGTCTCGCCGCCGAAGATCGTGTCGCACCCCGGGTGGACTTTGCCCGCGTCCGTGGCGTCAATGACGGTGTGAATGCCCTGCCCACAGGCGAGGATCAGGAAGGAATCCGCCGCCTCCGCCGCCTCCCTGTGGTCCTCGTTGAGGAGCTTCTGCGTGGCCGAGAGTTTGCAGAGCGAACCGCCGTCCGGCGGCACCGCCCACCCGGTCACCGTCACGCCCCTTGCCCGCAGGCGCTCCATCATGGCCCTGGTCTCCGGCTCGCCGCCGGAGTGCGCCTTGGCCGCGCAGTTGCCGCAGCCAACCACCATCACTTTCTCTCCCTCTTCGAGGCAATCCAGTATCTCCTCGAGAGGCTTCTGAACCGTCGCGTGCATCGCCCCTCCTCCGCGTCGAGTTGCCGGCCGGAACGCATCGGCTCTCGCCGGGCTGCAAGACCGGCCGCCCGTGCGCCCCGGTTCCGTCATTCGTGACAACAAGAACCGTTCAGTAGAAGGCAACCGGGGCGCATTGTCAAGGTTGCGCTGACGCGAGCTGTTCGCCCCGCCCCCCATGCCGCCGCGGCGCATTGACCCGGCCCCGGGGACCCGTTACCATCTCGCGAACGTCACGGAGCGGCCGTGTCACGACAACGGGATGCCGCCCTTCAGCAGAGGCGAGTCCCGTCCGACCGCAGGGCACTCGGAGTTGCAGTGGAGGAACGGATGACCGGGAACCAGGACTCGCACGGGTCGGTCGTCACCGACGAACAGAGGCAGGAAATCGAGCGCGCCGTCGCGGCGCTGGAAGAGGGGGCGCCAACGCGGCGGCGCAGACTGCTGGTCGTCACCCTGAACGTGCGCGACGGCAGGGCCACCAGGGGCCATCGTTCGATCGGGTGCGCCAACCTGGCCATCGAGCTCATGGGGCGGAGGTCAGGCGCCTACGAGGCCGTCTTCAGCAACGAGTTCTCCATGTTCGAGCCGGAGGCGCTCGCGCAATTCGACGCGGTCTGTTTCAACAACACGGCGGGCGTGCTGTTCGACGACCCGCGCCTGCGCAGGTCGCTGCTGGACTTCGTCGCTGGGGGCAAGGGGTTCGTCGGCCTTCACGCTGCGGCGGCAACGTTCGTCCAGTATCCGGTGTACGACCAGTTCCCGGAGTTCGGCGAGATGCTCGGCGCCTACGAGAACGGGGGGCACCCCTGGCGGCCGAACGAGACGATCACGCTGAAGGTGGACGACCCGGCCAGCCCGATCAACGCGGCCTTCGGCGGACAGGGCTTCGAGGTGCAGGACGAGGTATTCCAGTTCCAGGCGCCCTACTCGCGCGACAGGCTGCACGTGCTGCTCAGCATTGACACCGAGAATACGGACATGGACCCGTCGCGCGGATTCCTGCCGGAACGGTGGGCGGACAAGGACTTCGCGATGAGCTGGATCCGGATGCACGGCGAGGGGCGCGTCTTCTACTCGTCGCTCGGGCACAACGCTGCGCTGTTCTGGGACCCCCGCATCCTGGAGCATTTCCTGGGGGGGATCCGGTTCGCCCTCGGGGACCTGGAGGCCGACGCCACGCCCGGCGGCCAGGCGCCTTAGCCCGGCCCGGCCCGCCTCTGGCTGCCCACGCGGCCCGAAGCGCCGGTAATAGTGGTTCAGATTGGGCACGTACCGCAGCCGGTGGACATGCACGCTCCTTCTGTGGTAAACTCCGTCCCGGTGGCCCGCTGCCGTGCCCGTTCGACAGGTCGGGCACCCTCCCCGTTGAACAGCGCATGACGCCCAATGCCCCTTAGCCCTGGAGCGCGCAGATGGCCGGCAGAGCCTATGACCTGACGCCGAAGGACGTGCCGCCGGTGGATACGCCGAACCGACGCATCCAGACCAGGATACCCGTGCCCGAGTCGCTCGCCGTTCTGGAGCGGCTCCGGCAGTATGAACCCGTCTCGATGACGGGCCAGCCGCCCGTGGTCTGGGACCGCGCCGAGGGCTGCCAGGTTTACGACCGGTGGGGCAACATGTGGCTGGACTGGAGTTCGGGCGTGCTGGTCACCAACGCCGGCCACGGCCGCAAGGAGATACGCGACGCCATCGTCAAGCAGGCCGAGCACACGCTGCTGCACAACTACTGCTTCCCCAGCGGCGTGCGGGCCGACCTGGTGACCAGGCTCGTCGGGGTCGCGCCCGACGGGCTCGACAAGGTGTTCCTGCTCACCACTGGCTCCGAGGCCACCGAGTGTGCCGTCAAGCTGAGCCGCACGCACGGCCGCGCGGTGGGCGGCGACAAGAAGATCGGCATTGTCAGCTACCTGGGCGCCTTCCACGGCCGCACCCTCGGCGCGCAGATGATCGGCGGAATGCCGGCCCTGAAGGAGTGGATCGTCAACCTCGATCCCTCCATGTGGCAGGTGCCCTTCCCGGACGGATACTGGAACGACGACACGTCCTTCGACACGTTCCTGCGCAGCCTCGACGAGCAGGGCGTTACGCCCGACATGGTCGCCGGCGTCATCATGGAGACCTACCAGGGCATGGGCGCCAGTTTCACCCCGGTCGAGTACGCGCAGGCCCTGGCCGGCTGGTGCAAGGAGCACGACGTCGTCCTGACAATGGACGAGGTGCAGGCCGGGTTCGGACGCTCGGGCAGGATGTTCGCCTTCGAGCATTACGGGATCGTCCCGGACCTCATCTGCTGCAACAAG
>CAZQEQ010000111.1:0-8107 GCA_964592385.1 uncultured candidatus Brocadiaceae bacterium | reverse complement strand
CACCCACGTCGAGATCGGCCGGTTTGCGCTGGTCTGCCTGGGCATCGTTGAAGAGGAGCGCCCGGAACTGATCGTTACCGTCCGGTCGAGCCGTCCTGGCTGGGTCAGGCGGTTCTTCGGCTCGCCCGTTGATGAACTGATCCGCAAGGCCGGCTGTCCCGTGATTGAGGCGTGAGCAGGCCGCGCGAGCGGCTGCTCACGCTCAAGGATTTCCTTCTCTACGGGGTGCCGGTCAGCATGCTGGCCGCCGTGGTATTGTGGACGTGGTGCATACTGGGCTACTGGCACTGGCTGCCGTGGAACTGAGGGTCCAGGGTTCACGGTTCAGGGTGCAGGGTTCAGTCCGCCGTAGGGCGGACCCTCGGAGTCCTGAGCGGGCGGCGAACCGAGGGGATTGCGCCCACTTATGGAGTGCGGTAGCAAGCTACCGCACTCCACAGGGCTGCCATGGGGCGCCGCGTGCACGGCGCGCGTCACTCGTCTTCGGGCTGCAAGTAAACCAGCACGAGCTTGTCTTCGGAAAAGCGCCAGGGCGGGTAGATCCCAAACAAAGGCTCAAAGCCATCGTGCATGCAGGAGAAAGAGAGCCTTGGCATTATGAACGGGGGCGGCCCCGCCCTGAACGCGCCGGGGCCCACTTTGCCGTCCGCTCCTGTCGTCCCCTCGATTATCGTCTCTCCTCTGGATCTGTCGGGCTCTCCGTACCAGATTCGAAATGCCGCATCGGGCAGGGGCCGCCCTTCAGCGACGGCCGCTTCCGCGGCCGTCACGAGGCTCATCGCTGAGCCCCGGCCCTCGCGCACCTGCAAGTGCAATGGCACGAAGTAGTCGCACCCTTGCGTCGCGACAATGGAAGCGAGCAAAGCCGACACCAACATCATCCGGCGCCAGAAAGAGTCCTGCTTCTGCATGGTCCCGTTCCCTCGGGCAGGTTGTTCGCGGGGCCGGGTTGGGGGACGAAGGTAATCGGATGGTTTGCCGCCGAGCAGGGCGCTGCGGAGGCTGTGCAGGCTGGCAACATAGGCAGATGCTCCCCCTCGGAGCAGCGGGGCGATAGCATCGAGTTCCCCAATATCCGCCGGCATTGTGCGGCGCGCCGGGCCGGGACTCAAGGCCTTTCGCCGCGCGCGGCGCGGCCCTGGTTCTGTATAGGACATGAAGGCGATAACGGATGCTCACTCCGCCCTTTGTGCGGCCTTGTGCCAGGAGCGCCAGAAAGGATAGTTACGCAGCAGCCGCAGTCTACCGGGCGGCGCCTGTCTGCGAAAGCCGTGACGAGTGGAGGGGGCGCAAGTGCGGGCCAGGCGCCCTGCGCGGGGGTGTCCGGATCTGCGGAAGCGTTGGCCGGGGGGGCAGGACGGTTGTCCGGGCGAGGGTGGCCGTCTGACAGGGGGGATGACGGGGTTGCGGATTGGGGGGTCTCGAATGGCGCATCGCGGTGCTGGCTTTTCGGAATCAAGGGCCTTGACGGGAAGCAGGGGAGGTGGTAGAATAGCTGTTGAGAATGAATCGCAATAGCAACAAAACGCCCCTCGCCGACCATCAGGCCGCACTCGATTCGGCCCTCTGGACCTTCCAGGGCTACCTGCGCCGGGAGGGGCTGCGATTCACCGAGCAGCGCGCGGCCGTCCTCCAGGAGGCGCTCAGCGTCGAGGGGCACTTCGACGCCGAGCAGTTGCACGATGCCTTCCGGGGCCGGCGAGCGGACGTCTCCCTGGCCACCGTGTACCGCACGCTCGGCCTGCTGAGGGACGCGGGCCTGGTCAAGCAGGTGCTCCAGGACGACGAGCGCGCGCACTACGAGGCCGTCTACGGTCACGCGCATCACGATCATCTGATATGCATCGAGTGTGGCCGGGTCACCGAGTTCGTTGACGAGCGCATCGAGGAGCTCCAGCGCAGCGTCTGCCGCAGGCACGGTTTCCAGGCGCTGGATCATCGGATGGGCATAAGGGGTATCTGCAGGCAGTGTCGAGAGGCCAAGGCGCGTGGATGGCAAGGAAGCCATGACTAACCTGGCGGCGCTTCCGGCCGGCAGGACGGCCGTTGTGGTCGGCTTCAACGGCGGCCGCGGGATGATGCGCAAGCTGGACGCCCTCGGCCTGCGGCCCGGCAAGCAGGTGCGTGTGGTCAGCTCGCAGTTCATGGCCGGTCCCATCACGGTGCTGATAGACGGCCGGGGCGTGGCCATGGGCCGCGGCATTGCCAGCAGAGTCCAGGTGAGGACCATGGGGTGAGGATGATGGTCCCGACCCGGCCATCTGCGGGAGCCGACGGGGGCTCAGAGAAGCGCGTCCTGCTGATGGGCAACCCCAACGTGGGCAAGAGCGCCGTGTTCTCCCGGCTGACCGGCGCGCACGTGATCGCCTCCAACTACCCCGGCACCACCGTGACGTTTGCCGAGGGCCTGCTGCGCGTGGACGGGCAGAGGTGCCGAGTCATAGACGTGCCGGGGACCTACACGCTCGAGCCCACGAGCCGCGCCGAGGAAGTGGCCGTCGAGATGCTCGCCGACGGCGACGTGATTATCAACGTCGTCGACGCCACCAACCTGGAACGCAACCTGAACCTGACGCTCCAGTTGCTCAAGCGGCGCTTCCCGATGGTGGTGGCGCTGAACATGTGGGACGAGGCGCTCGAGCACGGCGTCACGATTGACGTGCCCGCCCTGGCCGACCTGCTCGGCGTGCCAGTCGTGCCCACGTGCGCGATCAGCGGCGAGGGCCTCAAGGACCTTCAGCAGAGCCTGAAGCGCGCTGCGGCCGGCCGGCTCGACTACGAGGACGCCGAGAGGTGGCACGTCATCGGGGACATCGTCGAGCGCGTCCAGCAGGTGGCGCACAAGCATCCCACCATAGGCCAGCGGCTCAGCCACGCGACCGTGCACCCCGTTCTGGGGCCGGTCCTGGCGCTGCTCATCCTGGCCGCGTCTTTCGAACTGGTGCGCTTCGTCGGTGAAGGGCTGATAGGCTACGCGGCGGAGCCGCTCTTCGACCTGCTCTGGCGTCCCCTGATGGAGCGTCTCTCGGTGGCGCTGGGGTCCGGCGGGGTGCTGCACGACCTGCTGGTGGGTGACCTGGTTGATGGCCAGGTCAGCTTCGGCGAATCGTTCGGGATGCTCACGACCGGGCTTTACATCCCGCTCGCGGCGGTGCTGCCCTACGTGTTCGCCTTCTACCTGGCGCTGGGGATACTGGAGGACAGCGGCTACCTGCCCCGGCTGGGCGTGCTGGTGGACAACGTGATGCACCGGCTGGGCCTGCACGGCCTGTCCATCGTGCCGATGATGCTGGGCCTGGGCTGCAACGTGCCGGGCGCGCTGAGCCTGCGCGTGCTGGAGACGCGCAAGGAACGCTTCATCGCGGCGACGCTGCTGGCGATCTGCGTCCCGTGCATGGCCCAGATCGCCATGATTGCGGGCCTGCTGGGCCAGTACGGCGCGGCGGGGTTCCTGCCGGTCTTCGGGACCCTGTTCCTCATGTGGCTCGGGCTGGGCGTCCTGATGAAACGCTTCACCCACGGCGCGACGCCCGAGATACTGGTGGACATCCCGCCGTACCGCCTCCCTTACTGGGGGGCGCTCCTGAAGAAGCTCTGGATGCGGCTGAAAGGCTTCTTCAAGGAGGCCATTCCCTACGTCCTCGTGGGGGTCTTGATCGTCAATCTGCTCTATACCTTCGGCGTCATCGGGTTGCTGAGTCGGCTGTTCAGGCCGTTCGTGACGCACGTCTTGGACCTGCCGCCGGAGGCGATAGGCGCGCTGCTGGTGGGCTTCCTGCGAAAGGACGTCGCCGTGGGCATGTTGCGCCCGCTGGACCTGAGCCTGAGGCAGCTCATCGTCGCCAGCGTCGTGCTGACGGCCTACTTCCCGTGCGTGGCGACGTTTATCGTGCTGTTCCGCGAGTTGGGATGGCGGGACATGCTCAAGTCGGCCCTGATCATGGTCGTGACGGCGTTCGGCGTCGGGGGGCTCCTGAACGTCATCCTGAGCGGGCTCGGCGTGAACTGACGGCCGGCGCGTCAACGCGGGGGGCAGAGCCGCCGCAGGAGTTCCAGCGCGGCCCCGCAGCCTTCGTCATCGAGCGCCAGGAGCAGGCGAGCCGCCGCTTCGCCGGCCTCGTCGTCAGGCGGCACGGCGCGCCCCTCCCTGCACGGGCCGATAAGGTCTGCGTGCGGCCGTACGAGAGCGTCCTCGACCTGCTCCAGGTTCCGCCCCTCCCGCGCCGAGACGTAGACGGCGTCCCCCGGCCGGTCCGGCGGCTGTCCCTGCGGGAGCAGGTCCAGCTTGTTTCCCACCAGGATGGTCCGGGCCTGTGGCCCCGGCGTGGGGAGCAAGTCGAGCGTTTCGGAACGGCTGGCGTCGAAGACCAGCAGCGCGACGTCACACGTCTCCGCGAGCGTCATCGCCCGCCCGACGGCGTGCCCCTCCAGTTCGTCCGCCGGTCGCCCGATGCCCGCCGCGTCCACCAGCTCGAACGGCACCCCGAGGATGGAGACGACCTCGGAGACCGTGTCGCGCGTCGTCCCCGGCTCGTGGTGGACGATGACGCGCTCCTCGTCCAGGAGCGCGTTGAAGAGCGTCGACTTGCCGACATTGGGCGGCCCGAGCAGCGCCACCCTCTGCGGTTCGAGGAGCCTGTTCCCCAGTTCGGCGATGCGCACGAGTCTTTCGAGGAGGCCCGCGGCGTCCTCGGCGTCGCCGGCGGCGAGGAGAGCCTCGATACGGCGCAGTTCCTCGCTCAGCGCGCCGTCGGCCTGGTGCAGCAGCATGATCGCGCCGAGCCGGGTCGGCGCCCGGGGCAGAAGCTGGAGAGCGCGTGCGCGGATGCTCGCCCGGGAGAGGGGCGGGCCGGACGCGGGGGCCGCAAACTCGGCCGCGGGCGCGGCCCGGGCGCCCGCCTCTTGCAGCCGGTCCAGCACGGCGCGCACCGCGACTACGCCGCCGTGGCAGTTGACCTCGAAGTAGGGCCCCGCCATGGCGGTGGCCGGCGGGGGCAGGTGGGCCACGATGACCTCGTCGAGCACGTCGTCGCCGCGCCGAACGGTCCCGTGTGCGATTGCCCCGACGGGCAGCGCGGCGGCCTGCCGCTTTGTGCCCGCGAAGCACTCTCCCAGGACGGACGCGGCGTCGGGCCCCCAGAGCGCGATGACGCCGATGCCGCCCTCGCCCAGCGGGGTGATCATCGAGGCGTATGTGGCCGTTGCTTCCATGCGCGCGCAGCAGGTCCGGGGCAACTTGACGGGGAGTCCCTGCATTGTATAGGATTCGGCTGCGCCGCTTCCACGCATGTAGGGGGAGGGGCTTGTGTCACGGGGACCGATCGTATGATAGTGATTCTGCGCAAAGGTGCGGACGAGGAGCAGCTTGCCGGCGTCGTCAGCGCCATCGAGGACGCCGGGTTCAGCGCCCACGTCTCCAGGGGCGAGGAGCGCACGATCATCGGGGCCGTCGGGACGTCGCCCGAGATGCGCCCGCGCCTGATGGAGAGGTTCGCGGGGCTGCCCTTTGTGGACCGCGTCGTGCCGGTGCTGAAGCCCTACAAGCTGGTCAGCATCGAGGCGCGGCCCGAGCCGAGCGTGGTGAGCCTGGGCGGCGTGCTCGTGGGCCCCGACAGCTTCACGGTGATCGCGGGCCCGTGCGCCGTCGAGAGCGAGGAGGGGCTGATGGCTGCGGCCCGTGCCGTTCGCGACGCGGGGGCGCACGTCCTGCGGGGTGGCGCCTACAAGCCGCGCACGTCCCCGTATGACTTCCGCGGCCTGGGCGAGGAGGGCCTGCGCCTGCTGGCCGCCGCCCGGGAGGAGACGGGCCTGCCCGTGCTGACCGAGGCGCGTGCGCCCGAACAGGTGGAGAAGGTGGCGCTGTACGCCGACGCCATACAGATAGGCGCGCGCAACATGCAGAACTTCGACCTGCTGACCGAGGTCGGACAGGGGCGGCTGCCAGTCGTCCTGAAGCGGGGTTTCGCCTCCACCGTCGAGGAGTGGCTCAAGGCGGCCGAGTACGTCGCCAGCGCGGGCAACCTGAACATCATCCTCTGCGAACGGGGCATCCGCACGTTCGAGCCCGCCGTGCGCTTCACGCAGGACCTGGCGATCGTGCCGGTCGTGCGCGAGGCGTCGCACCTGCCCATCATCGTGGACCCCTCCCACGCGTCGGGCAGGCGGAGCCTGGTGCCGGCGGTCAGCCGGGCGGCCCTGGCCGTCGGGGCCGACGGGCTGCTGGTGGAGGTGCACCCCGACCCGGACAGCGCCCGCTCCGATTCGGCGCAGCAACTGCGCCCCAACCAGTTCCAGGACATGATGGGGCAACTGGCCGGCATGGCCGCCGTCGTGGGCCGCAGGATGTAGGCAGCCGGCCTGCCCTTGAACTGAACTCGCCGCCGCCGCGAAAGGGGATAGCTTGTTAGGCACCTACCGCAGGGAAGTCCTGCCCAACGGCCTGTCCGTCCTGGGCGTGGAGAACCGGTCGGTCCATTCGTTCGCGTGCTCCGCTTACGTGCACGCGGGCCCGCGCTTCGAGCCGCCCGAGCGGACCGGCCTGACGCACTTCCTCGAACACATGCTCATGCAGGGCTCGCGGGACTTCCCGAGCTTCAACGACATCATGCGATGCGTGGAAGACCTGGGCGGCGTCGTTGACGGGCAGACGCTCCCCGAGTACATGACCGTCGCGTTCGGCGTGCACCGCAAGCACTGGCGACGGGTGATGGACGTCGCTGCTGACTTGATCCTCCGGCCCCTGCTGGACGAGGGCGAGATCGAGCAGGAGAAGTCCATCGTCTCCCAGGAGATCCTCCATCACCGCGACAGGAAGGGCCGCAACATCAGCGTCCACGAGCTGGCCCACGAGCTGCTGCTCCACGAGGAACTCGCCGAGGCGGGCACGCGCGGCTATCCGCACATCACCGAGAAGTTCGACCGGCCGCTGCTGGAGCAGCATTACCGCGCCTTCTTCGTGCCGCGGAACATGGTGCTCTGCCTGGCGGGAGGGTTCGACTTCGACGAGGTCATGGACGAGGTGCGGGGCAGGTTCGGCGCGGCCGAGGGCGAGGGGGACCTGCCGCAACTGGCCGCCCCCGGCTTGAGCCGCCGCAGGGCGCGTTCCTTCTACAGGTCCACCGAGGCCCTGCCCGTGGCCGAGGCGCTGCTGTGCTACCACGCGTACCCACTGGGCGCGGACCGCTACGACTCCCTGCGCGCCGTGGGGCACATGCTGGGGGGCGGGCTGACCTCGCGCCTGTTCACGCGGGTCCGCGAGGAACTCGGGCTCGTCTATGACGTGCACAGCTACCCCCATGCCTTCTCGGACGTCGGCGCGCTCTACGCCTACGTGTCCGTCAGCGTCGAGAACCTGCCCGCCGCGCTGGAAGCCATGCTGGACGTCATCCGCCGCACCGCCCGGGAGAACTTCACGCAGCAAGAGCTGGACCGCTACCAGGAGAGCGTGCGCTGCGGGATGGACATGCTCTGCGACCATCCGTCGCGCCTGGCCAGTTGGTTCGGCAGGCAGGAGCTTCTGCTCGGGCCCGGGCGCGTCATCACACCCGCCGAATACGTGCGGCGGCAGGAGGCGCTCACGCTCGAAGACCTGCACGCGACGCTGAAGGAGGTGCTTGTGGACTCGGGCGCCAACCTGGCCGTGGCGGGGCCGTTCGGCGACGAGGAGGTCCGCCGGATGCGGGAGGTCTTCCCGGCCGAAGAAGCCAGGAGCGCGCTCGACGACAACAACGGCCTGAACCACGAAGGACACGAAGAACACGAAGCTGAAGGCTAACGGCGAAGGGACAAGGGAACTGACCTGGCGTCCCGCGGCTCTCTGTCAACCATCAACTTGCTCTGTAGAAAGGATGCGCTCTCGGCCCCTTTTATGGGTAGCGCCTGGCGCCCCTCAGGGGTTCTCGCCCCGGGCCCCGCCGTACGGCGGACAACAAGGTCGTTCGAGGACGAGGACGACGACCCTCCTTCGCCAAAGCTTCGGAGGGCAAGCGAGGACGAACGCGAGGTGTGGCGTTCCGTCGTTTCCTGTCAACTCCCAACTGGCAACTATCAACTCTGGCTCGTCCCCAGTTTTTCGGGGGTTGGTGGGGATTTTCTGGAAAAGGTAAGT
>CAZQEQ010000110.1:0-8226 GCA_964592385.1 uncultured candidatus Brocadiaceae bacterium | reverse complement strand
GCGGTTGAGTATGCTCGTCTGGCACTGTTGCTTGCCACGGGTTGGCTACTGTGGGCATGGGTCTGGGCCACGGGACACGAGCTGGCTCAACTGGCGTTCTGGCTTGATCCAGTGGACTACGGGGCGCCGTTCGAGCAAGACTTGGCAGTTCTTGTCTTTGCTCTGGCTGCGACTCTTGGCACGCTGCTGCTGACAGCCCGCATGGTCCAGTGGTACGCCGCTGTCTTTGCGCTGTACGCCGCTGCCAATGTTGTTGGATCGAGGCGGCTGTTGCGAGAGCTTTCTGCGGCCATTGGGGAAAGCAAAGTCCACCTGTCCGAGGAGCGCGAAGGTGCTGATGGCAATCAGAATGACGTTCTCGATGTCTACGAACGGGCAGTGGCAGCGGTGGATCTCTGCTACCTTGGCAAACCGTGGATGCTGCATGCATGGATCGTCTTCTGGGGTTCTCTTCTCTGCTGTGGGCTTGCGTGGTACGCGTGGCTGAGGGATTCAGAATTGCTGCTGCTCGCCAGCTACGCGTGTATGGCCGGTTTGATCCTGGCTATGGAAGTCTGGATTTACCGGTGGCGCCAAGCCCGGGACCAAGAACTGAGGGCTTGCCACAAGAGCCTCAACGCGCTCCTCAGGAAGAAGGTAGCTTCAGCCGCCTAACGGGCCAGGCAACCGCACGAACGACGGCGAAGCTTGGCAAGCCACAAAGCCAGGCCAGACCAGGGCTTGGCGGGTTCCTGCCGACCGCATTCTGATTGCAGTGGGTGGGTGCCGCTATAGCGCGTCTCTGCCCTATCGCCTCATGCCGCGGTGGGCCGTGGGGCGCTGTCGGAGCGATCACGCAATTGCGTCGGCGGCTGGTAATTGTACCGTGCCCGTTTGTCGGCGAGCGAACGGTGTGCTTTGCTTCTGGGCTCGGGCTTGCCAAGCGCGTGCGTGATCGGCTTCGCCGCAACCATGGTGCTGCCAGAACGGCGGTGCGGAGCGTTTGTGCTCAGAGCTTGTCAACGGCCGTGGCACCACGTTCCGGTCTTGCGGCTATAGCGCGGGCACAGAATAGGCATTTGCGCGGGTGGACTGGCCGTGCTATAGTCTGTCTGATTACCTTGTTCTGAGTCTTTGGACTCATGGCGGAGGGGGAGTGGTCGCATGGGTAAGATCGAGGACGCGTTAAGGGATCTGGTTCAGTATCACGGCAAGCGCGCAGCGAAGGAGTTGCTCGGCGATCTGCCCGCGCAGGTGCGGGAGGTCAGGAGCCAACTCCGTGACGTCCAGCGCAGCGTCGCAGGCCTGACGAAGCAGGTCGGCAAGTTGGTCTCGGTCCGCCGACAGGAAATGGCGGTGCCTCCCGCCGGGGAGTCGAAGCTGGAGGGCGCCCGTTTCACGAAGCGCACGCTGCCGAGCATGCGGCGTCGCTTAGACCTGACGCAGCAGGAGCTGGCCAGGCTGATCGAGGTGTCCGCCGCGGCGGTCGCCTCCTGGGAAACGGGCAAGTCCAGGCCGCGCAGGTCGAACCTGGCGCAGATCATCACGCTGCGGGCGATGAGTCCTGCGGAAGTGGACGAGGCGCTCGGGCGGGAGCACGTCAGCCCTTCGGTCGCGCCCGCCGAGATAAAGCGGCTCAGGAAGCGGCTGGGCCTGACGCAGGCGGAGCTGGCGCGCCTGGTCGAGGTCTCGGGCGCGACCGTTGCGGCCTGGGAAATCGGCAAGAGCAACGTGAGCAGGGGCAAGCGGGCCGCGCTGGCCGCGGTGGAAGGAATGGCCCGCGACGAACTGGACAGGCGGCTCGGCCGGGAGCCGGCCGCCGAAGCGGCCTCGCCGCCGCCGAGTGGCGCCGAGGTCGCCGTGTCTGCAGGCGACGTCAAGGCCATTCGCGTGAAGCTCGGGCTGTCCCAAAGGGCTCTGGCGAAACGGCTGGGGGTTTCCGTCAACACGGTGTCAAACTGGGAGACGGACCGGACATCGCCGCGGCGCAAGAGCGCCGAGCAGCTTCTGGCCCTCTGACCGCCGACGCGCGGCAGAGCCGTGTCACGCCATTGACCGGGAGCGCTGTCTCTCGGTCCGGGGGCATTCTATTCGGTATGCGAGTATCGGAGTATCGGCAGTGGACAGGAGCCTGAAAGAAACCGTCATGGGCCTGGAGCCCGTCAGGACAGTGGACGTGGACGTTGCGTCGCTGGCCGAGATCGGGGAGGGCGTGCCGGAACTGCTGGAGCGCATCTTCCCCTTTGTCGCCGTGCCGAAGTTCAGCTTCCAGGGAAAGGTCTGCGAAGAGATCGACGGCGAAATGGTGGAGGTCGATTTCGCCGAGCGCTGCAACGCGCCGCTGGTCTTGAGCGACACGACGTTCCGGGACGGACAGCAGGCCCGGCCGCCCTATACCACGGAAGAAATGGTTGACCTCTACAGGCTCATGGGCCAGCTCTCCGGGCCCAACAAGGTGGTTGACAACAGCGAGTTCTTCCTTTACTCCGACAACGACATTGACACGGTGACGGCGTGCCTCGAGGAGTACGAAAGCAATCCTTCGTACCCGACGCCCACGGCCTGGATACGGGGGCTGCGCGAGGACGCCCTGTACCTGAAGCTGATGCAGCACCTGGGCATCAAGGAGACCGGCCTGCTCTCGTCCTGCTCCGACTACCACATATTCCTGAAGCTGAACAAGAACTGGAAGACGGCGGCCGAGGAGTACCTGTCAATGGCCAAGATGGCCGCCGAGCGGGACATCCGCGTTCGGTTTCACCTGGAGGACGTGACCCGGGCCAACATGGACGGGTTCGTGCTGCCGTTCGCGAACATGGTGGCGCGGTTCGCCGACCCGCTGCCCGAGGAACTGAAGCCCAAGGTTCGCCTGTGCGACACGATGGGTTTCGGCCTGCCCTATCCGGGCATCGAGCTGCCCCGGAGCGTCCCGAAGCTGGTGCACAAGATCGTGCAGGAAGGCATCCCCTCGCGCAGGCTGGAGTGGCACGGCCACAATGACTTCCATCTCGTCATTGCGAATGCGGTGGCTGCCTGGCTCTACGGCTGCGACATCCTCAACGGCACGCTTCTGGGCTTCGGGGAGCGCACCGGCAACCCGCCGCTGGAGGCGGGCATCGTGATGTATCGCGCCCTGAAAGGGGCCAACGGCACGAACATGCGCGTCATCGCGCAGATAGCGGACTACTTCCGCGCCATGGGCGTCATCATACCGCCCGACCATCCCTTCGTGGGCGAGGACGCCACCCGCACCCGGGCCGGCATACACGGGCACGGCCTGGCCATGGACGAGCGCATCTACCAGATCTTCGACACCAGCGAGCTGCTCGGCATCCCCCCGTCCATAACTATCACGGACAAGTCCGGCCTGCAGGGCATCGTTTACTGGGCGCAGTGCTACCTCTCCGAAAGCGTCGCCGAACGCTCCGAGATTACCGTGAAAAAAACGCGGCTGGTTGACATGGCCCGGTGGGTTGACCACCAGTACGACGCCCTCGGTCGCACGACGGGCATCTCCGACGAGGAGATAGTGAGCCAGCTGCTGCTGCACCTGCCCGAAGCGGCCGTGCCCGCCTACGTCAACAAGGTGCGGAACCTGACCGGCGAGGCCAGGGTGAGCGCGGACGACTGCAGCCCCGTCGTCGGCTGGATACGCGACGAGCGGGAGCGCAGGAAGCGGCAGGCCAAGGACGCGGGCACCGGCCCGCCCGACGGCATTCGCACGGAGACCATGCACAGACTGATGGTCGAGCACCTGCCCCACCTGTTCGGATGACCGTGTCCTGCCGCCGCGCCGTCCCCTGCGGCGGCGCAGGCACGCAGCTCTGCCGTGACGCTCGCCGCTGTCTCATGCGAAGCTAACAATTGCCGTTATAATTATGCTGAACATCCAGAGGGCGTCTATCCTACGGGGTGGAGCCATGGCAAGAGGTCAGGTACTGATCGTTGATGACGAAGAGGATATCCTGGAACTGGTCGAGCATCACGTGGCCAGGGAGGGCTACGGGACTCGGACCGCCGCGACGGGGGAGGACGCGCTCGAAGCGGTCCGCGCCGCCCGTCCCGACCTGATCGTCCTCGACCTGCTGCTGCCCGGAGTGGACGGGTTGGAGGTCTGCCGGCGACTGAAGGCCGACCAGAGCACGGCGGGCATCCCCGTCGTCATGTTGACGGCCAAGGGGGAGGAGGCCGACATCGTGGCGGGACTGGAGCTGGGCGCCGACGACTACGTGACCAAGCCGTTCAGCCCCCGCGTCCTGGTGGCCAGGATAAGGGCCGTGCTTCGCAGGAAGAGGCGCCAGCCCACGGGCGAGTCGGAACCCATCAAGGCGCACGACCTCGTCATCCACCCGGGCCGCCACGAGGTGCTGGTGGACGGCGAGGACGTGGACCTCACGTTCACCGAGTTCCGGACGCTGCACTTCCTGGCCAGGAGGCCGGGATGGGTGTTCACCCGGCATCAAATCATCGACGCCGTCCGCGGCATGGGATACCCGGTCACGGACCGCTCCGTCGATTTCCACATCGCCACGCTGCGCAAGAAGCTCGGCAGCGCCGCAGACCGCATCGAGACGGTGCGTGGGGTCGGGTACAGGTTCAAGGAGTGACCCGTGGCCAGGAAGCGGTTGTTCTGGCACCTCTATCCGTTGTATCTGCTCATCGCCGTGGGCGTGGCCCTGTCCGTCACGTGGTATGCGGGCAGCGCCGTGCGGCGGCTCTATCTGGATGCGACGCAGAGCGCGCTGGAAGCCCGGGCCGTGCTCGCCCGGCGACTTTTCCTCCCGTTGGTGGAGTCCGGTGCAGACGATGAAGTGGATGCCCTGTGTGTGGAGTTGGGCGGCGAAGCGGGGGCACGCTTCACGGTCATCCTGCCGGACGGTCGCGTGGTGGGGGAATCCGACGAAGCCCCCGCTCTGATGGACGACCACAACAGCCGCGCCGAGGTGCGGGAGGCCCTTGCGGGCAGGGCGGGGCGGTCAGTCCGACCGAGCCCGACGCGCAAGCGCGAGATGGTTTACGTTGCCGTGCCCATTGAAAAGGCGGGCGAGGTGCTGGGAGTCGTACGGGCCGCAGTGCCAATGGCGAGCGTGAAGGAGACGCTTGGCCCTGTCTACGCCGGCACGCTGCTTGCGGCGGCCGTCATCGCGGCGGCGGCGGCGGCGGTGAGCCTGCTGGCGTCGCGGCGGGTGGCCCGGCCCCTGGAGGACCTGCAGCGCGGCGCGGACGCATTCGCGCATGGACAACTGGGACACAGGGTCGCCGTCCAGGGCTCGTCCGAGATCGGTGCCCTGGCCCGCAGCATGAACCAGATGGCTGCGGCACTGGACGACCGGATGCGCGCCGTGGTGCAGCAGCGCAACGAGATGGAGGCCGTCCTCGGCAGCATGTCTGAGGGCGTCGTGAGCCTGGACCGGAACCAACGGATACTGAGCGTCAACCCGTCCGCCGCTGGCATGTTGGACATTGACGCGGAGCGCGCGGACGGCGCCAGCATACAGGAAGTGATCCGGAACCCCGACCTGCAGGCGTTTGTGGCGAAAGCCCTTGTCGACGACGAGCCGGCCGAGGGCGAAGTGACGTTGCCCACCGAAGGGGAATCTCGCCACGTGCGCGTGCGCTCGGCGGCCCTGCGCGATGCGGACGACCAGACCGTCGGGACCTTGCTGGTTCTCTACGACGTGACCCGGCTCAGGCGCCTGGAGATGATGCGACGGGAGTTCGTGGCAAACGTGTCCCACGAGCTGAGGACACCCATCACTGCCATCAAGGGCTTCGCCGAGACGCTTCTGGAGACACCTGACAGGACTCCCGGCCAGGAGGAGCGCTACCTCCAGATCATCGCCAGGCAGGCCGACCGCCTGCAGGCGCTGTTCGAGGACCTGCTGACCCTGTCGCGAACGGAGCAGCAGTTGGAGCGGGGCAACATCGGCCTGCAGGCGGAATCGGTCAAAGAGGTCGTGGAGTCAGCCGTCGCTTCCTGCCACCTGAAGGCGGAGCAGAAGAACGTCACCGTCCAGGTCGAGTGCGCCGAAGACGCGCGCGCGGAACTCAACGCGGCGCTGCTCGAACAGGCCGTCTTCAACTTGATTGACAACGCGATCGCCTATAGCGCCGAGAACTCGCGCGTCGAGGTGAAGGCCGTTCGCGCGGGCGACGAGGTGGCGATCAGCGTGCGCGACACCGGCCGAGGAATCGCCCCGGAGCACCTGCAACGGGTGTTCGAGCGGTTCTACCGGGCCGACAAGGGGCGCGACCGCAAGACGGGCGGCACGGGGCTGGGCCTGTCCATCGTCAAGCACATCGTGGTGGCCCACAGGGGTCGCGTTACGGTCGAGAGCAGGCTCGGCCAGGGCAGCACCTTCACCATCCACCTGCCGGCCTGCCGGTGATGCTGCCCATGGCTCCCAGTCCCGGTCCTGGCCTCTCCCACGTGTACCGTTCACGTGCCTTTCCTTACCTCACGGCGGCCGGCGATCGCGCGAGGGCAGACCGGGCGGCGTCTCCGGCGACCCCGCGACGAAAGTCGTTTGCCTGGCATTGTATCTTCGTAGTCTGAGTCCCAGAGTCCTGGACAGGGGAGTATGGAATGAGCAGGACATTGAACGTGTTTGCGATTCTGCCGTTGGCTGCGGTCCTTGTGCTGGCCGGCACCGCTGAGGCGCAGTTCAGTGAGATGGAAGTGCTCCGTCGGCGCGTCGACGAGCTGGAAAGGAAACTGGCGAGGCTGGAAGTCGGCGCCGCGCCGTCCAAGGATGAGATTCAAGAGATGGTGCGCGCCGAGCTGGAAGAGGCGCAGGGGCCGACGACTTTCCACGTCCACTGGAAGGAAGGCCTGCGCTTCGACAGTCTCGACGAGCAGTTCAAGTTGAAGATCGGCGGGCGGTTGCACGTGGACTACACCGCCATCAGGGGCGACGACGAACTCGAGGACTGCTTCGCCGATGAGTTCCAGGATGAGGTCGAGTTCCGCCGGATGCGGCTTTCCACCTCCGGCACGATGTACGGCAACATGGCCTACAAGCTGGAGTTCGACTTCTCGGGCTGTGAAGTGGGGATAACGGATGCCTACCTCCAGTTTACTGATCTTATTCCTCTCGGCACGCTGACGGTCGGGCGCATGACCGAGCCGTTCGCGCTTTGTGATGCGGGCAGCACCAAGTACCTCACCTTCGTTGAGAGACCGCTGCCCGGCGGTTTCAAGCCGGGCTACAATACCGGAGTGAGGCTCTCGGACTATGCCCTCAACCAGCGCATGACGTGGGCGGCCGGTCTGTTCTGGTGCGACGACTGCGGCGACGTTGCCGACGGTCACGCCGTTGAAGAAGGTCCGGCTGTTACCGGTCGCGTCACGTTCCTGCCCTATTACGCGGACAAGGGCGCGCGCCTGGCGCACGTCGGGGCGAGTGCCAGTCACCGTGAGCCGGACAACGGCGAAGTGGAGTACGAGTTCCGACCCGAGACGCACGTCGGCCCGAAACTGGTATCGACCGGGACCCTTGCGGACCTCGATTCCGTGCTTCTGACGGGCCTGGAAGCAGCGGCCGTGTTGGGCCCGTTCTACCTGCAGGGCGAGATCATCCGCTCCGAGGTCGACCCCGACGACGGCTCGTCGCTGAGCCTGTCGGGATACTATCTTCAGACGAGCTACTTCCTGACCGGTGAGCACAAGAATTACGACACCAAGAAGGGCAATTGGGGCCGCGTGAAGCCCGCCAACAACTACGACGGCGAGGGCGGCTGGGGCGCCTGGGAGGTCGCAGCGCGTCTGTCCAGCGTGGACCTCGACGACGGGGACGTCAACGGCGGTCAGCTCACCGACATCACGCTCGGGCTGAACTGGTACCTCAATCCCAACATGAGGCTCATGTGGAACTACGTCCACGGCAGCGCCGACTATGACAACGGCGGGTCCTGCGAGGACGGGGACATCGACGCGTTGATCATGAGATTCGCGGCCGACTGGTGACCTCACGAGCCGCTGTCACAGCCCTAACGGAAAGCTAACATTCCGCGGGTAAAAGACGGAGGGCGCGAGGAAGAGGAACCGAAAAGGAGGTGACTTCGATGAGGAGCAAGACGAGGATAACGTTAGGCGCACCCCTGGCCGCGCTGCTGACCGGCGTGGCGCTGTTGCTGGCCGTGCCCGGAGCAGCGGCGCAGATGCGGGAGAACACGATCGTCTGCGACGGCTCCACCACAGTGGGGCCCATTGCGAAGGCGTTCAAGGAGTACTACGAGAGCAGGAAT
>CAZQEQ010000109.1:0-8252 GCA_964592385.1 uncultured candidatus Brocadiaceae bacterium | reverse complement strand
GGCGAACCCGCGCCCTCACTGCTTGCCGCTTGACCGAAAATCCGTGAACGGTTACGGGGCATAAGATATACTGGGTGGTCCAGGATGTAATATACAAAGACTTGGTGCGCCGCTATGGGCTGAGTGGGTTGGCGTGCGACGAAGACAAGCAGACGGTCTTCTGGCTGTACGACTTGGTTCTGCACGATCAGCAGTACGTGATGAGTCACACAGGCGCTGAGTCGGCGACTATAGACGAGTTGTTCGCGGCGTTCCGGCATCAGACGAGTATTCCGTCGAAGGAGGAATTCCTTGCCAGAATGCGCGCCAAGATTGACAGACAGGCGCACCTCCACCTTCGGCTGGGTTAGCAGCCCGTTGAAGAAGGAGGATTTCCCGGAGAGTGCCTGCGCGAGGGGCCGTGTCGGTGTAGCACAGGCGCCCTCGCCTGTGGCGTTCTCAGCCGGGGGCGGCTGAGCTGCATTTTTCAACGGGCTGTTAGGTCGCTTGAGCTAATCACGGGCAGTGCAGCACAGAGCAGGCGAGACTGCAACAAGGCGCTCGCGTAACCGCAAAGACAGCGGTCGTCAGATCGGCCACTCACCGGCGGTCTCCTGCTCTACTGATCTACTGCTCCGACCAACAAGAGCAATGGTCATAGAGCACTAGGGGGCCCTTCGCCGGCAGCCGGGACCTGAGCCCATGCCACCGATCATCGAGCACGGAAAGAGCGTCTGGCAGATACTGGTCCCGTCCCGTCGGCGCCCCGCCGAACGGTACGCGGCGGAGCAGTTGCAGGAGGTGCTGTTCCGGATGACGGGCGCGAGGCTGCCCGTGCGTGGCGCCTCGCAGCGCGTGGCGGGCCGGCCGGCTATCGTGGTCGGAGACGAGGGGCGCCCCGCGCCGCCGGGCCTGTGGGACCGGGACAGCTATGAGGTCGTGCCGGAGGGCCCGGACCTGGTCCTTCGCGGCACGGCCGGGCGCGGCACCGCGTACGCCGTCTATGCCTTCCTGGAATCCCTCGGCGCCCGGTTCTTCGGGCCGCACGACGTGGTGCTCCCGCGCCTGGACCGCGTCGAGATGCCCGCCGGGCCGGTGCGCTCGACTGCCGCCTTCTCCTACCGGCACGTGTTCTACCCCACGGCGCAGGTGCCGGAGTGGGCCGTCAGGTGGAAGCTGAACGTCCACGAGGGCGCCGACCGCCGATGGGGGCCTAACGCCCGGGCGCACTCCTGGGGCCACTCGTTCGGCGGCCTCGTCCCCGTGCGCGAGCACTTCGAGGAGCACCCCGAGTACTTCTCACTGGTGGACGGCGTGCGCCGCAGCCGCGGCGGGCAGCTCTGCGCCACGAACCCCGACGTGGCGGAAGTCGCCTCGCAGACCATGGAGCGCTGGATCGCCGAGAACCCCGACCGCCGGATCTTCGCCGTCGCCATGAACGATTGGGACGGCTGGTGCGAGTGCCCGCAGTGCGCCGCCGTGGACGAGCGGGAGGGAACCCTCGCGGCGCAGGTCCTGACGCTGGTCAACCGCGTGGCCGAACGCTTCCCGGACCGCATCATAGCCACGCTCGCCTACTCGTGGGCCGTTGACCCGCCGCGCCGGATGCGGGCGCGCGACAACGTGCTGATCGTGCTCTGCCACAACGCGGGCTGCTTCACGCACGGCCTGGCGGCGTGCGAGCACAACGCGGAGTTCCTGCGAAGGCTCGGGGGCTGGAAGGAGATGGCCGCGCACATCCTGGTCTGGGATTATTACGTCAACTACCACAGCTACCTGATGCCCACGCCGAACCTGCGCCGCATAGGGCAGGACCTGCGCACCTACCGGGACCACGGGATCGAGGGGATGTTCTGCCAGGGCAGCGCCGTCCGGGGCGGCCAGTTCGAGGGGCTGCGCCAGTACCTGCTGGCGCGGCTCCTCTGGGACCCGGACCGGGAGGCGTGGTCGATCGTCGAGGAATACGCGCGGGGCGTTTACGGCGAGGCGGCGGCCGGGCCGATACTGGAATACCTCGAGATGCTCCACGACCACGTGGACCGGGACGACGTGCACATGCTGTCGTTCGGCAGCGGCCAGAAGATCCAGCCCGACCTGTTCACCCCGGAGATACTCGAGCGCGGCAGGGCGCTCTGGGATGAAGCCGAGCGGGCGGCGCCGGACGCTCAGGCGCGGCGGAAGGTCACCGCCGCGCGCGCCCCGGAGATGTGCTCCCGCCTGTTCAACGCCGGCCTGCGCTACCGCGTCCAGGGCGGGCGCCTCGGGCCGGAGCCCCCGCCGGACACGGAGACGCGGGACCGCTTCGTCGAGGCGGCCGTCCTCGGCGGCGCGGCCCACCTGCGCGAGGACGACGGCGCGCCGGAGGCGTTCGGCGCGCTCTACGGCCGGAGCTATGACGTCGCGGTGCTCGAGGACGACCGGCTCCGGGCCGTGATCGTCCCCGAGCTGGGCGGGCGGCTCTTCTCGCTGCGGTGGAAGGCGGGGGACGTCGAACTGCTCCACGTGGACGACCTGGTGCGCGTGATCAACTACATGCCATGCCACTGCGGCTACGAGTTCTCCGTGGACGCGGCCTGGAAGGGCGACGGCACGAGCGAGGTCTACGAGGTGGTTGAGAGCGACGGTGCCGCCGTCATCCTGCGCGCCGAACTCGACGGGGGGCTGAGTGTGCGGACGCGCTTCGAGCTGGCGGCCGACGGGATGTCGGTCAGCCACCGGATAGACAATCCCCTCTCGCAGGCCGTGACCGTCGCGCCGCACACGCATCCGGAGTGGGACTACAACGCCTTCGGCCCGGAGGCCGAACTGGCCATGCTGAAGGCCGACGGCTCGTGGCGGGCCATGGCGCTGAACCCGGAGCGCCGCAAGGGGCGGGAACTCGAGTTCGCCGGCGACGCCCTGCCCGCCGGCCGATGGCGGCTCAGCTCCGCCGTGCACCCGGTCCGGATCGAGGAGACGTTCGATCCCGCAGGGGTGGACTTCACCCGCCTGAATCTCGGCGCCCGCAACGGCAACGTGAACCTGGAGCTCCACTTCCGGGCCTGCCAGTTGCCCCCCGGCGGCGCGGCGACCTTCGGCACCCGGTGGACGTTCACCGGCGGATGATCGGGGCGCCCTCAGGCACCGCGCGGGCGGTCCGGCCAGAGGATTTTGTGGAGTTGAATTTGGAGTCGCGCCTCGACGCCGGACTCCAGGATCCAGCCGGCGAGGGCGTCCGCTTTGAGGCGATCAAATGCCGGTGAAAAGAGGACATTTGTCCGGCCCTGGACGTCCGTTTGGCGCACGAAGCGAACGGCCCAATCGAAGTCCCGCCGGTCGCACAGGACGAACTTCACCTCGTCCCTCGGGGTGAGCCGCTCGATGTTCCCCGGCAGCGTCTTGCCGGCCTCGCCGCTGCCGGGGCACTTGACGTCCATGACCCGCACGACCCCGTCCGGCACCGGCGCCAGGTCGAGCGTGCCGTTGGTCTCCAGCAGCACGGTCAGGCCCGCGTCGAGCAGCCGCTCGGCCAGCGCGACCACGCCGTCGGCCTGGAGCAGCGGCTCGCCGCCGGTGATGCAGGCCAGCCGCGTGCCGTATGCCAGGAGCCGGCGCGCGACCTCATCGACCGGCAGTATCGGGCCCTCGTCGGCGCGCGCGTACTGCGTGTCGCAGTAGGAGCAGTCGAGGTTGCACCCGGCGGTCCGCACGAAGCCGCACGGCAGCCCGGCGTAGCTGGTCTCGCCCTGGAGGCTCTTGAAGATCTCGCATATCCTGAGCGTCGGGCCCAACGGCCTGCTCCCTCTCTACTGAATGGCTCGCATATCTTGCAGCCGCCCCGCGTCGGGGTCGCCGCTCTTCATCTCGTTCAGCTTGTCGCGGGCCGCGCCGCAGACGTGGACGTACGGGCAGTAGCCCCCGCAGTGCGCGCTGGAGCGGCTGTCGGCGCCCGGCAGCGGGAAGTAATCGCCCCGCGCGATCCCGTCGAGTATCAGCCGCAGTATCCGGCGGAAGTCGTCCCGCCGGGCCGCCAGCTCGTCGAGGCTGAACTCCGGCACGTCCCCCGGCCCGGGCACGTGCAGGTAGAGCGCCGAGCCGGCCTGCGCTCCCAGCGCCTCGGCGGCGCAGAGCAGGTAGATGGGCAACTGGAGCTGCGTGCCGCCCGCGAAGCTGTTCTTCTTGAACGCGGCCCGCCTGCCGGTCTTGTAGTCCACCACCTGGACGCCGCCGTCGGGCAGCCGGTCGAGCCGGTCGATGCGCCCGTGGAAGGCCAGTTCGCCTCCAAGCGCGGCCGGCGCGTGCTCAAACTCGAACTCGAACTCCTCGGGCGCGGCCCCGGCGTGCTCGGCGCGTTCGTGCAGCAGCAGCGCCCGCACCTGGTCCAGCATCTCACCGCCCTCGACGGCCCAGACGGCCGGACGCTGCTGCGCCGGGGCGGCCCCCAGCGCGGCCAGCAGCTCGCCCGCCCGTGAGGCCAGCGCGTCCACCTCGCCGTCCGCCAGCCGGCCGAGCGGGCGCCCTTTCAGGCTTTCCTCGTAGAGCGACCTGAGAAGCTTGTGCACGAGCGCGCCCCGCTCCAACGGGGTGAGGAGCAACTCCTCGGATGGTTCCTCGACCTCTCCGATGCCGAGCGCGTAGGTGAGGAAGTACTCGAAGGGGCAGCGGGCGTAGGTCTCGAACCGCGTCGGGCTGACCGCGCGCCCCGTCGAGCCGCGGTCCCGCTGGAGGGCGTCCAGGAGGTCGGGCGCGCGGACCTTGCCGTCGTATGGCCCGAACGCCGCGCTCCGCCAGCGCCCGTTCTCCATGTCCAGCGCGCGCCGGAAGTGTTCCGAGACCCCCGCCAGGTATCCGGTGCGGCGCAGCCCCGGGCCGGCGAACACGGCCGCGTCGTACTCCCGGCCGTCGAGCGCGAGCCGCAGCTCCTCCTCGGACCATTCCCCCCGGTTCAGCGGCACCCGGCGATACCATCCCTCCGGCGCGGCCGCCTCGATGAGCGACGCCCTGACCGAGCGGCCCGCCATGACGGAGCCGACTTCGCCGAGGAACCGCGACGGGATGCGCGGCCTGCCCTTGTCCTGATCGAGGCGGCTGTAGGTGAGGACGGCCGTCCGGCGCGCCGAGCCGAGGGCGAGGCGGAAGAGGTACCGTTCCTCGTCCGGCCGCTGCCTCTGGAGCGGCAGTTCCCCGCAGCCCAGGCCGGCGGCGGCCGCGTTGAGGGCCTCGCGGTCGGGCTCAGTCAGCAGCGGCTGCTCGCCGATGTGGCGCGGGAAGCCCTTCTCGACCAGACCCGGCACGATGACCGTGTCGAAGGTCACGCCCCGGGCGCCCATGATGCCCGAGGCGGTCACGCCGGTGTGCTGGAAGCGCTTCGTCCTGCGAGCGGACCGTGTCAGCATCCGGCCCAGTATCCAGCTCAGTTTGTCGGGCGTGGGCCTCGCGCCCGTCACGTCGAGGTCGCGCAGACGCTCCACGGCGTCCAGGACGGCGTCGCGGTCCGGGTCGTCCTCGGGGGAGAAGCGCTCGACGAGGCGGTGCAGTTCGGCGGCCGCCCGCCGCCACGAGGGCGCGGCGGAGATGCCCATCTGCCCCAGGAAGTCCGCGATGAATCCCGCCGCCGTCTGGCAAAGGGCGGCGTCGCGCATCCGGGCGCGCTCCTCCTGCTCCGTGTCGGCGTACCGTGCCTCGCCGGCCAGCCCGGCTGCCCGGGCCCGCAGGGCCGGCGCCCAGGTCGCGGCGCCCTTGACGATCCCCGCTTCGCGGGAGAGCCGGTCCAGGGCGACCGGGGAGAGCCCCTCGGGCCAGTCGAGCCGGGCCAGCGCGAGGAAGTCGATTATGTCCGCGCGTCGCGCCTGGCCGGCCGCCACCTCCAGCAGCGCGAGCGCGACGCGCGCCGTCGGCGCGGCCGCCAGCGACAGGCCCTCCCGGCCGTACCAGGCCGCGCCCATCCTCCCGAAGGCCTCGTCCAGCAGCTCGACGGACCCTTCCGTGCCGCGCATCAACACCCCGACGTTGAGCGGCCCGGGACTCGCCTGCGCGAGCCTCAGGACGTGCCGCGCCAGCTCGACCGCCTCCGGCTCCTCGCCCGGGCAGCTGACGATGCGGACGGAGCCGTCGGGCGTCGCTTCCCTGACCCGCCGCAGGGCCTCCTCGTCTTCGGCGGGAGGATGCTCCGTGAATATCCCGTCGATCAGCCGTTCCAGGTCCGTGCCGCGACGGCTCTCGGGGCTCTCGTCGAGGAACTCGATCTGCCGGGCGCCGAGTGTGTCCTTGAGCCATCGGAGGGTCCCCGCCGCGTACTCGAAGCCGGCCCGCGGGCCTTCGGCGTCCTCGTCCCACAGCAGGTAGGCGGCGCAGGCGCGGGCGCCGGCGGCGAGCCGCCCTACCAGGGCGCGCTGTGCCGGCGTGAAGTCGTAGAAGCCGTAGATAAGCACCTCGTCGGGCCGCTCCGCGGGCACTCCGTCCGCGCTGCCTGCGGCGCGCACCAGGTCATCCGTCGTGAACAGGCCGCTCTCGCGCTTCCAGTCCCTGTACTGCTCCCAGAGGCCGGCCAGCTCGGCCAGCCGGGCGGGGGCGGCGGGATCGCGGAACCGCTCGTTGTGCGCGGCCCGGCGGAGGGCGCCCGGCTCCCACAGGCAGTTCTCCAGCAACTCGACGGCCCGCAGGACCGCGCAGCCCGCGTTCCGGAAACCCTTGAAAGCGTGGAAGTAGGACGCGGCGGGCAGTTCGCCCAGGAGCCGTTGAAGCGCCAGCTCCGCCGCGCCGTCCGGGAGCGGGCGGCGCCCCTCGGCCGCCAGCGCGGGCAGTGCCATGCGCTGCGCCGCGCCCCTCAGGGTCAGGAACTCGACCCCCATCACGCCTCCGAGGATCGCCGCGGCCCTGCGGCGCAGGTGGAGTGCGAGCAGGTTGCCCGGCACCAGGACCCAGGTCGTCCCGTCCCGCGGGCCAGCCGGCCGGGCCAGGTCACGGGCAAGGGCCCCCTCCAGCGGGCCGAACCAGCGGGCGGCGATGATCCTCCCCTCGGGCACGGCGGCCCTCCCATCCGATGACCGGAACCTGCCGGCGGCCAGTATAGTGCGGACCGGCCGGCCCTTCAATCGCCGCCGGCCCGGAGACGTTTCGGTGGAACTCGCCGGTTTTCCCCTATATCATGTGCCGGGAAACGGATTAACCACGAAGGACACGAAGGGCACGAAGGGAGACGAACGAAGAAACAACTTGTAGTTCCTTTCTTGCAGTTCTTCGTGGCCTTCGTGGCAATTAAGACGTCTTGTGGGTTGACATGGATTCTTGCACGGAAGAGACGCTGGCGGCGCTGGAGCTGTCCCTCTGCAAGGGGGTCAGCAACGGCCTGATCTTCGCGCTGTTGGAACGGTTCGGTTCGGCCCGTGCGGCGATGGCGGCGCCGGTGGACGAGTTGCTCCGGGTGGACGGGATCGGGGAGGAGACGGGCCGTGCCGTCCGCAGGGGCCCCGACCGGGAAGCCGTCGAGAAGGAACTGGACCTGATGGAGAGGCACCGCACGCGGCTGGTGCCCTTCTTCTCCGAGGATTACCCGCGCCCCCTGAAGTACCTGGACCAGGGCGCGCCGGCCCTGCTCAGGGTGAAGGGAGAGTACCTCCGCGAGGACGGGCTCGCCGTGGCCGTGGTGGGCTCGCGCAGATGCTCCCACTACGGACGGGCGCAGGCCGGGCGGCTTGCCTCCGACCTGGCGTCGATGGGACTCACCATTGTCAGCGGCATGGCGCAGGGCATCGACTCGGCCGCGCACCGGGGCGCCCTGCTGGCGAAGGGGCGGACGCTGGCGGTGCTCGGGTGCGGCCTGGCGTACCCGTTGTCGCCGGAGGAGCTTGAGCTGGCGGCCGAGATCGCGTCGAGCGGCGCCGTCCTGAGCGAGCTGCCGATGGAAACGCCCCCGAGGGCCGGCAATTTCCCGCCCCGCAACCGCATCATCAGCGGACTCTCGCTCGGCGTCGTGGTCGTCGAGGCCGCGACGCGCAGCGGCAGCCTTATCACGGCGGGGCACGCCGGCGAGCAGGGGAAGGTGGTCTTCGCCGTGCCCGGCACCGTGGACAGCCCTGCCAGCCGGGGTTGCCACGCGCTGATCCGCGACGGCGCCGTGCTGGTCGAGAGCGCCCGCGACGTGGTCGAGGGGCTCGGGCCGCTGAGCGCGCCGCTCGATCTGCCGGACCCGGCGGGGCAGGACGGCGAAGTCCGTACGGTCGAGGACGCGCGAGTCCTTGCGCTGAACGAGAGGGAGCGGGGGGTGCTCGACCTGGTCGCCGGCGCCCCTTGCC
>CAZQEQ010000108.1:0-8314 GCA_964592385.1 uncultured candidatus Brocadiaceae bacterium | reverse complement strand
GGCGTACAGACGTTTCATCGCGCCAGAGGAGGAGGCCAGTTGAACCTGGCAGGAGCGGCCCACCGACCGGCCTGAGTGCCGCCTACGATTTGCTCCCCGCGCTGCCGTCCAACCGGCCGACGGCATCGAGTATCTCCTCGGCGGCGGTGGTCGTGTAGTAGCGCGTCATCAAGGTCGAGGCGTGCCCGAGGATCCCCTGCGCCACGCGCTCGGGCACATGGGCGCGCGCCAGCCTCGTCGCGAACGTGTGCCGGAACTGGTGGAACGTCACGTGGGGCATGTCGCCGTATTGGCCTTCCAACCTGTCCCTGCGACACTTCAACGCGTTGTACGTGAGTGGTTGCTCGTTGTCTCCCGCAAAGACGGCGTCGTTGACCCTTGGCTGCCGGTTGATGATCTCCAGGACCCGGTCGTTCAACAGGATGGTCCGGGGCCGTTGGTCTCCCCGGCTGGCCGTCTTGTGGTCGTAGATGCTGCAGGTTGATTCGCGCAGGTTCGGCTGAGCCCATCTCAGGAAAGAGGCCGCCAAGGCATAGAGGCTGATCGGTTGGTCCTTCTCCGTTCTCTGAGGGGGAGCCCGGTGATAGGAGGCCATATACTCGTGAAACTTGCGTTTGGCCTGGTGTTCGTTCGGGCCAAGATAAAGGCGCTTCCGCTTGCCGGATCCGTCTTTCCGGGGGGACGTCTGCGCACCAGCACTTGCGCTCTTCGTACCACCAAACGCCGGCCATAGTCCACGTCGGTCGTAATGAAATGCTGTCAAATGGTGCTGTCAAATGGCCGGTGGTCGCGTATCCGCCCCCACCTGACTCTACGTTAACATATCATGGCGCCGGACTTGTGTTAACAATAAATGGCACGCCCGAGAGGATTCGAACCCCCAACCTACGGCTCCGTAGGCCGCCGCTCTATCCAGTTGAGCTACGGGCGCACCATGAATCAGTCTAATCAAGGCGGGGCCGGGTGTCAAGAAGCGCCGTCTGCCGGCGCCTGCGGCGGCTCGAGCGCGACCGGGAATATGTCCTCGACCTTGTCCACGGGGACGAACTTGAGGCGGTCTCTGGCGTACTCCGGCAAGTCCCTCAGGTCCTTCTCGTTGCGCTCGGGGATGATGACCGTCTTGATGCCGGCGCGGTCGGCCGCCAGCAGCTTCTCCTTGACGCCGCCGACGGGGAGGACCTTGCCCCGCAGGGTGATCTCGCCCGTCATGGCGACGTCGTGGTGGACGCGCCGGCCGCTGCACAGGGAGGCGAGCGCCACGGCCATCGTCACGCCGGCCGAGGGGCCGTCCTTGGGGATGGCGCCCGCGGGGACGTGTATGTGGAAGTCGTGCTTGCCGAACATCTCCGGGTCCACGCCGACCTGGGCGGCGTGGGCGCGGACGTAGGTGAGGGCCGCCTGTGCGCTCTCCTTCATCACGTCGCCGAGCATACCGGTCAGTATCAGCTTGCCCTCGCCGGGGGTCATTGTGGTCTCGACGAAGAGGATGTCCCCGCCCGTGGGCGTCCACGCCAGGCCGGCGGCCACTCCGGGCTCGGAGACCCTTTCGGCGACCTCGGGGATGAACCTGGCCGGGCCGAGCAGCTCGGTCAGTTCGCCCCTGTCAATGGTCTCGGCGGCGGCCTCGTCAAGGGCGATTCTCTTGGCGACCTTGCGGCAGAGCGAGGCTATCTGCCGCTCGAGGTTGCGCACGCCGGCCTCGCGGGTGTACTCGTTGATCAGGCCGCGCAGCGCGTCGTCGGTGATCGCGAACTGCTCCTGAGTCAGGCCGTTGCGCTCGGTCTGCTGGGGGACGAGGTACTGTTTGGCGATCTGGAGCTTCTCCTCCTCGGTGTAGCCGGGGAACTCGAGCACCTCCATCCTGTCCTTCAGCGCGGGGGGCACGGGGTCCAGGAAGTTCGCCGTGCAGATGAACAGCACCTTCGAGAGGTCGAACGGGACCTCCAGGTAGTGGTCGGTGTAGGTGGAGTTCTGCTCCGGGTCGAGGACTTCCAGCAGGGCGCTGGCGGGGTCGCCGCGGAAGTCCGCGCCGAGCTTGTCCACCTCGTCGAGCATGAAGACGGGGTTGTTCGAGCCGGCCTTGCGTATGGAGCTGATGATGCGTCCGGGCAGTGAGCCGATGTAGGTGCGCCGGTGGCCGCGTATCTCGGCCTCGTCGCGGATGCCGCCCAGGGCGGCGCGGATGTACTTGCGCCCCATGGCGCGGGCGATGGACTTGCCGATGGAGGTCTTCCCGGTGCCCGGCGGGCCGACGAAGCAGAGGATGGAGCCGCTCATGTCGCCACGCAGCCGACGCACGGCGAGGAACTCCAGGACGCGCTCCTTGACGTCGTCCAGGCCGTAATGGTCCTCGTCGAGGATGCGCTTGGCCTCTTCGAGGTCCAGGTTGTCCGGCGTGCTCTCGCCCCACGGCAGCGCGATGACCCAGTCCAGGTAGGTGCGGGCGACGCTGTATTCGGGGCTGGCGGGATTGATGCGCTCCAGGCGGCCGAGTTCGCGCTCGGCCTCCTTGCGGGCCTCCTCGGGCAGGTCCAGTCCGTCCAGTTGCTCGCGCAGCTCGTGGACCTCCGCCTGTTGCGGGTCGGCTTCGCCCAGTTCCTCCTGAATGGCTTTGAGCTGCTGGCGGAGGTAGTATTCCCGCTGGCTCTTGTCGATCTCGCTGCGTGCCTCGGACTGTATGCGGTGCGCCACCTCCATCAGGTCCATCTCCCGGGCGAGCAGCTTGGTGACCTTCTGGAGACGCTCCCTGGTGTTAAGGGTCTCCAGGAGGTCCTGCTTCTCCTCGGTCGAGAGGCCCATGTGGGACGCGACGAAATCGCAGAGCAGGCCCGGCTCCTCGATGTTGGCGACGGCGATCTTGGCCGCGTCGGCCAGGTTCGGGGTGGCGTCTATCATCGTGGTGAACTGCTCGACGAGGTTCCTGTAGAGCGCCCGGCTCTCGACGTCTTCGACCTCCTCGTCGCTCAGGTAGGTTACGTCTGCCTCCATGTGCGGCTCGGTCTGGGTGTAATGGTCGATCCGCGTCCGCGCGTGTCCCTGGGCCAGCAGGCGCACCGAGCCGTCCGGCATTCGCATCATTTGCAGCAGGAAGCAGGTCGTGCCGACGTGATAGAGGTCGGCCGGCTGCGGGGGGCCTTCTCTTTCGGCGTCCGGGCGGACGGCTACCGCCAGGAAGACCTTGTCGCCCAGGACCACTTGGTCAACGAGCTTCCTGAGTTCTTCGTTCTGAACGTGCAGGGGTATCGGCATGCCCGGGAAGGCAACGTTCGTGGGCAGCGGCAGGACGGGGAGCCTGTCCGGGAGGGGAGTCTCATCGACGCCCTTGTCCTCCTCCGCCGCCACCTGTTCCTCCGGCTGTGCGGTCTCCGCCGCCTGCTCGGTCTCGGGGGCCTCTTCTGTCTTGCGTTTCGCCACTCTGTCCTCGGCTGTCAGCAGGTTCGTTTAGAAGCTCACGCGAATGGACAACACGTGGTGTATCACTTCCGCGACCTTCGGCACGTAGAGATAGAGGAAGCCGTCGCGGTACGCGCCGCGCGCCTCGCGCGGGTCGAACGGCTTGTGGATGGCGATGCGCCGCTCGAAGTAGCCGTTGCGGATCTCCATCTGGTGGTACGTGCGCACGGCGTCATGGCTCGGGTCCCGGCGGACGCCGTAGATGGTGATGACCTCGCCGTTGCAGTCGATGCCGATCTCGTGGGGGTTGACGCCGGGGACGGACATCTTGATGACGATCTCGCTATCTGTTTCGTAGACGTCGGTGCGTGGTCGCCACACGTCGCCGCGGGAGCCCCGCAGGGCGCGCTGCCGGGCGTGAAGGCCGTCCAGAAAATGGCGCAGGAAGTCGCGTTCGTCCAACGGTCTCGTGTGCATCACTGCCTTGACTCCTCGTTCCACCGTGGGGCTTGTGGCCCCGCGTGCCTGAGAACGTCTAGTGGCGTGTTCAACCGATAACCTTGTGTTTCCGGCTCCCCCGGCGAGACGCCGGGGGCTACCCATTAGGGCAGGCGGGGCGTCTCGCCCCGCTGCCTGCTTCAGACCTAGCCCGGGAAACCCAATGTGACTTCCTTAACAGCCCACTAGCAAAACGAGTTCAACGCGAAGCACGCCCCCTGCTCTGCGAAGCCCGCTACGCAGGGCGAAGAAGAGGAGAACGCCGAGGAGACAATAGAGCTGCCGGTAACCTTGTTTCTTGGGCCGTCTCCGCGTTCTGTGCGATCTCTGCGGTTCATTCTGTTAGAGGCCTTAAGTCTTGCTGGTTGCGGGCGCCCGCCGAAGTTGCTCGAGCAGGGCCTTCTGCTCGGCCGTCAGCTTCCGGGGGACGGCCACCTGCACCTCCACGTAGTGGTCGCCCCGCCTGCCGTCCGACGTCTCCAGCCCGTAGCCCGGCACCCGCAGCTTCTGCCCGGGCTGCGTGCCGGCGGGCACTTTCACCGTCACTGCGCCCTGGAGCGTCTGGACTTCCACGTCCGTGCCCAGGGCGGCGTCCACCATGCTCACCCGCGCCTTGCTGAAGATGTCCCGCCCCTTGCGCCTGAAGGTGGGGTGCGGCTGGACCTGGATCTCCAGCAGCAGGTCCCCCGCCGGTCCCCCGCCCAGGCCGGGCTGGCCCAGGCCGGAGAGCCGCAGCTTCTGGCCGTTCTGTATGCCCTTGGGTATCTTGACTTCGACCCGTGAGGGCTCCTCGACGGCGCCGCTTCCCCGGCAGCGGCCGCACGGCGTCTGGATTATGCTGCCCCTGCCGAAGCACGTGGGGCACGGGTGGGCGACGCTGAAGCCGCCCTGCCCGCTGAGCACCTGGCCCGTGCCTCCGCAGCGCGGGCACGTTTCCACGCGCGCGCCCGGCGCCGCGCCCGAGCCGGAGCAGGCCGGGCACTGCTTCTCCCGGGGGATGGTCACCTCGATAGTGCCGCCCCGGACGGCCATCTCGAAGGGGACGGTCACGGAGCTGCTGATGTCGTGGCCGCGCTGGCGCGGCGCCCGCTCGCCGCCTGCCCTGCTTCCGCCGAAGATCTTGCTGAACAGGTCGCCCAGCCCGCCCGCGCCCTCGGCGCGGCCGCCCCGCCCCGCTTGCGGTCCCCCTGCCCCGCCGAACAGGTCTTCGAAGCCCGCAAAGCCCTCGAACGCGCCGCCCTGCATCCGCATCTGGCGGAGCTGGTCGTACTGCTTGCGCTTCTCCGGGTCTCCCAGGACGCTGTACGCGTCGGATATCCTCTTGAAGCGTTCCTCGGCGGCCTTGCTGCCGGAGTGCCGGTCGGGATGGTGCTTCTTGGCCAGGCGCCGATAGGTCTTCCTTATCTCGTCCTGCGCGGCATCAGGAGAGACGCCCAGTATCTCGTAGTAGTCCGGTTCAGCCATTGGTATAACCCATTGTAACCCCACAGGTTACCATTTCAAGCACGCCGACCTGCCGCCGCGCGCCTCAGCCCACCAGGACGCGTCCCTCGGGGTATTCGTAGACCGCCCTCTCCTTCAGCTCGGCGACGCTCAAGACCAGGGTGATCGGGCCCAGCCTGCCGACGAACATCAGGCACGTCAGGATGAGACGTCCCCAAACGGTCGCGGCGCAGTCCGGCCCCGTAAGCCCCTGGCTCAGGCCGACCGTGCCGAATGCGCTGATGGCGTCGAAGGCGACCTTCTGGAAAGGCGCCGTCTCCGTGATGAGCAGCAGGAATATGCCCACCACGACGGCGGCCGCCGAGAGCAGGATGATGCTGGCCACGCGATGCACCGTCTCCTCCGGGATCGAGTGGTGGAACATCTCCGCCTTTCCCCGGCCCTTCAGGGTGGCCACGATGCTGGCGACCATGATGCCCAGGGTCGTCGTCTTGATGCCGCCGGCCGTGCTGCCCGGGCTGCCCCCGATGTACATCAATGCCATCAGGAGGAAAGCGGTCGCGGGCGCCAGCGACGCGGTGCCCATGTCAATGGTGTTGAAGCCCGCCGTGCGCGGCGTGACGGACTGGAACGCCGCCGCCAGTATCCGCTTCTTCCACGGCGCCTCGCTCAGCGAGAAGTTGGATTCGATGACCAGGATGCCCAGGAACCCCGCGACCAGCAACACGCCCGTCACGGCCAGCACGAGTTTCGTGTGCGTGGACAGGCGCGGGCGCTTGCCCCGGCGGCTCGCCGCCCACCACGTCCCGTAGGCCAGCAGGTCGCGCACGACCACAAAGCCGATGCCCCCCACAATGATCAGCAGGCAGATGACCGCGTTGACAGAGATCGAATCCGCATAGTCCGCCAGGCTGTTGTTGTTCAGGCTGAAGCCCGCGTTGCAGAAGGCCGATATGGCGTGAAAGACGCTGTGGTAGACGCAGAGCCACACGCTGCCGAAGCTGCCGCGCCAGCCGAAGAACAGGGCCAGCGCGCCCACTGCCTCCAGCAGAAGAGTGAACACGCACACGAAACGTACCAGCACCCAGACGTTGTCGGCGGCGTGGGCCTCGACGATGTCGGACATGGTGGACTCGAAACGCATGGAAAGGTGTCTCTGGAAGAGGATCGCGGCGAACGCGCCCAACGTCATGATGCCCAGGCCGCCGATCTGGATGAGGGCCAGGATGACCAACTGGCCGAACAGGGACCAGTGGTCCGGGGTGCTCTTGACGATCAGGCCCGTCACGCAGACGGCGCTGGTGGACGTGAACACCGCGTCCACCGGCCCGGTCCAGACGCGCGCCCTGCTGCTCAGGGGCAGCATCAGCAGCAGCGCGCCCAGAAGAATGACCGCCGCGAAGCTGGAGACCGCTATGCGCGCCGGGCTGCCGTGAAAGGTCTTCTCGTACAGCACAGCCCAGCGCCTGCGCAGACTGTCGATCATGTGCTTGCCTCTCGCCCGAACCCCCGGCGAGACGCCGGGGGCTACCCGTAGGGGTAGGCGGGGCGTCTCGCCCCGCTGCCCGCCTCACACCCGACCTGGAAAACACAACATGGTGTTCTTCACAGGCCGCTACCCGCCGGCCGGCGTCGCCTTCTGCTCCAGGCGATACCGCAGGTACGCCTCCATGAACGGCATGAGTTCGCCGTCCAGCACTGCCTGCGCGTTGCCGGTTTTCAGCTCGGTGCGCAGGTCCTTGACCATCTGGTACGGCTCCAGCACGTAGGAGCGGATCTGGTTCCCCCAGGCGATCTCGCCCTTCTCATCGTACAGCGCCTCGAGTTCCTCCTCGCGCTTGCGGCGCTCGAACGCGTAGAGCTTGGCCTCCAGTATCTTCAGGGCCAGCGCGCGGTTCTTGTGCTGCGAGCGTTCGCTCTGGCAGAACACGGTGATGCCCGTCGGGACGTGGCGCAGGCGCACCGCCGAGGCCGTCTTGTTGACGTGCTGCCCGCCGGGCCCGCTGGACTTGGCGAACTCCATCTCGATGTCGCCCTCGTTCAGATCGACGTCGAGTTTCTCCTCCAACTCGGGCACCACGTCCACGGCGGCGAACGTGGTGTGCCGCCGGCCGCTGCTGTCAAAGGGGGAGATGCGGACCAGGCGGTGGACGCCGGTCTCGCCCTTCAGGTATCCGAAGGCCCACTCGCCCCGGATGTGCAGCGTGCCGCTGCGTATCCCCGCCTCCTCGCCCGGACGCGTGTCGACGATCTCGCACGCGTGGCCCTCGGTCTCGGCCCAACGCGTGTACATGCGCAGCAGCATGTGGGCCCAGTCGCAGCTCTCGGTCCCGCCGGCGCCGGCGTGGATGCTCAGGAAGGCGTTGCTGGCGTCGTGCTGCTCGCCGAGCATGCTGCGCAACTCGAGCCGCTCCAGTTCGGTCGCCAGCATCTCGGCCTTCTCCGCCGCCTCTCTGCGGGTGCCCTCGTCGTCCTCCTCTTGGGCCAGTTCGCCCAGGACCTCCAGGTCCTCGATCTCCGCCGCCAGCTCCTCAACGGGCTCGATGAGCCCCTTGACGTGCTTCAGGCGGCGGATGACTTTGTTGGCCGCGTCCTGGTCCGACCAGAAATCGGCGCCCGCCATTCGCTGCTCGAGCGCCTGCAACTCCTCTTTCTTCGTGGCCAAGTCAAAGAGAGTCCCGCAGGTCGTTCAAGCGGGCCCTCAGTTCGTCTGGTTGGGCTGTCATGTCTGTTTTCTCCTCGTGACATGCGTCGAGGCGCGCGACACCGCACCGCGCGTCTCGTCCGTCATTGTAGCCTGCGGCGGGCAGCGCAGTCAATCTCGCGCGGCCCGGGCGCCGCGCTTGATTTGACCCTCTCGGGCAGCTACAGTACCGTTGCTCACCGCGTGGCGGCGCGCCCGTAGCTCAACTGGATAGAGCATCGGACTTCGGATCCGAGGGTTGAGGGTTCAAATCCTTCCGGGCGTGCCATTCGATGC
>CAZQEQ010000107.1:0-8423 GCA_964592385.1 uncultured candidatus Brocadiaceae bacterium | reverse complement strand
TGCCCTCCCACCAACCCCGTACCCACTAACACCTTGCTATCAACGCAAATGGCTCCACCCCGGTAAGGCACATTGCCGCCCCGGCAGCACGCCGATAGAATGGCCCCGTCCGAACCGGCTATCGAGGGCCACCCGGCAGAGGCGCAGGCCAATGGCGAAACACATCGGAATCGTGGCGTGCAGCGCGGAGGGCGCGGCCCTCTGCTACAGGACCGTCTGCAACGAGGCCCCGCGCCTGATGGGCGAGGACCGCCACCCCGAGATCTCCATGCACAATCACTGCCTGGGCGAATACATGGCGTTCATCCGCGCCGGGGATTGGGCCGGCGTCGCGGAGCTGATGCTCTCCTCGGCGCACAAGGTGGCCGGCGCGGGCGCGGACTTCGCCGTCTGCCCCGACAACACCATCCATCAGGCGTTCGACCTGGTCGAGCCCGAGTCGCCGATCCCCTGGCTGCACATCGCGCGCGTTGTCGGCGAGGAGGCGCGGCGGCAGGGCTTCGCGCGCCTCGGCATCCTCGGCACCCGCTACCTCATGACGGGTCCCGTCTATCCCGACGCGCTCGCGCAAGTGGGCATCGAGGCCATCGTGCCGGACGAGCCGGACAGGGAGCGCATCGATGACATCATCTTCGACGAGCTGGTCAAGGCGGTGTTTCGCGAGGACTCGCGGCTCTGCTTCAACGAGGTGATGCAGCGGCTGAAGGCGCGCGGCGCGGACGCGGCGGTGCTCGGCTGCACGGAAATCCCGCTGATCGTCGGCCCGGAGGATGCGCCGCTGCCCACGCTGGACTCGACGCGCCTGCTCGCCCGCGCGGCAATCCGTGAAGCGGTATGATGCCTTTCGGCTTGATTTCCCGGCCCGATGCCGATAGAAGGTGTGGCGGCCGTTCAGAACACCGTGCAGATCCGCAGGGAATCCAAGACCCGAGGAGGACGATGCGATGGCGGACGAAGTGGTGAACGTGGGGCTGATCGGATGTGGCTTCATGGGCAAGGCGCACAGCTTCGGGTACCGCAACGTCAACCAGATGTGGGACCCGCCCGTGAAGGCCGTCATGAAGTGCATCGCCGGCACCGAGCCAGAGGACGTGGTCAAGCAGACCGCCGCCAGCTACGGCTGGCAGGAGTACGAGACCGATTGGCGCAGGATGATCGAGCGGCAGGATATTGACCTGATCGACATCAGCACGCCGAACTTCGTCCACGTCGAGGAGGCCGTGGCGGCCGCCCAGGCCGGCAAGGACGTCCTCTGCGAAAAGCCGCTGGCAAACGACCTGGACGGGGCCCGGCAGATGATGGACGCCGCCCGCCAGGCCGGCGTCAAGGCCATGTGCGGGTTCACCTACCGCCAGGCGCCCGCCGTCAAGCTCGCGCGCCAGATGATCGAGGCCGGCGAGCTGGGCGAGATATACCACGTCCGCGCCAGGTACCTCCAGGACTGGATCATGGACCCCGGCTTCCCGCTGGTCTGGCGCCTGAAGAAGGAGTTCGCCGGCAGCGGCGCCCTGGGCGACCTCGGCGCGCACATCACCGACATGGCGCGCTGCCTGGTCGGTGACATCGCCGAGGTCAGCGGCACGCTCGAGACCTTCATCAAGGAGCGGCCGCTCGAAGCCGCCGCGGGCGGCACCGCGCTGACCGACCGCGCGGCCAGCCGGGAGAAGGGCCAGGTCACCGTGGACGACGCCGTCATCTGGTGCGCGCGGTTCGCCAACGGCGCGCTCGGCACCTTCGAGGCAACCCGCTTCGCCGGCGGGCGAAAGAACTACCACGCCTGGGAAGTCAACGGCTCGAAGGCGTCCATCGGCTGGAACTTCGAGGACATGAACTACCTGGACCTCTGGAAGGGCGGCGAGGGGCCGCAGCAGGGCTACCGCAAGGTGCTCGCGACGCACCCGCAGACGCCCGGCTGGCGGGCCTGGTGGCCGGACGGCCACATCATCGGCTACGGCGAGTGCTTCGTCAACGAAGTCTTCGAGATGCTCAGCGCCATCGCCGAGGACCGCCAGCCCGTGCCCGGCTTCGAGGACGGGCTCAGGTGCCAGGCCGTGCTCGAGGCCGTCGTCCGGTCCGCCGAAACGCGCCAGTGGACGCCCGTGCCCAAGGCGTGAACGGCCTCCCAGCGCGGAGCACGCTGAGACCGCCGAGAACGGCGCAGAGCGGGCAGGAGGGTCCGGCAAATGGTGTCGGAGCAACGTTCATTTCGTTTTCGCCTTGCGGTGTGCCCATACTGCAAATCTCGGAACGTACGGGTCGTGCGGGAATTGGCGAACCTGGCGTGTGTGGCAGCGGATGTTGTCCTGGCACTCTTTGCGGTTCCGCTGGTGCCTTACAGATTGCGCTGCTCGGACTGTGAACGCGAATTTTCGCCCGACATTGAGCAGAGATGAGACGCGGCCATTGGGGCGCGCTCGCCGTTGACTGGGGAAGCGAAGGTCCCCCCGCTCCGTAGCCTGCCCCGCCCCTCACCCGCAGCCCGTCATGGGCTGGCGGACGGTGCCGTGGGTGTCGATGGTGTATTCCTGGAGGGTCTTGACGGTCATGTCCGTCCGCTTCAACTCGCGGACGGCCTGCACCGCTGCCACGGCGCCCTGAATGGTGGTGATGATGGGGACGCGCCGCGCCCAGGACGTGCTGCGGATGGCGATCTCGTCCTGGCGCGGATGCTTGCCGCTCGGCGTGTTGATGACAAGGGCGATCTCGCCGTTGATGATCGCGTCCACGACGTGCGGCCGGCCCTCGCGGACCTTGTTGATGCGCTCGCACTCGATGCCGTTGTCCCGCAGGAACGCGCTCGTGCCCTCGGTGGCTACCAGGTCGAATCCCATCTCGGCGAAGGTCCGGGCCGCGTCGGCTGCCGCGGGCGTCTTGTCGCGCTCGCGCAGGCTGAAGAAGACCCGCCCCTCGGTGGGAAGGTTCTGGCCGGCGGCTATCTGCGACTTGGCGAAGGCCATGCCGAAATCGTCCGCCAGCCCCATCACCTCGCCGGTGGACTTCATCTCCGGGCCGAGCTGCGTGTCGATGCCCGGGAACCGCGCGAACGGGAAGACGGCCTCCTTGACGGCCACGTGGCCGATTTCGACCTCCTCCGTCAGCCCGAGCTCCTCCAGCGAGTCCCCCAGCATGACGCGCGTGGCGAGGTTAGCCAGGGAAACGCCGGTGGCCTTCGAGACGAACGGGATGGTGCGCGAGGCGCGCGGGTTGACCTCCAGCACGTAGACCTCGCCGGCCTGGACGGCGTACTGGACGTTCATCAGGCCGACCACTTCGAGCGCCTCGGAGAGCGCCCTGGTCTGGCGCGCGATCTCGTGCTGGACCTCCTGCGAAAGCGTCTGCGGCGGGATGACGCAGGCGCTGTCGCCGCTGTGGACGCCGGCTTCCTCGATGTGCTCCATGATGGCGCCGATGACGGTGAGCTTGCCGTCGCTGATGGCGTCCACGTCCACCTCGATGGCGTCCTCGAGGAACTTGTCGACCAGGATCGGCCGTTCGGGCGAGGCTTCGACGGCCTGGCGCATGAAGTGCTCCAGCTCCTCGGCGTCGTAAACGATCTCCATCGCGCGGCCGCCCAGCACGTAGCTGGGCCGCACGAGGACGGGGTAGCCGATCCCCTCCGCAAGGGCGAGCGCCTCCTCATAGGAGACGGCCGTGCCGTTCGGGGCCTGCTTGAGGCCGAGTTCGTGGAGCAGCTCCTTGAAGTGCTTGCGGTCCTCGGCCAGGTCGATGCTGCGCGGGCTGGTGCCGAGCAGGGGGGCACCGTTCGCCTCCAGGTCGGCCGAGATGTTCAGGGGCGTCTGGCCGCCGAACTGGAGGATGACGCCGAAGGGCTTCTCCGCCTCGATGACGTTCAGGACGTCCTCGGCCGTCATCGGCTCGAAGTAGAGCCGGTCCGAGGTGTCGAAGTCCGTGCTGACGGTCTCGGGGTTGCAGTTGACCATGATGGCCTCGTAGCCCTCCTCGCGGACGGCCAGCGCGGCGTGCACGCAGCAGTAGTCGAACTCGATGCCCTGGCCGATGCGGTTCGGCCCGCCGCCGAGGATGACGACCTTCTTCTTGTCGGTGGCGCGGCACTCATCGATCCGGTCATAGGTGGAGTAGAAATAGGGCCGTTCGGAATCGACCTCTCCGGCGCAGGTGTCCACTAGCTTGTAGGCGGGCCGGACGCCGAGTTCCTTGCGCCGCCGCCGCACGGTCCATTCGTCCGAACCGAGCAGGTGGGCGAGCTGCCGGTCGCTAAACCCCCAGCCCTTGGCCTTGCGCATGAGGTCCGCCCTGATGCCCTCGACGCCGCCGGCCGCCCTTATCTCGTCCTCGAAGTCCACGAGCTCCTTGAAGTTGTGCAGGAACCAGCGGTCGATCCTGCTCAGCTCGTATATGCGGTCGATGTCGAAGCCCGCCTGGAGGGCGTAACGGATGTAAAAGAAGCGCTCGTCGTTGGGCACGGAGAGCTTGCGGACGATCTCGCCTTCGGGCGGGAGCTCGGCAGGGTCCTTGCCGTCCGCCCCGAACCCGTAGCGGCCGATCTCCAGCGAGCGGAGCCCCTTCTGGAAGGATTCCTTGAACGTGCGCCCGATGGACATGGACTCGCCGACGCTCTTCATGCTGGTGTTGATGACGCGCTCGGCCTGCGGGAACTTCTCGAACGTGAACCGCGCCGTCTTGTAAACGCAGTAATCAACGGTCGGCTCCTGGAGCGTGTAGGTGTTGCCGGTGACGTTGTTGAGCACCTCGTCCAGCGTGTAGCCGACGGCCAGCTTGGTGGCAACGCGGGCGATGGGGAGGCCCGTGGCCTTGCTGGCCAGGGCGGACGAGCGCGACAGGCGCGGGTTGACCTCGATGATCACGATGTCGTCGCTGTTAGGGTCGCCCGCGAACTGTATGTTGACGCCGCCGCCCTTGACGCCGACGCGGCGGATGATGCGCTTGCAGTATTCGACGTACCTCGCGTAATCCGCGGCCGTCAGCGTCTGCGCGGGCGCCACGACGGCGCTGTCGCCGGTGTGGACGCCCATCGCGTCCACGTTCTCCATGCTGGTCACCATGATCACGTTGTCCTGGCAATCACGCATGACCTCGTACTCGATCTCCTTCCAGCCGAGCACGCTCTGCTCGACCAGGACCTGGCGGACGGGGCTGGCGTCCAGGCCGCCGGTGAGCAGTTCCGGCGCCTCGTCCGTGTTATAGGCCGTGCTACCGCCCGTGCCGCCCAGGGTAAAGGCCGGCCGGATGATCACCGGCAGGCCGATCCGCCCGATGACCTCCATCCCCTCCTCGACACTGTGCGCGATGCCGCTGTCGGGCACGCGGAGCCCGATCTCGATCATGGCGTTCTTGAACCACTCGCGGTCCTCGGCCGTCGTGATGCCGTCGGGGTCGCAGCCCAGCACCTCGACGCCGTAGCGCTCGTAGACCCCCTCGCGCGCCAGGAAGACGGCGACGTTCAGGCCCGTCTGCCCGCCCAGGGTCGGCAGGACGGCGTCGGGCCGCTCGCGGGCGATGATCTTCTCGATGATTTCCGGCACGATCGGCTCGATATAGGTACGGTGGGCCATGACCGGGTCGGTCATGATGGTGGCGGGATTGCTGTTGATCAGGACGACCTCGTACCCCTCCTCCAGCAGGGCCTTGCAGGCCTGGCTGCCGCTGTAGTCGAACTCGCAGGCCTGCCCGATAATGACCGGGCCGCTGCCGATCATCAATACCTTGTTCAGATCCGTGCGTTTTGGCATCTGCTGACCTTACCCCTTTGTGTTGCCTGCCGTCTTCTTTCAGCCGCCCAGCCCGGCGAGGAACTGCTCGAGGTGCGCGTTGACCGCTCCCGGATACGGCGCCGCCAGCACGGGCTGGAACCCCACCGCCGCCCCGTCCGCCGCAACGATCCCCTCGACCGTGCCGTCGTTGATATTCTCCCAGACGACCTCGACCCCGGACGCCGCCCCAACGCTCGCGCGGTCCAGCACGACGCTGTGCCGCTGCTGGGTGACCCCGACCTCTCCGCCCAGGACGTTGCGCACGGGGTAGTTGGCGCCGTGATGGCCGCGTTTCAGGAGGGTCGCCTTACAGCCAAGCGCCAGCCCGAGCGCCACGTGCCCCAGCCCGCACCCGAGCACGGGCACCTGGCCGACCAGGGCGCGCGCCAGATCCACCGTCGCCGCCGGCGGAGCCGCCGCCGCCGGCCCGTCCGAGATCACAACCGCCGAGGGCCCGCACGACATGACCTCATCCTCCGACGAATCGAAGGGAAAGAGCGCGGGCACGCAGCACCGCCCCATCTGCGCCAGGTCGGACTGCCGGACACCCAGGTCCAGCACGGCGACCTTCGGTCCGGCCCCGGCGTGCCGGACCTCGGCGGCGCCGGACGGCCGGAAGACCGGGCGCCCGAACGACTCCAGGGAGCGGCCGATCTCAGCCGGGTCGGCATCGGAGGGCGCCACGGCGGCCGGCATCTCCCCCGCCTCGCGCAGGTGCACCGCCACGCCCCGCGTGTCCACGTCGCAGAGGCACGGCACGCCGGCGGCCCTCAGCATCTCCTCGAAGTCATCCTCCGCCAGGTAGTGGCTGCGGCAAGTGCTGAGCACCTTGACCACGACGGCGGCGGCCTGGACGCGCCCCGACTCGGAGAATGCCTCCGTGACGCCGACGTTTCCGATCTCCGGGTAGGTGAAGTTCAGGATGGCGCCGCCGTAGGTCGGGTCCGTGACCATCTCCTGGAAGCCCACGACCGCCGTATTGGCAACAAGCCAGCCCGTGGCGGTCCTGGCTGCGCCCTTCAGGACCCCGTCCAGCCGCGTGCCGTCCGCCAGCAGAAGGTAACCCTCCATGTCGCTCCTCGTCCTGTTGAGTTCCCCCGGTCGCCCGCCTGTCGCCGCCCGGTCAGACGTACTCGATCGTGGCCGGCGGCTTCGGGGTCAGGTCATAGAGGCACCGGTTGACGCCCGGAATGCGCGTGATCCTCTCGCAGATCGCCTCCAGCTTCTCCCACGGCAGGCGGACGGCCGTCGCCGTCCGGGCGTCCACGCTGTCAATGCACCGCAGCACGATTATCTGGCCGAACTCGCGCTCCCCGTCCCGTATGCCCGTGGCGTAGTCATTGAGCAGCACGGCCATGTACTGGAACGCCCCGCTGTCGGCCAGCTCCTCCTCGACGATGGTCGTGGCCTTGCGGACCGTGTCGAGCCGCTCCTCGTTCACCTCGCCGACGATGCGCGTGGCCAGGCCGGGGCCCGGGAAGGGGATCCTCTCGCTGACCTCCGCCGGCAGGCCCAGCGCCCGGGCCACCTCGCGCACGCCGTCCTTGCGCAGGGTCTTCAGCGGCTCCAGCACCCCGTAACCGTACGCCTCCTCCGTGTCAATGCCGACCTGCGCCAGGATGTTGTGCTGGCGCTTGATCCCCGCGACGGTCTCCTCGATGTCGGTCAGGATCGTCCCGTGCAGGAGGAACCTGGCGCCGGTCTCACCCACCAGCCGCGCGAACACGACGGAGTAGAAGGTGTCCGTTACCGCCTGACGCTTCTGTTCGGGGTCGGTCAGCCCTTTGAGCGCGCCGAGGAACTCCGCGCGGGCGTCCACTAATCCGACGTGGATGCCCACGTCTGCGAACCTCTGCACGACGCGCTCCGGCTCGCCCTCGCGCATCAGCGCGTCGTCGATGAAGAAAGTCCTCAAGTTCTCGCCCAGGGCGCGGTACCCCAGGACGGTCACGACGGAGCTGTCCACGCCCCCGCTGAGCGCGTTGATGGCGACGCCGCCGCCGACCGCTTCCTTAATCTCGCCTACCTGCTGGTCGATGAACGCCTGGCAGTCCATGGGCTATCTCCGCACGTGGTGTCGGAATGGAGACTCGAATGCGGTTCCGGCAGGCGTGCATTCGTCACGCCCGGCCCCCGCCGTTGCGCAGATTATAACAGCCCGTGCAAGCGGAAGGACGCACAGCCGGGGGCGGCTCGCGGGGCGTTCGAGTTCGTTGAGTAAGCGCCCGCCGGCGGGCCGTGGAGAAGGCGCGGTGCGCCCTGAGAAAAGCGTTGACATCTGGGCGGGCGGGATGTACTATTTGGCCTGGGTATTACGAGAGCATTGGTATCGGCTTACTGCTCCACGCGGAGCTTTGGGATATGTATCCTTCCCCCCCGGCCGGGCAGTTTCCCGCCTCCGGCGGCAACGCCAGTCACCTCGACTTCCATGCCCTCCGGCGCCCTGAGGCCGCCGGGGAATCCCCCGTTCTCGGCAGCAGGCAGAAGTGCATCGGCGCGGCGCCGGGCTGCCTCCTCACGGCGGGACCTGTGTGGAGGAACTGACCGTGGAAATGCTGAAGACCATCCGGCCGATGGGAATGGTCCTCCTGTTCGTCCCGGCCCTTTGCATGGGGGCCCGTGTCGCCAGGGCGGACGTTGAATACGACGTGTACGACCCCATTCTCGTCT
>CAZQEQ010000106.1:0-8986 GCA_964592385.1 uncultured candidatus Brocadiaceae bacterium | reverse complement strand
GCCGCTCGAGCGGGCCGGCATCACCGTCCTGGCCCAGGGCCACACGGGCAGCCGGGAGGCCATCACGGCATTCTTCCGGAACGTCACCTCCTCCGTGCTGCTCGGCACGCGGAGTTTCTGGGAGGGGGTGGACATCGCGGGCGACGCGCTCAGTTGCCTGGTCCTGACCAAGCTGCCGTTCCACGTGCACACCGACCCGCTCGTGCGGGGCCGCACGGCCCACCTGGAGGCGCTCGGGCGGGACCCGTTCAGCCACTACACGCTGCCGGAGGCCGTGATAGGCTTCCGCCAGGGGTTCGGCCGATTGATCCGGCGCGGGACCGACCGGGGCGTGATCGTCGTCACCGACCGGCGCATCGTGACCAAGGCATACGGGCAGACCTTCCTGCGCAGCCTGCCGACCAGGCATCACGTCTTCGCGCAGGCGCAGCAGGCCCTGGCGGCGGTGGACGAGTTCTTCGGCACCCTCGCTGGCGAGGCCGACGCGCCCCCCGTAGAATAGGCACGGTTGACCTTACGCTGTCCCGGAGCCCTCCAATGAACCCGAGAGACCGAGTCGTCGCCCAACTGGAACACTGCGAGACGGACTTCATCCCTTACGTCGTGCCCGTCGAACCGGAGGTCGCCGAAAGGCTGGACCGGCACTACGGCAGCCCCCGTTGGCGCGACGTGAAGTGCGACCACATCGTGCGCGTCCGCGTGGCAAACCTGCTGAGCCGCCAGTCGATAGACGACGGGCGCGCACGCGACTGCTGCGGCAGCATCTGGCGAATGGACAGGCTGCCCTATCACCTGGAGCAGCCGGCGCTGCCGGAGCCTGACCTGAGCGGCTACGAGTTCCCGTCGCCCGACGGCGTCTTCCCCGAAGACTGGCTCCAGGAGAGCGTGCGCGAGTGCGAGGAGCACCATCGCGCCGGGAAATTCGTCATGGCCGTGGTCTCCTACGGCCTGTTCGAGCGGAGCTGGATAATGCGGGGCTTCGAGAACGTGCTGATGGACATGGCGCTCCAGCCGGCGTTCGTCGAAGAACTGCTGGACGGCATCACGGAGTTCTTGCTGGGGGCGATAGAGCGCTTCGTGCAACTGCCCCTGGACGGCATCCAGACGGGCGACGACTGGGGGCATCAGCGGGGCCTGATCATGGGCAAGGAGCGGTGGGTGGAGCTGTTCCTGCCGCGATATCGGCGGCTTTGGGGCAGGATCAAGGAAGCGGGCATGTTCACCATCCACCACTCCTGCGGCAACATCTCCGAGGTAGTCGGCGAGGCGGCGGATGCCGGGCTGGACTGCCTGGAGTCCGTGCAGCCGGAGGCCATGGACGTTTACCGGCTCAAGGAGGAGTTCGGCGACCGCATGGCCTTCTGGGGCGCGGTCGGCACCCAGCAACTCCTGCCCCGGGGGACGCCCGAGACCATTCGAGAGGAAGTGCAGCGGCTCTGCCGGCACATGGGGCGCGGCGGCGGCTACGTGCTCGCCCCCGCGAAGCCGGTCATGACGGAGGTGCCGACGGGGAACGCCGCCGCCTTCCTGGAGGCCGTCCTCGGCCAGGCCGGCCAGTCGCTCTAAGGCGCACCGAGCAGGCGGCGATACACCTCCGCCACGCGCCGCGCCTGCACGGGCAGGGAGAACTCCCCGCACATTCGCCGGCGCGCGGCCTCGCCCATGCGGCGGCGGGCCTCCGCGTCGGCCGCCATGCCCAGGATCGCCTCCGCCAGGTTCTCCGGCGTGTCCCGGACGACGACGCCGGTCCGGCCGTCCTCGACGACGTCCGGGAGGGCGCCGCGCCGGGCCACGACGAGCGGCTTGCCCATCGCAGCCATCTGGAGTGCGGCCCGGCAGGAGCCGTCGCTGCCCGGCACGAGCATGGCGCCCGCGTCGAACGCGGTCAGCACGTCCCGGTAGTCCCCCCGCCGGTACCCGAGGGGAATCACCGTATCCTCCAGCCCCATCCGCGCAACCGGGTCGTAAAGGAGCTCCCTGCGGTGCGTGCCACGCCCGCAGACGGCGATCTTCACGCGCCCGTCCCGCCGCTGGATGATGCGCGCGGCCTTCAGCAACACGTCGAAGCGCCGGTGCCGCTGTATGCGGGAGACGACTCCGAACACCACGTCACCCGCCGCCAGGCCCAGTTCCTCCCGCAAGCCGGCCGGCGCGTCCGTCGGCCGGAACTCGTCGCAGTCCACCGCCCCCCGGACGGTCGTGACCGAGCCCGGCGCCAGGCGCAGCCGCTCCACCGCATCGGCGGCGCAGGCGTCGGTCAGCACGATCAGGTGGTCCGTCATCCGCGGCCCCAACAGGAGCCGGCTCAGCGGGCCGCGCCCGTACCGCCGGGCGCGATGGTCCGAGCGCACGAGAGGAATGCGTTCGCGGTGAGGGGCGGCGGCGACGGCCGCCAGGACGTGATCCCACGTGCCGTGGCAGTGGACGATTCGGTAATCCCCCTGAGAGATGAGTTCTCGCAAGCGCCGGACGTCCCGGCAGTTGCGCCAGATGTTGCGCGAGCTGTCGAACCGGAACTCGTCGAAGACGCGCAGCCCCATGTCGCGCGCGCGGGCGCCAAGCGGGCCCTCGGCGGGCCGGGGCGGTCTCGTGCACGCCAGGTCCGACCGCCACCCGAGCCGCGTCAACTCGCGGCAGAGCTGCGCGACGGGCTCCGACGGGCCCGTCCACTTGTAGTCCGCATAGCAGTGCAGCACCGGTGCGCACACGAGAACCCACCTCCGGCAGAACGGGACGGCGCCATCTTACCCCGGCGGCGTCGCGCGAAGCAAACCGACGGACCGGGCGGCCGGCGCGGATTCCGCTTGAACTGCGGGAACGCTTTGGGTACGATTACAGGACTAAGGGCGCGAAGGTGGCGGAAGTGGCAGACGCGCTAGATTTAGGATCTAGTTCGCCTCAGGCGAATTGGGGGTTCGAATCCCCCCCTTCGCACCAGTCTGCGCGCATCGCCGCCCGACGGAGAGCGGGTGTAGCTCAGTGGAAGAGCACTAGCTTGCCATGCTAGGTGTCGGGGGTTCGAATCCCCTCACCCGCTCCATTCCCGCGTTCCCGCCCCCCACGTCTTGACCTGCGGCCTGCCGGAGTGCTATACTGCCACGCGTCAGTCTGGCGGACGGCGTGCGTCACCACTCTATCGTGGTATCACAGCCGGGGGATCGCCGGGGTTGACAGGCATCCTCGCCGCGCAGTGGCGAGAAGCCTCTATTGTGTTCACTGACCCTATTGAGAGTGCGCAGAAGGTTCGCGCGCGTCGGTTAAGAGCCATGGCACCGCGGGGCAGCCTTCCGAGCGACGAGTTCTTCCCGGTCCATCTCGCCATCATGCAGCCCGGCACGATGGCGCCGGTGGACCTCTACATCAAGGCTGGCGCCGGGTCGAGCGCGACGCTCTACAAAGGCGCCCATGCCCTCCTGACCGAGGAAACACGCCAGCGGCTCCTCGACCGCGGCGTGGGGGAACTCTACCTGCGGAAGCAAGACTCGGACGCTTACGACGAGTACGTCGAAGAGAACCTGAGCAGCATAGTCCGTGACGACCTCCTGCCGCGCGGGCAAGCGTGCCAGCTCGTTTACGAGGCCTCATCGCGCGTGGTGCAGCAGTTCTTCGCCGACCCTCGCTCCGGCAGGAACTCGCGCCGGGCGCAGAGGATGGTCCGAACCGTGGTGGCCTCGATCCTGAGGGACCCGAACGCCATGTGGGAGATGACCGCCCTCGCATCGCACGACTACGAGACCTATACGCACTCGGTCAACGTGACGGTCCTGCTGGTCGGGGCCAGCAGGGAACTGCTGCGCATCACGGACGAGGCCGCCCTGCAGAGGATCGGATACGGTGGCATTGCACACGACATCGGCAAGAGCCAGATACCGGCGATGATACTGCGCAAGCCCGGCAAGCTGACCCAGGCCGAGTTCCAACAGATCAAGACACACCCCCTGGTGGGCCTGGAGATTGTGGGGGGGCACGGCGCGGTTTCGCCGGAGGCCGCTTCCGTCATTCGTTCCCACCACGAGCAGGTTGACGGCAACGGCTATCCGGACGGCATTGCGACAGCGCGCCTGGAAGCGCCGGTGCGACTGGCGAAAATCGTCGATGCTTACGATGCCCTCACCAGCCAGCGGGCATACGCCCCGGCACACAGGCCCTACGACGCGCTGCGCCTGATGAAGAGCATGGAGGGGCACTTCGACGCCGCCCTGCTGGAATCGTTCATCAGGTTCCTCGGCCCGGGCGACGTTCGCTCACGGGCAACCGGCCCCGTGCGATAAGTTGCCCCCGTCCCAATCGCTTCGCCGCAGGCGCGACGTTCAGAGCACCGGGGGCTCGGACGAGATGCGCCGCTCCCGGCGCGTCCGCTCGAACACGTCCGCCAGCAGCGCTATGTCCTCCTCGGTCTGCTCGACGCCGCGACGGGCGAACATCCGCCCCTGGGTGACGATGGCCTGGTCGAGCGAGCACTCGGTGATCTGGCCGAAGGACCGGGCGTAGTTGCAGAAGCTCGGCACGTTCTGCCCCACGTATCCGTAGAGCATGCTGCCGACGCCGATGATCTTGCCCGTGAAGATGCTGGTGTTGATCGCCGTCTTGGAGTAGTCGCCCATGATGCAGCCCAGGAACTGCATGCCCGTGTCCACCTTCCTGTCGCCCAGCTCGACGCGCACCTTGCCGTAGGTGTTCTTCAGGTCGCTGTTGCTGGTGCCGGCCCCCATGTTGACCCACGAGCCGATGTAGGCGTGGCCCAGGAAACCGTGGTGCTGCTTGTTCGTGTAGGGCTCGATGATGCTCGCCTCGACCTCGCCGCCGATCTTGCAGGTGTGGCCGATGGAGGTGAACTCCTTGACCGACGAGCGCTCGATGATCCGCGAGTTCGGCCCGACGTAGAGCGGCCCGTAGAGGTACGTGAAGTCCAGGACGCGCACGTTCTCGCCCAGGACGATGGGGCCGTCCTCGGCGTGGAAGACCGCCGTCTCGGCGATCCGCACCCCCTCGCCGGCGAAGACCCCCTCGCGCACCTCGTCGTAGCGGCCTTCGGCCAGCCTTCGCTCGATGTTCGCCGGGAAGAGCCGCGCCAGCGCGTCCACGACGTGGAACGGGTAGTCGAACGTCTCGAACGGCTCCTCATCGTGCAGGGGCAGGTCCAGGTCCAGCAGGAAAGGCGTGACGCGCTCCGGGGAGAGGTCGGCCGGGACCTCCTGGTCCGGCGGCAGCAGCGCCGCCGTCACGCGCTGACCCGAGGTGCACGCGAAGGGCGCGCCGTCGGCCAGCAACTCCGCCAGACGGTCCGCATACCGCGTGTCCGGCGCCACGGAGGCGTTCACGAACAGGACCGGGCCGGCACCGGCCGGCGACTTCGGAAACCTGCGCGCAGCGGTCGGATCGAGGTGCTTCCTGACAACGTGGCTCACCCGGGGCGCGGCCAGCGCCGCCACCTCGTGCAGGTTCCAGGCGGCGCACGTCACGGCGAAGGCCGGACGGGTCAGCGTGATCGGACTCATGTCGTCAACGTACCGGTCCTCGAACAGGATGATGTTTCCCTCGGTGCTCATGCTCACTCCACAGTAAAGCTCTTGGCCAGCTTTCGCGGGCGGTCCACGTCGCAGCCCCGCATCACCGCGATGTGGTAGGCCAGCAACTGCAACGGTATCACGGCGACGATGGGCACAAGGGGATCGAGCGTGCCCGGCACGGCTATCGTGTGCTCGGCCAGGCCGGGCAAGTCGTTGTCGCCCTCACGCGCCGACACCGTTGCCAAGGACGTATGAGATAGGATCAGGAGGGGCATTGCAGCGTTGGCGACGGGCGTCTGGCGCCCTCAGGTTTGCCCCGCACTTGCCGGGTCTGCTACGTGCGCCTGCGGCAGCCCCGCCTGCTGCTGTCCTTGCCATTGCGTGAGCCGATGCAGGTCCTCCCGTTTGATCTTGCACTTCCAATTCCTCTGCCCAGGCAGCCCGTTGAAAAATGTAGCTCAGCCGCCCCCGGCTGAGAACGCCACAGACGAGGGCGCCTGTGCTACACCGACACGGCCCCTCGCGCAGGCACCTCGCTGCGAACCGCCGTTCTTCAACGGGCTGCAGGTCCACTGCTTCGCCCTCGCTCAGCACGGCAAGCGATATATCCCACACAGCGATCAAACCGAACGCCACGGCCTCTCCCACCATCGTAGCAGGCGACGGCCTGGCGGCCGCGGAGATCGCTGCCACCAACAAGACGCCCCCGATCACGATCCCCAGCCAGGCAATGTCCAGGCCTCCTTCCACCAGTTGATAGCCCTGCCAGAGGGCCAGCAGGCCGAAGAATGCAAGCGTCCCACACCACGCCCGGACCTTCTTGATGTCACGCCGATACTCCAGCGCCGTTTCCATCCGCTTCAGCACTTCACTCTCTTCCATAGCCCGGTCCGCCGGGGTAAAGGTCAACGCCGCAGCACCCGCCCCCCCTCGATGCGTCCCGCAACCCGAGGCGTCCCCTCACGAGCTCAGCCCTCGAACGGAGCCCCTTCCCGTCGAGCGTGACGATAGTCTCCGCCATGAACGGATGCGTGTCAAGGCCAGGTCCCGAGCCTCTGCGCTCATGCTCACTCCACAGTAACGCTCTTGGCCAGATTTCGCGGGCGGTCCACGTCGCAGCCGCGCATCACCGCGATGTGGTAGGCCAGCAACTGCAACGGTATCACGGCGACGATAGGCACAAGGGGCATCCCGCGCATGTGGCCCATGTGTATCGCCAGCAGCGTCAGGACGACCAGTTGCCCGGTGAACGCCTTCGTGGAGGCCACGCCGACCTCCGGGCCGGCGTGGATGTACACGCCCTGACCGCACTCCCGCGCGATGGTCGAGCCGACGACGTTGCAGATGCCGATGGCGTCCAGGCCGTGCAGCCTGGCCTCGCGGACGCCGGCCAGCGTGTCGGCCGTCTCCCCGTCGTCCAGGTACACCGCCTGCCGCGTCCGCGCCACCAGGGCGGCCGGGTCGCTGGCCAGGAGCATCTCGTCGTTGCCCAGGCCCAGCACCATGGGGCTGCCGCAGAGCGGACACGCAGACCGCCACCGCTTCGCAGCCCGGCGCCCTTGAGAAAGCTTCGACGGACAGCCTCCCACGACGCCACATCGCAGCTGTATTCTGCCCTCAGGGCTATTTGTAGGCGATCTCGTAGTAGGGCGTCTTGTAGAGCGAGCCGTCTATCGTGAAGGCGCCGTTGTGCACCGGGACAGTCCTGTCCGTGCGGTGGCCGTCGTGGTCGAGGACGTGCACGACGGGCGTCCCCCGGCCGGCGAGGGTGATGTCCGCCACGACGGGCTCCATGAGGATGGGCTCCGTGCCCGCGGAGATCACGCGGCGGTCGCCGACCCACTTCATGCCCGTGTTGCGGGCGCGGGCGATGGCGACGACCAGGAGGCTCTTCGAGCCGGCCAGGTCCTTGTCAGGCTCCTTGGCGGTGACGTAGATGGCGGCGAAGTGCGTCCTGGGCGTGATGGTCACGTCGCCGAGCCGGCAAGTCTCGCCCTCGGCGAAGCCGACGACGGCCTTGGTCCCGGCCGTGTCCATGGTGAAGTGGCCGTCCACGGCGCTCTCGCCGGGCGTCCAGCGGAGCTGCCCGGTGGTCGAGACGTAGGCGCCGCCCTGGCGCGCCTTCTCGGGGTCGAAGGCCGGCGTGTCGCGGTACTCGTCGGTGAACTCGATCACCGTGCGGGCGACGGGCATCGTGTGCGCGGGCACCTTGTCGGAATCGAAGGACTTGATGTCGTACTCCTGGGTCACGCTGTCACGGAAGCCGAGCTTCTCCTCGCGCAGCGAGGGGATGTTGACGTAGCGCGGGGCGAGCACGTCCGAGGCCCGCACGTCCTGGCGGCGCACCTGCCGGGCGACGGCCGGGAAGAGCCCCATGATTTGCGGGACGGTTACGTTGCCGCCGAGCCGGCTGTTGAACACGCCATCGTCGCCGTTCTGGAACATGTAGGAGGCGTCCCAATCCTGAAGCCCCAGGCCGTACGCGCCGATGATGGCCGGGCCTTCCGCGGCCCACTCGTTCGGGTAGACGTGGATCCACTCGGAGAGCATGAAGGGGCGGTCGGCCACCTGCTGCATCCCGGTGCTGAACATGGCCGAGCCCGGCACGCTGAGCATGCTGTTGTACCCGCCGAAGTAGTTGTGGCGGTCAATGAGGCCGATCAGGTAGTCGGAGTGCAGGTTGTAGTAGTGGCTGGAGTTCTGCCCGGCCTGCCAGTTCGAGCCGAGGATCTCGCCCTCGTAGCCGGCCGCGCGCGCCGCCGCCACCCACCGGGCGTACGCTTCGTTCTGGAGGATATAGAGGAACTCCAGCGAATCCAGCAGACGCTGCCTGACCACGCTCTGCGACCCGGCGAGCTGCTCCGGATCCCAGAACCAGGGGTTGCCGAGGGGAAGGATGTTGTCCTTGTCCAGGCTCTCGCCGACCGGCGGGAATCCCATGCCGGTGAAGTAATCGAATGCGTCCTTGCCCCATGCTTCGACCAGTTTCTCCTGGGTACCGTAGCGGGTGCGCAGCCAGTCACAGAAGCGCTTGCCCGTGGCCCTGCGCAGCGTCTCGCTCGCCTTCAGGGGCTCCATCGAGGTGTAGAAGAGGATGCTCTGCTCGTTGAGGATCTCGAAGGCGATGATGCACGGGTCCTCGGCGTAGGTCAGGCCGGTGTACGGGTTGCGGTGCTTGAGCAGGTTCACCGTCTGGCGCATGTGCAGGTCCTGGATCTCGGGCGAATAGTAGGAGCTGCTGTGCGGCATGGGGATGCGGTTGTTGCGGCTGAATGTGCCGAACTCCGCCACGTACGGGATGTCCCGGACGTCCGCCGGCCCCGGGTTGACGGGGCCGAACTGCGTGGACAGCAAGGTGAAGATGCCGGCATCCTTGAGCTTGGCGACGTAGTAGTCCATCTGGTCGAGGCGCTCGGGGTCATACTCCGCCGCGCTGTCCGTGGACTGTATGCCACTGCCGGGACTGTCGGCGTACT
>CAZQEQ010000105.1:0-9323 GCA_964592385.1 uncultured candidatus Brocadiaceae bacterium | reverse complement strand
GACCCGGGTTCCGGCTCCGTCCAGATGAATATGAAAATGTTCACTGCGGCCGAATGGCGCGATACGGAGGGCAGCGCCGCCATACCGGAAGAGCGCATAGTCAAGCTGGTGAGGGAATGCTTCGACCTGCGTCCGGCGGCGATCATCGAGCAACTGGACCTGCTCAGGCCAATCTATCGGAAGACGGCGGCCTTCGGCCACTTCGGACGCACGGAGCCGGAGTTCACCTGGGAGAGAGCCGACCGCGCCGACCTGCTGCGCCAGAAAGCCGGGCTGTAGGCAATCCGCCCGCAGCTCCTCAGCCATTCCCTCGACTGCAGCCCTTCTCCGGCCGCCCCGGCGAGATTCCTCAGGGGCGCCGGGGGCAACTCACAACGGTAAGCAGCTGGGCGTGCTCCGGGCCCAGGCGAAAGGCGGAGTGAGCCGGGCGCACAAAAAGGAAAGCCCGGCCACGCGGTGCGTGGCCGGGCTCCCTCAAGGATTGGAGGTACTTATCCTTATCAAACCAAGGCAGGCACTTCGCGCCATCGTTCTTTGATGGCAGCTATCAGTTCCCGCCTGAGTTCTCTGAATTCGAGTTCCAGTTCGGGTGTCTCGCCGCTCTCACGCCACTCTCGCAGCGCGACCTTCGCCTTTTGGGCCAGTTGCACGGCCACGCGGCGCGTGCGCTCGTTGTCCAGGTATGAATCGTGCATCAGGTGTGCTTCGCCTTCTCCGTTACAGAGCCCCAGCGCACAGCGATAGACGGCAAGCGGCGCGTACTTCAGTTGCCCCTGGGACTGGAAGTAGCGTCGGACCGACCCCGCCTTGACGCCGGTCCGCTTCGATAGCACGCGGTACATCTCCTCTTTGGTTGGGAACCTGCTCTCAAGCTCCGAGAGCAGGGCGCAGGTCTGCTCGACCGGGACGCCCCTGTACTGGTCGTCGATGTCCGGTTCCCGGCCCTCGTCGGCATCCTCCAGCCACTTGTCCAGGCAGTACTTGATCTCGGCCTGAACGCGCCTGGCCTTCTGCTCACCGCTGAGCGCCTTGTGCACGCAGTCGTACTTGAGGCTCGTGACCTGTGCGATCGCCTTGTGCATGGCGCTGTGACTGCGGAACAGCAGCCTCTCTCGCGCTTCCTCCAGCCACCGGTCCGCGTCGACGTCCCCAACCAGGTCTTCCAGCGGGATCAGCCCCGTGCGGAACTCACCGTTCAGGCCCCGCAGCAGCCACGCGATGCAACGCGGCGCCTGGCCGACGGCGCCGTCAGGCTTGAAGAACTCTCGAATCTCCGCCTCGTCCAGCGACATGCCGCGCCTGGCGAGCTCTTCGCGCAGGTAGGGCACGAGCTTGACCAGGGCGAACGGCCCCTCGTCATTCTCCAGCTCGCGCAGGAGCGCCTGCAGGTCCCCCACGTCCATCTGCGCGGGCCGGATGAACTGACGCTGCCCGTTCAGGAGCAGCTTATCCGCCAGATCCTCCCGCCTTGCGCCGGACAGCGCCCTGAGGCACTTCGCCAGGTCCCCGTTTGCATCTGGGTCGGGCGCGTCTCCTTCCGCCTGCGCCACCATGTCGCACAGGTCGCGAGCCAGCCGCTCCCTCAGATCGTGCATGCGTTGTGCGGCGTCGGAGAAGGGGCCTGGACCGGATCGCTCATTCCCATCGAGCGCGTCCAGCAGGGCCTGTTGCTCCTCGTCATCCTCGGCCAGGAAATCAACAACGGCCGCCATGTCCACCGCGTGACCGACGGCCGTCACCAAGTCTACGTATGCGCCATACTCTTCAGCGATCGCTTGCGATCCTACGCTCACCTCTGGATCACCGTCCCGTCCAAGTGTGAGAATGAAGATGAAGACGAATCGTAGCCGCCAAAGGGGGATGCAACAGGGATGCCACATGCGGGAGAGAAGCAGTCAGGAAGCTGTCTCCGACGCTCGCGCGGGCGGCCTCACCGGCGGGCAACGCTGCCGGGCAATCTCATCTCTTTGCCCTGCAAAGTCTTAGGGCGACAGCAGGAGCCGCCGGCGGCCCCGGCAAGCGACAGGTAATTCTGGGAAGAAAACCAGACTTGCACGGAAGGCAGGCCCCGGGAGGACCGGAAATGTGACCGTAGAAGTCACACTGTGACGGGGCCAATGCCGGGGCCGCTGCCCCGGGCGAGGCTTGCCCGGACCTGCTCCGGCAGCACCTGGAGCAGCGTCCGCACGCACGCCGCAGACGCCTGCGCCCCCCGCGAGGCCGCCACGTGACGGTGAATCCCGCTCTCGTCGTCGGCGTAGCGCAGGATGAGAAAGGCAAGGACGCCCACGAGCAGGCCCGCCTTGATCAGTCCGAAAACGGCCCCGGCCACGCGGTCCGGTAACTGGGGCTTCAGCGCGTTGACCACGCCGCGCAGCAGGAACGACGCCGCGTAGCACGCCGCCAGCGCCACCGCGAAGATGACCGCGGCGCTGACCAGCCGCCCCGTTCCCTCATCAACGGTGGCCGGCACGAAGCCGCCGACCACGGGATGGAGCAGCCAGGCGGCCCACAGGCTCAGGAGCACGCTCAGGATGCGGAGCAACTGCCAGACCAGCCCGCTCCAGAAGCCGAGCCCGGCGCCCAGGAGCAGGGCCGCTATCACGACCAGGTCCACCGGGCCCAGCACACCCAGGACCTTTGACAGGTCAGAAGCCGCTACTGCGGCAAGCATCCGCGCCACCTCCAAAACGCATCCAGTGTAATGTAGCGGGCCGCCCGCCCGCGAATCAAGCCTCCTTCGGCACCGGGGGCCCGGGAGATGCGATTGAAACCATGCCCTGTTCGTATATACTGAGGCCCGCCATCGGAGCCCATCCCGACAGCCGGGCAACGCGACATGCACCTGCCGCAACAAGACCGTGCGCTTTGCACGGACCTGTACGAACTGACGATGGCTGCCGCGTACTTCGAGCACGGGATGACGGAGCCGGCCGCCTTCGAGCTGTTCGTGCGCGAACTGCCTGAGAAGCGGTCCTACCTGATCTGCGCCGGGCTGGAGCAGGTCGTCTCCTACCTGCAGAACCTGCGGTTCACCGGCCGGCAGATCGACTACCTGCGCGCCTTGCCCGTCTTCGAGCGGATCGGGGACGCCTTCTTCGACTGCCTGGCCGGCCTGTCCTTCTCGGGAACGCTCGAGGCCGTCCCGGAGGGAACGGTCGTCTTCCAGAACGAACCCCTCCTACGGGTCAAAGCGCCGATCATCGAGGCGCAGTTGGTGGAGACGTTCCTGCTCAGCATGGTCAACTACCAGACGCTGGTCGCCACCAAGGCGTCCAGGGTGGTGCAGGCGGCGTGCCTGGACGGCCGGCAGCGCGCCGTGGTGGACTTCGGCGCGCGCAGGGCCCACGGCCCGGACGCGGCGATCCTCGCCGCCCGCGCCTGCTTCATCGGGGGGTGCGTCGGCACCTCCAACGTCGAGGCCGGCGCCGCCATGGGCATACCCGTCTCCGGGACGGAGGCCCACAGCTTCATCATGGCCTTCGATACGGAGGAGCAGGCGTTCGGCGCCTACTACGACTGCTTCGGCGAGCACGCGGTCCTTCTCATCGACACCTACGACGTGCTGTCCGGAGCCGGCAAGGCGGCCCGGGTCGCCCCGGGGATGAAGGGCGTGCGCATCGACAGCGGGGACCTGGTCGAGTTGAGCAGGCAGGTGCGCCTGCTGCTGGACCGCGCCGGCCGCAGCGAGGCCATGATACTCGCCAGCGGGGATCTGGACGAATATCGCATTGCGGAACTGATAGAGAACGGGGCCGCCGTCGACGGCTTCGGTGTCGGGACGAAGATGGTCACCAGCGAGGACGCGGCCAGCCTCGGCGGCGTCTATAAGCTGGTCGCCGTGTGCAGGAACGGCCAATGGGAGCCGCGCCTGAAGCTCAGCGAGGACAAGGCGACCTACCCCGGCATGAAGCAGGTCCATCGCTTCGCCGACGCAGGCACGGGGCTGACGGCAGGCGACGTGATCGCCGGCGACGACGAAACATGCCCAGAGGGTGCCGAGCCGCTGCTGCAAACCGTGATGGACGGCGGCGCGTTGGTCGGCGACCTGCCGCCCCTGGCCGACATCCAGCGCCGCGCCGGGGAGCAGTTGGGGCGGCTGCCGGCGGAACACAGACGCCTCAAGGGCGCCGAGCCCTACCCCGTCCGCGTGAGCCGCGCGCTGCAGGAGAGGTTCCAGCGGCTCGCCGGAGAAGTGGAATAAGGAGCGGCCATGAACCGGAGCCCGGTATTCTGGGACGTGGACACGCAGCACGACTTCATGGACGAGGACGGGAAGCTGGCAGTTCCCGGAGCCGCCGAGATCGTGCCGAACCTGAAGAGGCTCACGGACTTCGCGCTGCAACGCCGCATACCCATCCTGGCCAGCGCCGACGCGCACGGTCCCGACGACCCGGAGTTCGACCAGTTCGGCCGGCACTGCGTCGCCGGGACGCCCGGGCAGGGAAAGATCGAAGCCACCGTGACGCCGACCTGCGAAACGGCGGACCCGTGGCGCCTGGGCGAGCAGCTCAACGGACTCCTGGAAGGCGGCATACAGCAGATTGTCATCGAAAAGCAGGACCTGGACGTCTTCTCCGTGCCCCTGGCGCAGAGGGCTCTTTCGGCGCTGGGGCCGGATCGGGTCTACGTTTACGGCGTCGCGACCGAGTACTGCGTCCTCCGGGCCGTTCTGGGGCTCGTGGAGCGGGGCTACGACGTCACCGTGGTCCGGGACGCCGTCCGGGGCGTGAACGAAGAGAACGCACGTGAAGCCATCGAGCAGATGCGGGCCGCCGGCGCAAAGCTGGCCGACACCCGGACCGTGCTGGCCTCCCTTTCCGAGGAATGAATGGATACACCCACGACGGACGAGCGACTTCGGCGAAAGGCGGAGGGCGTCCGCGAACGCCTAAAGGCCCTGAGAGACGAGATCCACAAGGTCATCGTCGGCCAGGACGACCTGATAGACCGCGTCATCACGGGCCTGCTGTGCAACGGACACATCCTCCTGGAGGGCGTGCCGGGGCTTGCAAAGACGCTCTGCGTCACCACGCTGGCGGGGGTGCTGGACGCCGGGTTCAAGAGGATACAGTTCACGCCCGACCTCTTGCCGGGGGACCTGCTGGGCTCGGAGATATACAACCCGCAGACCGGCGAGTTCACCACGCGGCTCGGGCCGATCTTCGCTAACCTGCTGCTGGCGGACGAAATCAACCGCGCCCCGGCCAAGGTGCAGAGCGCGCTGCTGGAGGCCATGCAGGAGCGCCAGGTGACCATCGGCGGGAAGACGTTCCCACTTCCGGCGCCGTTCCTGGTCATCGCCACGGAGAACCCCATCGAGCAGGAAGGCACCTACCCCCTGCCCGAGGCCCAGGTGGACAGGTTCCTGCTGAAGCTCCGCGTCCCCTACCCCAACCGGGAAGACGAGTCGCAGATAGTCGACCGCATGGCCGTCTCCGAGCCCAACCTGGCGGTGGAGCAAGTGCTGCCCTGCGCCGACGTGCTGGAGTACCGCCGCGTGGCGGACGCCGTTTACGTGGACGCCAGGGTGCGGGATTACGTCCTGGACATCGTGCGCCTGACGCGCGAGCCCTCCCCGGAACTCGGCCTGGAGCAACTGGTTGAATGGGGCGCCTCGCCCCGTGCCTCGATGTACCTGGTCATGGCCGCGCGGGCCCGCGCGCTGATCGACGGCCGCGCCTACGCCATCCCGGACGACGTCAAGGCCATGGCCCCCGACGTGCTCCGCCACCGCATCATACTTACGTTCGAAGCGGAGGCCGAGGGGGTGGACTCCGACACGATCATCCAGCGGATCCTGGACCACGTGCCCGTGCCGTGAGCCGCCGGCGCGTTAGAGACCCGCTATGGCCCGTGCCAGCACGTCCAATGCCAGCAGCACGATCAGCGGCGACAGGTCAATCCCGCGCCCCAACGGCAATGCCCTGCGCACCGGGCGCAGAACGGGCTCGGTTATCGAACGCACGAACTCGTACAACTCGTTCGCACGCGCGCGCGGCGGCAGCCAGGACGCTATCGCCCGAACGACGATAACCAGCATGTAAACCCGTATGGCGGCAACCAGAAGGCCCATTCTCTCACCGTCACGTGGTCTCTAACAGCCTGTTGGGCGCGGCTGCGACGGGGACGCCAGCGTATTGCCCTTCATCCCCGGCGTCAAGCGTGGACTTGATTTCCGTGCAGGTGGCGTTATATTCGCGCCCTCTCCCCGAAAGCGGTCTTTTTCTTCTTGCCGGAGGCTGAAGGCATGGACAGGACGGACACCAAGATACCGTACAGTGCCGAGGAACTGCTCTCGCGCGGCCCGCAACGGGTCTTCGCCGGAGACGCTCTGCGAGAGATCGCCTTCCCGCTCGGCGGGATAGGCACCGGCTGCATCTCGCTGGGCGGCCGGGGACAGCTCCGCGACTGGGAGATATTCAACCGCCCCAACCAGGGCTATCGCCCGGTCTTTGCCTTCGCGACGCTGCGCGCCGAGACAGCGGACGGCAGCGTGGTGACCAAGGTCGTCGAATCCCCCACGCTGCGCCCGTTCTCGAGCGCCCACGGCTCGCCCCGCGCCAACGGCGAGGGCTTCCCGCACATGGAATCGAACGCCTTCCGGGGCGAGTACCCATTCGCGTGGCTGGAGTTCCAGGACTCCGCCGTGCCACTGCGCGTGAGCCTGGAGGCGTTCAACCCCTTCATCCCCCTGAACGACTTCGATTCGGGCCTGCCCGTCGCCATCCTCACTTACCGCATCGAGAACACCACGGACGGCCCGGTGAAGGCTCTGCTGGTCTGGACGATGGAGAACGTCATCGGCTACTCGGGCACCGGTGGGCCCCACAGGTCCGACTTCGGCGGCAACCGCAACACGTTCCGCTCCGCAGACGGCCTGAACGGCATGGTCATGGACTCGACGAAGCAGCCCGCCGATTCGCCGCGCTTCGGCTCGGTGGTGCTCGCCACGCCCTGGTCGGACGTGACCTACGCGGGCGACCTCGGCCCGGGCGGCTTCAACACCGGGCATGTTTTCTGGGACTTCGTGTCGTGCCAGGGCAAGTTCGACGACAAGGACCTGGCCGAGCCGACCGAGGACGGGAAGACGGCGGTCTGCGCCCTCGGCGCGAAGATGGAGCTGGCGCCGGGAGAGAGCGCCGAGGTGCCCTTCCTGATCGCCTGGAGCTTCCCGAATTACGCCCTTGCGCAACGCCGCCGGGACGAGGCCGAGGGCGAGAAGCCGCCCCAGTGGCGCAACTATTACGCCACCCAGTTCGAGGACGCCTGGGCCGCCGCGCGGTACGTGAATGACAACCTCGGCAGGCTCCGGGAGGAGACGGCGAAGTACCACTCGGCGCTGTTCTCCTCGACGCTGCCGGCGCACGTGCTGGACGCCGCCAGCTCGCAGACCTCCACGCTGAAGACGTGCACGTGCCTGCGCCTGGAGGACGGCACGTTTTACGGCTTCGAGGGCTGCTCGCCGAACGTGGGGTGCTGCCCCGGTTCCTGCACGCACGTCTGGAACTACCAGCAGGCACTCCCCTTCCTGTTCCCCGCCCTGGAGAGGTCCATGCGCTCGGCGGACTACAAGTGCAACCTGCGCGAGGAGGACGGCCGGATGTGCTTCCGCATCGGGCTGCCGCTGGGCACGTCGCACTGGGGCTTCCACGCGGCGGCCGACGGCCAGCTCGGCGGCATCATCAAGACCTACCGCGACTGGCTCATCTGCGGCGACGACGACTGGCTCCGGCAGGTCTGGCCCCGCGTCAGGAAGGCCCTCGCCTACTGCTGGGAAGAGTGGGACAAGGACCGCGACGGCCTCGCCGAGGGCATCCAGCACAACACCTACGACATCGAGCTCCAGGGGCCGAACCCGCTTATCGGCGCCTTCTACATGGGCGCCCTGCGCGCCGCCGAGGAGATGGCCCGCTACCTGGGGGAGGATGAGCAGGCCGACGAGTACCGCGAGATCTTCGAGAAGGGATCGGCGAAAACGGACGAGGTGCTCTTCAACGGGGAATACTACGTCCAGAAGTACGATCCCGAGAAGGTCGCCACCCAGCAGTTCGGGGACGGCTGCCTCTCCGACCAGATGCTCGGGCAATGGATCGCGGCGATTTGCGAGCTCGGCTACCTCTTCGAGCCGGAGAACGTGCGCAGCGCCCTGCGGAGCGTCTTCCGCTACAACTGGCTGCCGAGCCTGACCGACCACGCCAACCCCCAGCGCATATACGCAACCAACGACGAGGCGGGGCTGCTGATGTGCACCTGGCCCAGGGGGAACAGGCCGCTCATACCCACGATGTACTGCGATGAGGTCTGGACCGGCATCGAGTACCAGGCCGCCAGCCATCTCATCATGGAGGGCATGGTGGAAGAGGGGCTCTGCATCGTCAAGGGGGCGCGCGACCGCCACGACGGGCTCGCCAGGAATCCCTGGGACGAGCCCGAGTGCGGCAGCCACTACGCGCGCGCCATGTCAAGCTGGGGCCTGATACTCGCCCTGAGCGGCTACTTCTACAACGCCTCGGAGGGCCTGATGCAGTTCTCGCCGCGCGTCTCGGCGGAGGACTTCCAGACCTTCTGGTCGAACGATTCGGCCTGGGGAACCTTCGCCCAGAAGATCGAGGGGCCGGCGGCGCAGGTGCGGCTCGAAGTGTCCCACGGGAAGCAGAACCTGAAGGTCCTGCGGCTCTCCCTGCCCGCCGAGCAGGCGAGCGCGGAAGTCGACGGGGAGCCGGTGCCCTGCTCGGTGGCAACGGAAGGCGATTGGACGGGACTGCGCTTCGAGGAGGGCGTCGAAATGGCCGCCGGCCAGGCGCTCGCCGTACAGCTTACGGCCTGAACCACGACGACACAACGATCACGACGAAAAGCGGCAGGAAGGAACCAGCTACAACGACTCCCGAGCAATGCGTTGCTCTCTGCTGACCGTAGTGTCCGTCGTGCCGTTGTGGTGGAATGGAATCCGTGCCGCTCAGTCTTCGAGGACGACGTCCTTGCCCTCGTAACGCGGCGTATAGGCCAGGAGCGCCACGAGTTCCGTCTCGGTCTTGTGAGGCAGAACGGCGTAGGCCGTGTACCGCGGCAGGAAGACCGCCGAACCCGCCTCGACAAAGTAGGGCACGTCCTCCACCCTGACAATGGCGCTGCCGGAGACCACCATCAGCGTGACGTCGTGGCTCTTGTGATAGCGTTTGCCGAGCTTGGCGCCCTGCTTGTTCGCCCCTGCAATGGCAACCGTGCGGGTATTGAACCCCTTGGCCCGAAACATGCCCAGCAACTGTCGAACCAGGATTCTCCAGGCTATCAGCACTATGGGCACTCCGACAAACCAT
>CAZQEQ010000104.1:0-9332 GCA_964592385.1 uncultured candidatus Brocadiaceae bacterium | reverse complement strand
CTTCGACATCGAGGACACCGGAGAAGAACTCGAACGGATAGTGCTCCGGCATCCTCTGGACCGTGGCAAAGGGCAGGTCGGTGTGCCTCATGCGAGTCCAGGGGTAAGCGGACGGCGACTTTGCCATGTCGTCCGCATAACTGACGATTCGGCAACGGTAGGGCCGCGTCGGCGCGTCGGCCGGGGGTGCCTTCGGCTCCCACACCTGTCTGTCCCGCGGCAGGGACAGCGGATCGACCGTCATCCCATCGGGACCGATGGCGCCGCTGTCACGGAGGGCCTCCTGCTGCGCGCACACCGCCCCAAAGCCGGCCAGCACGGAAACCATCGCTGTCATCAACGCCACACCGGATCGGTTCAACAACGCAGATTCCTCCTTCCATCATCGCTTCCCTGGAGGGCTTCCGGGGTACACGCAAGTGATTCTGCGCGGGCGGGCCCGCGTTGTCAAGCCGACGCCCCGCGTCTTGACACGGCACCGGCGCTCGGATAGAAGGGCGGGCAACCGCGGAGGGGAGGAGCGCCGGTGATCAAGTGGCTTTTCTTCGACTACCGCCAGTTCGAGGCCGTCGAGGGGTTCACGCGCCGCCTGGAGCCGCCCCGCAAGCACCCCGAGCCGCTCCTGGTGAGCGACCAGCCCTGGGAGAACAACGCCCTGGGCATGTACGGCTCGGTCGTCCGGCGGCCGGACGGCGGGTGGCAGATGTGGTACACCTGCGGCGGCTGGAGCGCCGACGGGCTGAAGGTCGCCTGCGCCGAGAGCGCGGACGGCGTCGAGTGGCGGCGCCCCGAACTCGACGTGCACGAGTGGGAGGGCCGCCCGACCAACGTCGTCATTCCGGACCGCGTCTTCGGGACCGCCGTCATCCGGGACGAACGCGAGGGGCGCCCCGATTGGCGCTACAAGCTCATCTGCGCCCCGGACCCGCACCACCGCATAAGCGCCTTCCGCAGCCCGGACGGCGTCCACTGGAAGCCGGCCGCCGAGAACCCCGTCATCGGCACCAACCCGGACTGCCCCATGTGCCTGATGCGCGACGCTGAGGGGCGCTACGTCGCCTACCACCGCCCCTGTTGGGGCGACCGGCGCGTGGCGCGGTCGGAGTCGTGGGACTTCGTCCACTGGTCCGAGCCGAAGGTCGTCTTCGAGCCCGACCAGGACGACCCGGCCCAGGTCCAGTTCTACGGCATGGGCTCGATCCCCTACGGCGGCTACGAGATCGGGACGCTCTGGGTTTACAGGACGGACCGCGACGACATGTGCTGGTCGAAGGGGCTCGGCGTGCTGGAGGCGGAGTTCGTCCACTCGCGCGGCGGGTACGCCTGGCATCGCACGGCGCAGGGGAAGCCCTGGATCGCCCTGGAGGAGGACGAGGACGACTTCGGCTCCGGCCAGGTCCACGTGGCCACGCAGCCCGTGCTGCTGGAGGACGAGATCCGCTACTACTACGCGGCCGGCAAGACGCGCCACGGGGAAGACCGCCCCGTGCCGGGCGGCCCGCCGCAGTGGGCGATACGCATGGCCTCCTGCAAACCGGACCGGTTCGTCTCCGTCGCGTGCGGGGACGCGGGCCGCATCCTGACCCGCCCCTTCTGGGTCGAGACGGCGGAGTTCTTCGTCAACGCGGACATCGCGCCGGGCGGCGGCCTGCGGGCGGAGGTCATGGACCAGGAGAACCCCTGGGCGAAGACCGCCCGCCAAGTCCCCGGGTTCACGATGGAGGATTCGGTGCCCGTCACGGGCGATTCATGCCGGCACGTCCTCAGGTGGCGCGGCGACCCGGACCACCCGGCCCTGGCGAACCGGGAGGTCCGGCTCCGCATCGAAGCAAAGGACGCCAAGGTGTATTCCATCTCCGCCGGCAGCGTCGAGGAAGCGGCGCGGTACTGGGACTTCCGCCTCCCCTATTTCCTGCCGATGGCCCTGGAGAAGTACGACCGGCCCAGGCAGTAGCCCGGCCCTACTTCCATCTCTCGAACCACGCCGGCCGGCCCTCCCGTCCCCAGCCGCGCCCCTGCGCGCGGTACTCCAGGTCCGCGCCCCCGCTGTGCCCCTTCAGATAGCGCGCGGCGCCGTAGCGGTGCATCGCGTACGGGTCGTCGTATTTGATCATCAGTTCCCAGAGCGCGTCCCGCGTCTCGCGCACGGCCTCCGCGCAGGCCGGCTCGTCAATCACGTTGCGGACCTCACCCGGGTCTTCCTCGAGGTCGTACAGCTCGTCCCGGGCGAAGCCGTTGAAGACGTACTTGTAGCGGTGCCCGATGGCGATGCGCTGGGTGTAGAGCAGCTCCCCGCCGTAGTAGGCGTTGAGGATATAGTCGGGCATGTCGGCCTCGGCGCCGGCTGGGTCGCGCAGCAGCGGCGTCAGGTCCTTGCCGTCCGGGTAGGGAAGCAGGCCGGCGCCGGCCAGGGCCGTGAAGGTGTGCGCCCAGTCGTGCAGTTGAACGAGCGCGTCCGTCGAGCCGCCCGGCTCGATCACGCCCGGCCAGCGGGCCGCCATGGGGATGCGATGCGTCTCCTCGTAAGGCATCCAGCCCTTGATGAACATCCGGTGCGCGCCGACCATGTCCCCGTGGTCGCAGGCCAGCACCACGAGCGTATCCTCGGCGAGTCCGTCCTCGTCAGCCGCCGCCAGGATGCCCCCGATGAAGTGGTCGAGTTGCTCGCAGTAGGCGTAATAGTGGCGCAGCCCCTGGCGGAACTCCTCCTCGCCCAGCTCTGCCCACAGGCCGGCCTCGCGCGCCAGGAGGTCCGGCTTCCCCTCGAAGGTCTCCTCGTAATAGCTGCGCGGGAGTTCGACCTCCGAGAGGGGATAGTGCTCCAGGAATTGCAGCAAGGGCGTGTAGGAATCGTGCGGCTGGGGGAAGTGCACCTCGAGCAGCCAGGGGGCCCCGCCGCCGGCCAGTTCGGCGAGGGCCGCAACGGCGGCGTCGGCCAGGGCCTTCTCGTGCCGGTCTTCGAGCCGTCCGTCTACGCCCGCCCACATCAGGAAGCGGTCCCCGCCCGGCCACGTTACGTACTGCGGGTCCACCAGCCTGCCCTCGCTCCGACGCCATTGGACGGGGAACTCGCGGTAGCCGAAGTCGCGCGGCCCGCGCAGCGTGCTGGCGTGCCACTTGCCGACGTAGCCCGTCTCGTAGCCCGCGTCACGCAGTAGCCGCGGATAGGTCACCACGTCCGGGAACATGTCCGGGTGGACGGACTCCGGCACGTGCACCTGGTTGAACACGCCGTTGTGCCACCCGTAGGCGCCCGAGAGCAGCATCGCCCGGGCGGGGCAGCAGAGGCTGACGGCCGTGTAGCTGCGCTCGAAGCGCAGCCCCTGCCCGGCCAGCCGTGTCATGTTCGGCGTGCGGCAGACGGAGCGGCCGCAGATGGTGTTCCAGTCCAGGTGGTCGCCGGTGATCAGAAGGATGTTCGGCCTGGCAGCCACTTCGCTCTCCCTTATTGCTGGCTTCCTCGCACGGAGAGGGCGATGATAGCGCGGCGGGCACGGGGTTTTCAAAGTCCCGGCGAGCCGCGCTTTGCCAGGGGAAATGGTTTGCAGTACGCTATCGGGACCCTTGCCCCACCGGCAGAAAGGACACCGGCAGGATGAGCGAGCGGGCCGACAGCCGCAAGGCTACGCGGAGGGAACCCCGCGTCGGCGTCGCGAAGGGATCGGGTATATCCGGTTCGCCCGACGAGTTCGACGACGCGAGCCTCGATGAGGTCATGACCCTCGTGGCGGACGCCGTCTCCCGGGCGCTGTCCCTCACGGACCTGGTCGGTGGGAAAGAGGTGTTCGTCAAGCCGAACCTCGTGCGCCCGAACCTGCCCAACTGCCCGGCCGTCATCACGGACCCGCGGGTGATACTGGCGGTCGCCCTCCTGGCGCGGAAGGCCGGGGCGGCGCACATCCTGGTCGGCGACAATCCCGGCTACGGCGTGGCGTCCCGGGACGCGCTGCGCTCGTCGAAGGTGGAGGCGCTCCTCGCAGAGCACGACCTCGAGGCGTGCTACCTCGACGAAGAACCCATGGTTGCGTGCGAGAGCCCGACGGCGCTCCTGCTGCGGCGGACGTTGCTGCCCGAAGCGATCGTCGACTGCGACGTGCTCATCAACGTGCCCAAGATGAAGACCCACGTGCAGACGATGGTGAGCCTGGGCATCAAGAACCTGCACGGGCTGGTCCCCGACGGCGAGAGGCTGCCGTTCCACAGGCAGGACGTCCACCAGAAGCTCGTAGACATCCTGTCATACCGGCGCCCCGACCTGACGGTCGTGGACGGGATCTGGGCCGTTGAGGGCCAGGCGCCGCTCTTCGGCTCGGCGCTGGAGGGGTTCAACGTCATAGTGGCGGGGCAGGACGTGGTGGCGGTGGACGCCGTCACGGCGGCCGTCATGGGGATTGCGCCCGAAGAGGTGCCGATGATTCAGATCGCCGGCGCGCGGGGCCTCGGCGCCGTCCGCCTGGAGGAGATCGAGATCGTCGGCCCGCGCATCGAGGACGTCCGACGCCACTTCCGGCGCGCCATCATCAGCAGCGCGGGGCACTTCCCCACCGTGACGTGCATCGAGGGCGGGGCGTGCAGCGGGTGCCTGTCCAACCTGCGGCACTCGCTGGACAAGCTCCACAGGGACGGCTCCCTGGGGGAACCCTGTCCCATCACCGTTTACGTGGGCGTGCCACTGCCCGGCGCCGACCCCATGGAGACGTGGGAAGGGGACCTCTGGCTCTTCGGCGATTGCAGCGCCGCCCTCCCGCTGGCCCCCCGCGCCGGCCCGGGCGCAGTGCGCCGCGTCCCCGGGTGCCCGCCGCACATACTGGACTTCGCCAAGCTCTTCGAGGCGACCTACCTCGGCCGGGCGAACGGCGGTCCCGGCTGAGGTCTCGGCCCCGCGTGCCGGGAGGACCCGCTCACGGGAGACGCTGCGTGCGCAGGTCAACCCGCCTTCTCCACCAGACCCCGGATCAGGGGAGTGAGCGACTCTGGCCCGTGCTCCGTGATGACGAACCCCTCCTCGATGCGGTTGGAGCCGGCGGGATGCCCGAACAGGCTGATGTCCGAGTTCACGCACATCCCTGCTCTCAGCGGATAGGTGCTCTCCTCATCGGGATAGGGCGACTCCGCCTCGGCCAGGCCGATGCCGTGCATGGGCGGATAGACGTCGTACTGCGTCAGGCCGCGCTGCCTGAAGACGTCCTTCACCGCGCGGACCATCTCGCCGGATACCACGCCGTCGCGCAGATAGCGCAGTTGCACGTCAGCGGCGTCGAAGAGCGCCGCCAGGAACTCCTGCTGCTCGCCGCCGGCCTTGCCGGCGACGAACGGGAACTCCACCGTGGCCACGTAGCCCTCGTATTGGACGGCAAGCGAGACCATGACCATGTCGCCGTCCTGGATGACGCGGTTGGTCGGGCGGCCGATGATCGTGTCGGCTCTCGGCCCGGTGCCCATGACCATGAAGTTGATGTCCTCGGCGCCGGCCATGCGGGCGGCTCCCTCGCCGGCGCCGGCGGCATACCGCTCGGTGTTGCCCGGCACGCAGGCCGCCATCAGCTTCTCGTAGCCGACGCAGGCCTGCCGCCCCGCTTCGCGCAGGCAGGCGACCTCGGCGTCGCTCTTGATCAGGCGAGCGTTCTGGAGGACGGCGTCGGCGTCCACGACCTCCGCGTCCCCTGCCGCGTCGCGGAATCGCTCCAGCAGTAACGCCGGGATGTCCAGCCAGCCGGCCAGCCCCAGGCACCTGCCGCCCTTGAGCGTCTCCGCCAGGATGTCCCCAAGAGACGAGAACGTGGCCAGGGGATAGTCAATCTCCTCGGGCACGGACGCGCAGACGAACTCCTTGACAACGCGAACGTCTTCCCAGGCGGACATCTCGCGGGCGTATTGCTCGCCCTCGGGCGCCCCTACAAGGATCGGTTCGCCCTCCCGAGGGATGAAGCAACCGGCCCGTTCGAAGATGGGCCAGAAGTTGGATACGTACCGCAGGTTCTCCTTGCGGTATTCGTCGCCGTAAACGACCAGGGCGTCGAGGCCCTCGTGCTCCATGACCTGCCGGATCCGCTCGATCCTCTGCCGGAACTCGCTGCGTTCAATGCGCACCATTTGCCGCTCGCCTCCCTTCGCCTTGCCGGAACCGCGCGTTCTCCTTCGCAACCCCGAACATCCGCGCCGCCATCTCGCTGATGCGGACCTCGGGCATGCCCTTCACGTCCGAGCGGACCGTGTCATTCAGCGGCGCCGTCCAGTAGTCAGGTATGCCCGCCGTGCCGAGCGCGCAGCCCATGACGGAGCCGGCAGTTGCGCCGGTGCAGTCGGTGTCCAGGCCTGCCATCACCGTGATGCCGATCGTGCGGGTGAAGTCGCCGTCGCCCTTCAGCAGTCCCAGCAGGACGATGGCCGCGTTCGGGATCGAGTGATTGAACTTCTCGGACTCCGTCGGCCAGCGCTTCAGGATGGCGTCGTTCACGTCCTGCCAGTCCGCGGTCCGGGCGCACTCGTCCCTGACGAACCGTATCATCTCGGCGAAGCGCGACCTCGGGGGCACGTATGCCTCGGCCGTCCCGATCGCGCGGACGACGTCCCCGTGGGCAAGCGCGTCCGCCATCAGCACGGCGAAGAAGATGCCAGAGTAAATGCCGTTGCGCACCTGCGAGTTGACGGCGTCCGTGTAAGCCATGCGGGCCGCCAAGGCCGGGTTGGCCGGCGCGCCCCAACCCCACGGGTCGCAGCGTATCTGGGCGCCGAGCGACTGCCGGCAGGGGTTGCCGAAGACCGCCGTCTGCGGCGGGCGCAGGCCGAAGACGAACGTGCGGAACAGGTTCCGCCCCGAGGCGCACAGGCAGGAGAACGGCGCGAACTGCGCCAGCTTCTCGGCCGCCTGCTCGCTGGTAAAGTCCGGCCCGTGGTCCTCCAGCACCCTCTGGCTGATCATGGCGTAGAGGATGTCGTCGTCGGGCTGGACGACGTCGAAGCGCCCCTTCGTCTGGCTGTCCTTCCAGGCGCGCTCGAAGAAGTTGCAGTCGGGGAGCGAGTCCCGGTCAATGCCACCGGGCGTGGGGTTCATGTAGTCGGTCAGGGGCCAGGAGCCGACGATCTCGAGGACCTGGCGGATCTTGTCCGGCCACATGGTGCCCTCCAGCGGCTTGCCCAGTTGGCAGCCGACGCAGCGCCCCTGCCAGGCGGCCAGGATGCGGTCCGCCAGCTCCGCCTCGCCGCCGTCGAAGCGGGCGTGCGAGCCGGGATCGGGGAACGCGGCCGAGATCGTCTCCCAGTCGTCCGGCTCCTCGTAGGCAAAGCCCGGCGGCGAGGGCCGCTTCCACCACTCCTCCTGGAGGGCGACGAGCGCCGCGACGCCGCCGGCCGACTCGGCCTCCCGAAGCTCGCCCAGCAGGGCCTCTTCGTCGTGGCCCTCCTCGACCATCTGGGAGGCGTCGGTCTTGAGCGCCTCCCGGACCATGCCGTAAAGCGGATGCATCCGTGTTTCTCCCTCATGCGTGCTTTTGTCGCACCGTTCCAGCGCCTCAGCGCCGCACGACCCGGAACCCGAGTTCGGGGTAAGCGCCCAGAGTCGTAGCAGCGCACCTGTCGCCGGAAGCGAAGACCCCCCAGCCCGGGCTAACGCCCTTCACCCCATACTTGAACGACCCGCCCCGCACGGACCACCGGCCCTCTCCGCTGCGCTGCGGGCCCTTCGGGTCCTGCAGGTCTTCCGGGTCGTAGGCCCCCCGGGTACCCCAGACGCGCTCAGTCACGTTCCCCGCCATGTCGAACAGGCCGGAAGCGTTGGGCTTCCTGGTGCCGACGGGATGGGTCCTGCCGCCGCTGTTCTCCCAGTGCCAGCAGCAGTCGCCATCGGGATCGTTCCCCCAATAGAAGCGCGTCCCCTTGCCGGCACGGCAGGCGTACTCCCACTCGGCCTCGGTCGGCAGTCGGTAACCGTCGGCCTCCCACCGGACGTACACATGGTCCACCGTCCGCGCCTCCCTGGACTCCTCGTCCTTGTGCCACATGGGGAGCCGGAACGGGCAGGCGGCGCGGTAGACCTCCGTCATCTCCTCGGTGGCATAGTAGCAGGGCGTCAGGCCTTGCATCTCCGAGAGGGCGTTGCACCAGGCCAGCATGTCCCAGAACCAGATACCGGTGACGGGCTCATCGGGCGAGTGCGCGTGCAGGCCCGTCTGGAAATCCATGCTGCCCATGTCGCCGTCGCCGTTGAAGGAGTAACCGCGCGAGACGGCCCAGTCGCGCACGGCCTTCCATTGCGCATAGGTCGTCTCGCATTTCGAGACGTGCAGCGCGGAGACGCCGACGGTTTTCCCGTCCGAGCGCCGGAACGATCCCGCCGGGACCGGCACCAGATCGGGGACTGGCTTAGCGGCGCCGGCCGCGGGACGCGGGGCGGACTTCACGCCCCTGACGACCCGCCACGTCGGGACGTCCGGTGCTTCGGCACCCCCCGGCCGAGCCAGGCCGGCCTCCCTGCGCACGACGCGCAGGCCGATGTTGAAGCTCCCGCCGTAAGGCTCGTCGCCGTACGGCGAGGCCGAGTGCGCCATCGGGTCGTCCGGATGGCTGAAGCCATCGCCGAGGGCGAGGTGCACCGCCTCGCCGTCGGGGGCCTCGGCATCCCAGGCATCCCGCGCCGCCGGCCAGACCCATTCCCATACGTTGCCCAGCGTGTCGTACAGCCCGTATCCGTTCGGCTCCAGGGCGCCCACCGGATGCGTCCTGCCCCCGCTGTTCTCAGCGACCCATCCCGGCTTTGCCTCCCCGGCGGCCAATGTCCACTCGGCCGGTGTCGGCAGCCGGTACCCGTCGGCCTCCCACTTCACGTAGACCTTCGGGAAGTACGGGCGATCGGGGAGATAGCGCTCCCTGACCTTGCGGAAGACCCTCCTGCACTCCGGGTCGGCGTAGTAGCACGGCTCCCTGCCTTCCTTCTCGGAAAGCGCGTTGCACCAGGCCACGGCGTCGAGCCAGCACACGTCGGTGACCGGCTCGTCCGGGTCGTGCTCACGCGCCCCGCCCCCCTTCGCCGAGGCTTCGGAGGGCAAGAAGTCCATGCTGCCCATGTCGCCGTCGCGGTCCATGATGTAGCCGGGGACGGAGCAGTACATGTTGCTGACTGCCCAGCGATAGACCTGCTGCCAGACGACGTAGGGGACCTCGGTCCGACCTATGTGGAAGGCCGGCACGCCGTCCCCGCCTTCCACCCGGGCCATGGCCAACATCTCGCTCGGGCGCTCGGGCCGGTGCACCGTGGCCTCGACCTCGAAGCCACCCATCTTCACCCTGGTTGAGTTCGGCTTCGGATCGTCCTTGGCGAAGTAGTAGCCCGCCGC
>CAZQEQ010000103.1:0-9751 GCA_964592385.1 uncultured candidatus Brocadiaceae bacterium | reverse complement strand
CGAGAAGATGTCCAAGAGCAAGGGGAACTACATCGGCATAGCCGAGCCGCCCAACACGATCTTCGGCAAGGCCATGAGCATACCGGACGAGCTGATGCGGAAGTACTTCGTTCTGACTACTGATATGCCACTGGACGAGGTGGAATCAATGCTCGCGGGTGACGTGCACCCTCGGGATGCCAAGGCCGCCCTGGCCGCGGCGGTGGTGCGGCGCTACTACGACGAAGAGGCGGCGCAAGGGGCGCGCCAATCCTTCGACAGGGTCTTCCGGGACCACGAGCTGCCGAAGGTCATGCCCGAGGTGGTCGTCCCGCAGGATGAGCTTTCGGACGGCAGGATATGGATAGTGAGGCTGCTGCGTCTGGCGGAGTGCGCCGGCACAAACGGCGAGGCGCGGCGCCTGGTCGAGCAGGGCGGCGTCCGGCTGGGTCCACCGGAGTCGCTGGAGACGGTCCCCGACGCGACGCTGGACGTGGAGGTCGCCGACGGCAGCGTCCTGAACGTTGGCAAGAGGCGTTTCCTGCGTCTGGTCGTGCAGGGCCCCTGAGACGGCGGGGGCGGCGTTTGATAGCCCGCCGCGAATCCGTTATCATCCCGAACTTGCTGTCATGCACCGAGATAGGAGGATAAGGGTGTGGCGCTGATGCGCTGGTTCCGACGTCACATGCGCCATTTGCTGGCGGCCATGGCGGTCGTGCTCATCCTGGGCTGGCTCGTAGCGCCGGCGCTGGGCAGGCTGGCGCGAGAGGCCGAGCTGCCGGTGGGCACCGTCAACGGCGAAGACGTAACGAAGGCCGAGTGGAGGGACGCGCAGGGGGCACTCCAGATCATGCTCTCCCTGGGCATGGTGGACCCGGGCACGCTGTTCATGATGCAGTACATGGACGTGACGCCGCGGACCCAGTACCTCTTCCGGCTGCTGGCCGGGGAACTCCGCGTGCTCGTCTTTCCGACGGAACTGCGGCTGAGCAGGGATGCGGCGTGGCGCTTCCTGGCCCTGCACCGAGCGGCGGAGGCAGCCGGCATCGAGGCCACCCTGGCGGACCGACGCGCCCTGCTGGCCGGGTGCCCCCCTCTCGTGGAACGCGGCGCCGTGAGCCAGAGCCGTTACGCGCAGTTCCTGGCGCGTTTCAGGCACACTGACGCCCAGGTGACCCGTTGGAGCATCCAGATCGTCAAGGTGCTCAAGCTCATGGCGCTCCGCACGGAGGGCTGCGTAACCAGTCGTCCTGAGCGGTGGATGGACTTCGCCTACCGCAACGAGCAGTCCCGCATCCGTTTCGTCGACATCGATGCATCCCTCTTCGTCCCCCTGGTGGAGCCCGAGGAGGAGGACCTGAGAGCGTTCTTCGCGGAACACAGCGAGAACCAGGCCGACCCGGGCGCCGGCGTAGTGGGTTACATGGCGCCGGAGCGGGTCAGGCTCGAGTACGCGATCGCGCGCCTCGAGGACGTCCTGCCGGACGTCGAGGTCACAGAGGGAGAGATCGCCGCGTACTACGAGGCGCACAGGGAGGACTATCGTCTCCCGGAAGAGGAACCTGAGCAAGACGCCGAGGCGGCCGACGACGCCGAGCAAGAAGGACAGGAAGCTGAGGGTGACGCTGAGGAGCAGCAGGGCGTCAGCCTGCCGGAGCAGGAGGAAGCGCCTGACCGGGAGAGCGAAGAGGCCGAGGCGGGGGAGAGCGATGAGCCCGAAGCGCCGAAATACAAGACGCTGGAAGAAGTGCGCGACGACATAGCCGGAGAACTGGCCCAAGAGAAGGCCCTCGTGGAAGGGAAAGCGCGCATGGAGGCGGCGCTGGACGACCTGCGCTCGGAGAGCAGTTTCTACGCGCAGGGGCCGCAGCCCGTAGGCCGGATGGCGCGGCGCCACGGCATGGTTTACAGGCGCGTGGTGATGGAGGACGGCCGCGAGTTCGTGTCAGAAGAAGAGCTGACGGCGCTGGCCCCGCTTGGCCAGGAGGTGGCGGGCTTCGCCTTCGGCGCGGAGGACTTGCTCAACTTCCCGGAGGCGGTAAGCTCACCGGACGGTCCCTTCCTGATCTGCCAGGTGCTGGCACGAAAGGACCCCGAGAAGCAGTCCTACGAGCAGGTCAAAGCGCAGGTGGAGCAGGACTACCGACAGGACAGGGCCCTTGAGCGAGCGTTCGGGTTCGCCGGCGAACTGTGGTCCCGCGCGCAGGAGACGGACCTCGACGCCGCCACGAAGGAGATGGCTGAGCGCCTGGCCGGACTGCTGCCGGAGCGGCAGACGGACGCGGATGAAGAACCGGCCGCACCGCTTCTGCAGGTCAAGGAGAGCGGCCTCTTCCCGCGAGTGGCGGGCCGTGTGCCCGGGCTGAGCTCCCCTGTGCCTGAGGTCGTGCGGAAAGCATTCGCCCTGGCGCCCGGAGAGTCAGGCGTTGTGCGGGAGGGCGAGCCGCTCAACCACGCCTACGTGGTGCAGTTGATGGAGCGCCAGGAGGCGCCGGCGGAGGACTTCGCCCGCCAGGAGCGGTACCTGCGCGTCAGCTACTGGGGCCTGAAACGGGCGTGGATGCTCAATGATTGGATGGACGGCCTGCTCGCCCAGGTTGACAAGCACGACGAGAATGCTACGGAACAGTAAGCCATGCGTCGCATCGTCTGGCCGAGCGACAATCCGCCTGACTGGGGGCGTTCCGTCGTCACACTGGGCGTCTTCGACGGCGTTCACCGGGGGCACGGCGAGGTAATCGCGCGCACGGTCGAGGCCGCCCGGCAGCGCTCCTGCCCCTCGGTCGTCGTGACGTTCGATCGCCACCCCGCCGCAGTCGTACACGGCCGTCCCGAGCCGGCCATCACGTCCCTCGAACACCGTCTGCGGCTGTTCGAATCCATGGGGGCCAAGGCCTGCGTGGTGGTGCGCTTCGACCGGACCGTCGCCCGGATGCCGGCGGGGGACTTCGTGCGCGAGGTGCTCCAGGAGTTCCTGGCGGCCGAGCTCGTAGTGCTCGGTTTCAACTGCCGGTTCGGGCGTGACGGGCAGGGCGACGCGGCCGTCTGTCGCCGGCTCGGCGCCCGGATGGGGTTCGAAGTGGAGGAGATACCGCCCGTGGAGCTCGACGGTCAGCCCGTCAGCAGCACGGCAATCCGCCGGGCCATCCAGGAGGGTCGGCTCAGGGACGCATCCCGGCTCCTGGCGCGGCCGTTTGCCCTGTACGGCACGGTGGTTCGCGGGGAGGGCAGGGGGCGGGGGCTCGGCTATCCCACGGCGAACCTGGACCTGCACAACGAGATCACCCCGCCCGAAGGCGTTTACGCCGCCCTGGTCCAGATGGATGGGGAAACAATGTCCGCCGTGGCCAGCGTCGGCCGCAGGGAGACCTTCCATCCCGAGCGGACGGCTGCGGCGGTTGTCGAGGTGCACGTGATCGACTACGCGGGCAGCCTGTACGGCCGAGAGATGGAGGTCCAGTTCGTCAGTCGCCTCAGGGAGCAGCGCGCCTATGCGACGGCCCGCGAGCTGGCGGCCCAGATCGGGATGGACATTGCGGAGACGCGGCGGGTCCTGCAAGAGGGCTGAGCGGCCTGCCCGTCCGCCGGGCTCCCTTTGCGGGTCAGGACGTGTCAGCCCGGGAGCCGTGCCTGGACGCGCGCGCCGGGCGGCGCAGCCGCCGTCCCGCCATCCTGCTGCATGGCCCGCCACAGGTAGAGGAGGAACCACGCCAGGACGACGACGAGCACTATGATGAGCAGAAGCGGCGCATTGCGTCGCAGGTCCGTGGGCGCGAGTTCGCCCTCGGCGCGCAGCCCGTCATCCGTGTCCGATCCCTCGTGATGCTCTGTCACGGGAGCCGCCCTTCCGTTGCGGGGGGAGGTCTGGGGAAGACGCGTCCGGCTCGGCCATTGTACCAGGAGGACGGGGCGTGTGGTATGACCTGCGGGGAATGAATGGCTGCGGAACGGGATTCGTTTGACGTTTGCCGGGAATGCTGATAGACTCGAATTTGTGCAGTTCTGAGTCATTGAACCTACTGGCCCCGTGCATCTGGTTGTCTAAGGCGCTATTGCAGAACCCGCTTCGTCGGCCCGAGGCCGAGCGAGGGCGTCGAGGGCAAGGAGGCCGAAGCAGGCGATTCAAAGGCCAGAATCGCCGATGCAGGCCGACACAGCCTTCGGCGCGCGCATCCGGCCGAAGCCAGGATGGGGTCTTGCAGTAGCGCCTAAAGGAAAGGTTGTCACCGTGTTGCACCACACCGTTTACGACCGCAGTGCCCAGAGGGTGGCCATATTCGTGGACGTGCAGAATATGTTCTATTCTGCGAAGGGGCTGTATCAATCCAAGATTGACTACAGCAAACTCCGTGAGAGCATCGTGCAGGAACGGCGCCTGATCCGCGCGATCGCCTACGTCGTGCAGAAGGCCGACGTGGACCAGAGCAGCTTCCTGGAGGCGCTCAGACGGAGCGGCTACGAGATCAAGCGCAAGGAGTTGCTGATCCGCGACGACGGCTCCAGCAAGGGGGACTGGAAGATGGAGATCGCGCTGGACGCCATCATCCTGGAGCCCAGGTTGGACTGCGTGGTGCTCGTGACCGGGGACGGTGAGTTCCTGCCCCTGGTGCAGGCGCTCAAGCACCGCGGCTGTCGCACGGAGGTCGTCTCGTTCGAGCAAAGCACCTCGAATGAACTGATGCGCACCTGCGATCAGTTCATCCCGATCGACCAGGACGTCTTGTTCCGGGAGGAGAAGTTCGTCCGCCAGATGCAGGAGAGGCGCTATCCCGAATCAGACGACCAGGAAGACGTCATGAGCGGCTACGGGGCGGACCAGCTCGGCGACGAGTGAGGCAGCGCACCGCCCGGCGCAGAAGTTCCGAACACGAAAAGAGGATGCCGCGACGGCGGCATCCTCTTGCCGTTAAGGCATGCGGGGCCGGCCCCGCGCGTCAGCGCCCCGGTCAGACCGTGTACTCCTTCTCGACGCGCTGCACGCCCTCGTAGCCGCGCGCCATCATCAGGTGATCGACGATGCACATGGCCACCATCGCCTCGACGACGGGCACGGCCCTGCCGCAGATGGTCGGGTCGCGCCGCGTGATGGCCGAAAGGATGGTGTTCTTGTGCTCTTTGACGTCGATAGTCTCCTGATCGATGGACAGCGTGCTGGTGGCCTTGACGCAGACGCGGCCGACTATGTCGTCCCCGCAGGACATGCCGCCCAGGAAGCCGCCGCCGTAGTTCGTGCGGAATCGGACGACCCCGTCGTCATCGTAGTACATCAGGTCGTTCGCTTCGCTGCCCTTCATGGTGACAAGCCCGAAGCCGGCGCCGAACTCGACGCCCTTGATGGCCGGGATGGACATGAGCCCGAGGCTCATGGTGGCCTCCATCTTGTCGAACACCGGCTCGCCCAGGCCGGGCGGAACGCCGCGTGCGATGAACTCGATGATCCCGCCGACCGTGTCGCCGTCCTCCTTGGCCTGCAGGGTGCAGGCCATCATCTTCTCGGCGGTTTCCTTGTGCGGGCAGGTGAGCGGGTTGGGGTTCTCCTGAAGGCCCTGCTTGATCTCCTCGAACGTCATGTCGGGGCAGGACACGTTGTATATCTGCTTTACGTAGCCGAGCACCTCGATGTCCTCGCGGGCGAGGATCTTCTTGGCGACTGCGCCGGCGGCGACGCGGCAGGCCGTCTCGCGCCCCGAGGCGCGCCCTGCGCCGCACCAATCGGCGTACTCGCCGTACCGGACGTAGTACGGGAACTCGGCGTGCCCGGGCCGCATCACCCAGCGATAGCCGCGGTACTCCTGGACGTGCTTGGGCAGCGTGTCAACGTTGTAGATGATCAGCCCGAGCGGGGCGCCGGTCGTGCAGCCGTCCTGGCCCATGCCGGCGAAGATCTCCACCTGGTCCTTTTCCTGTCTGGGCGAGTCCACCGCGCTGCGGCCCGGCCGGCGCCGGTCCAGGTCGGGCTGGATGTCTTCCTTGGTGATCCTCATTCCGGCGGGCATGCCGTCGATGATTATGCCGAGGCCCCCCCCGTATGACTCGCCACAGGCCGTCACGCGGAACATTCTGCCGAAAGTGTTCCCGAGCATAGGCGTACACCTCCTCGCGGAGCAGTAACCGGCGCGACTGGCGCCCCCCTCACAGGCTGACGGGCTCTCCGGACTCGGCCGACTTCCAGGCCGCTTCTGTAAGCTCTATCGTCCGAAGGCCGCACACGCTGGGAGCCAGTGCCTCCTCGCGTCCGAGTACTGCGTTCATGAAGTTGCTGTCGGGGGACCCGCCCCCATAGCGGGCATTCACGAGCTTGAGCAGCTCGCCGTCGTCCCCCGTGCTGTACGTCAATTCCCCCTGGCGCATGAAGAAAGACCAGCGCTCGCACACGATGGTGATGTCTTCCCACCAGATGGGGCAGTTGCCGACGATGGACATGTTCGCGACCGCCCCGCTGGTGAACTCGATGGTCAGCGCGCTGTTGATGTCCACGGCGGCGTCGAAGTTCTCGATTGAGGCCGACACGCGTTTTGCCTGGAGGCCGGTCACCCACAGGAGGATGTCGATCAGGTGACTGCCGGAGTCGTTGAGCTGCCCGCCGCAGGACAGCTCGGGCACCTGGCGCCAGCTGCCGCGCGTCCCTCTCAGCCAGTTCTGGCCCTGGAATGCGACGACGAACTGCACGGGGCCGGCCTCGCCGCCCTGGATGTGCTTGCGCATGAACTGGAACTCGGCCTGGCTGTGCCGCTGGTAGGCCACGGCCAGCAGCTTGCCGGATTCCTTCTCCTGCGCCATCACCTTATGCGCGTCCGCAATGGTGCAGACCATCGGTTTCTCTACCAGGACGTGCAGTCCCGTCTGCAGGCAATCGACTATCTGCTGGCAGTGAACGTAGTGGGGCGAACAGATGATGGCGGCGTCCAGCTCCTCGCGTTCGAGCATCTCGTTGTGGTCGGGGTACGTCGGGCAGGCGGCCAGGGCGGGCAGCCTGGCCTTGAAGGCCTCCAGCCTGGCCGGGTCGGTGTCCACCAGGGCGGTGATCTCCGACTCGGGCATCTCCAGCAGGCGGCCGGCGTGCATGCCGGCGATGCCGCCCGTGCCGATTATGGCCGTCCTTACGGATTGCGTCATGGTCAAAAGCCCCTCTAAAGCGGATGCAGCGCGCAAGAAGATACTCTGCCCGGCGGGGCGAGTCAAACGAAAGGGCTCACGTCAGCATCGCCTGGAACAACCACAGGCCGGCGGAGCCCGCCACTATGCTGGGCAGCCAGCCGGCCAGGACGGCGGGGACCGTGAGCGTCTCCCCCATACTGGTGAAGATGAACGTGAGCACGTAGAAGCCGGCCGCCACGACGATGCCGATGATAACGCTCAGGAACCGGCTGTTGACCGAGTGCTCGAACCCGATCAGGCACGGGATGCCGACCAGCAGCAGAATGAACGGGCTGAAGAACGAGGCCAGCCGACTGTGCAGCAGGACGCGGAAGTGCGGGATGCCCGGCTGCTCGCGCGCCAACTGGCCGAGTTCCGGCAAGGTGCGAACGAGCGCGCCGGCTTCACTGCCCTTGTCACTGGCCTGCGCGAAGTCGAAAGGCGTCAGGTCCGTCTGCACGTTCAGGGTGGGGAAGGATCGCAGTGGGGAAAGCGGGACGCCCGCCTCGTCGAAATCGCGCACCACGGCGTTCTCCAGCTTCAGTCCCCCGTCCGTGCCCCAGGTGGCCGAATCTGCGAGCGTCACCTCCCTCAAGACGGGCCTCGGGCCGGACGAGAACCGCATGACGCACAGATTCTGCATGGTCTGCCGGGCGAAGTCGAACCGCTCGACGAACATCCTGCGGTCGAAGCGTGCATCCCGCAGCACCAGCCTCTTGGCCACGTCGCTGTCCAGGACGTGGTCGAGGACCTGCTGTCGCCTCGCGAACTTCGGGCCGATCATCTCGCGGAAGCCGAAGACGGCCAGGTTGAGCAGGAGCACCCAGAAGAAGATCGGCGCAAGTATCCTATAGACACTTACGCCGGAGGCCTTTAGGATGAGCATCTCGTGTCTCCTGACCATGTTGACCAGCGTCATGCCAGCCGCGACGAGGACTATGGCGGGCATGATGTCCGCAAGGAAGACCGGCACGAGGTAGCCGTAGTAACTCGCCAGGGCGAGGAGCGACTCCGCCACCTGGCCCTCCTCGATGTCGTCCCACCGCTTGAGAAAGTCGAACGTAACGTACAGGAAACCAAGGAGCAGGAGGCACCCGAAAAGGCGCGAAAGGAAAGACCAGGTGATATAACGGTCGACCTTCGTGAGAATCACGAGACACCCCGAAGACGCTGGTAGGAGCGCACGCCAATACGCCCCCGATTCTATCTGCGACGGCCCTGAAACTCAACGGTAATCGCCGCCCGCCGGGTGGACAGGCAGGGCGAATCTGTTACAATACGCGCGGTTGCGGGAGGGCGAGGCAGTCGCCCTGCCCCCCCTCAAAAGGGGATAAGCGGCAGAGGAGGAAAGTCCGAGCTCCGCAGGGCACGGCGGTGGGTAACGCCCACCGGGAGCAATCCCAGGGAAAGTGCCACAGAAACTATACCGCCGCTGGCCTCCGGGCCAGAGGTAAGGGTGAAATGGTGGAGCCCGAGAGGGCTTAATGTAAGAGTCCACCGCCCGGCCGGTGACGGCCGGGGCAGGGCAAACCCCGCCGGGAGCAAGGCCGAATAGGGGAGGATGAGGCGGCCCGCCTCGCTCGTACTCCCGGGTTGGCCGCTTGAGGACGCCGGCGACGGCGTCCCGAGAGAAATGGCTGCACTCCGCCGAAAGGCGGACGACAGAACTCGGCTTACCGCCCCTCCCGACAACCGCTTGCCGGCGGCAGTTCTGAGGAACGCCGTTACGACTCGCCGCCTCTCCGGCTTTGTCACGCGAGGCACGGGAAGAATGGATCGGCTCTGGGCGCCCTGGCGCATGGACTACGTCGCCGAGCCCAAGAAGGACGAGGGCGGCTGCTTCCTCTGCCGGGCGGCCCGGGCCGACGCGGACAGGGAGATGCTCGTGCTGTGGCGGTCGGACGACTGCTTCTGCGTGCTGAACCGCTGGCCGTACAACAACGGGCACCTGATGGTGGCCCCCGTCGAGCACAAGGGGCAGTTGTCCGAGCTGTCGGACGCGGAGCTGCTCGAGCAGCTGAGAATGGTCCGCCGCGCCGAGCAGCGACTGCGGGCCGTGATGAACCCGTCGGGGTTCAACGTCGGCCTCAACCTGGGGGCTGCCGCGGGCGCCGGCCTGCCCGGCCACCTTCACTGGCACATCGTCCCGCGCTGGGACGGCGACACGAACTTCATGCCCGTCCTGGCGGAAACGAAGGTCATCCCGCAGTCGCTGGAGGAACTCTGGGAGTTGTTGCGCGAACCTGAGAACGAGTGAGTCCTTCAGGGGGAGTGGTCAGAAGTGCGCAGGGAGGAACTCGAGCAGCGCGAGACTGCCGTCCTGGCTCCGTACGCCACAAGGAGCGCGGAGTCGAAGGGCCGCCTCCATGAAGAGCCCGAGGCCGAGTATCGGACCTGCTTCCAGCGGGACCGCGACCGTGTCATCCACTGCAAGGCATTCCGCCGGCTGGAGTACAAGACACAGGTCTTCCTGAACCACGAGGGGGACCACTACCGCACCCGCCTGACCCATACCATCGAGGTCACCCAGATCAGCCGGACGATCTCCCGCGCCCTCGGCCTGAACGAGGACCTGACCGAGGCGGTCGCCCTGGCGCACGACCTGGGGCACACCCCGTTCGGGCACGCCGGCGAG
>CAZQEQ010000102.1:0-9755 GCA_964592385.1 uncultured candidatus Brocadiaceae bacterium | reverse complement strand
AACTACGGCAAGCGAACGATCCTGGATTCGAGCAAGGTCCGCACGGACACCCAGGCGGACATGGTCTGGCCCAAGGGCCAGCTCCTGCCGCGCGACGTGGCGCGCGACCTCTTCGCCCGCCGGGACCTCTGGGACCTGATGCGCGGCGCCGTCGGCTCCACCAGCGGCGACGACCTCACCGCGGCCGTGGCCGCCGGTATCGCCGGCGTCGAGACCTTCGTCGTCCCGACCGACGGCCGCGCCTGGGTCGAACACCCGGAGCACTCCTCGGCCGCTCTCTCGGCCCAGCCCGGCCGCATGCGGAAGAAGCGCCGCACCGTCCGGAAGTTCCGCGCGCGCGGCTGGGTGCCCGTCGCAGCCCGCGAGGGAGACGCACACAACCCGGCGGACGTGCGCTGGCTGGAGGCCAACCGGCTCGGCGCCCCCGTCGTGCAACACCAAGACGAAGTGCGGCGGCTTTGGCACGCCGTGGCAAAACAGCGGCCCAAGGTCTTCGTCGAGTTGGGCAGTCACTCCGGCGGCGCGCTCTACATGCTCGCCGGCGCGTGCGAACGCGCCGCCAAGGTCATCGCCGTCGACCTCGGCCTGTACCAGCACCGCCGGGTCCGGCTCCGCAAGATCATCGCACGGCTCCGCCGCGACGGGTACGACGCCCACTGGGTTCGCGGCGACTGTCACGATCCCGCCGTCGTGGCCCACGTCCGCGACCTGGCCGACGGCCCCATTGATTTCCTGCACGTCGACGCCGATCACCGCGTCTCCTCCGTCCGCGCCGACTGGGCCGCGTACCGGCCCCACCTCTCCGCGGACGCGCTGGTCGCCTTCCACGACATCCGGACCCCTCACGTCGGAGTCAAAGACGCCTGGCCGGAGATCCGCCGCGCCGGCCGGTATCAGGAGATCGTCACCGATTCTCTCGGGCCGCAGCAGAAGCCCACGGGCATCGGAATCCTCTGGCCCAACCGCCCCCCTCTGGCGCCCGTGTGCGTCTACACCCCGTTCGGTCCCGGCCGGCCCTGGTCCGTGGACCTCTGGGAGCAGAGCGTCACCGCCGCCCGTATTCCAACGGGCGCCCAGTTTGTCGTGGTGGACAACACGAGCGAGCCCGAAACGACCAAGCTGCTCCGACACGCGTTCGAGCGCGTGTGCGTCGCCCACCATGCCCTCGGGTCGCAGTTCCTCACACTCCGGAAACCGCCCCTGGCCGAGCACAAAAACCCGGCCGTCTCGATCCGCTGCGCGGAACTCTGGAAGCTCGCCCGGCCGCACTTTCACGCGGAGGCCGTCCTCTCCCTCGAATCCGACATCGGCGTCCCGCCCGACACATACGCGCGGCTCCTCGACTGGCTAGGTCTCAACGCCACGGTCAAGGCCGTCGCCGCGGCCTGCAGGTCGCGCCGGGAGGATCGTCACGAGCTGGCGTACCAGCTCAAGAGCCTCGACCCGTGGCGACGGATGCCGAAGAGCTTGGGGCTCAGCCAAGTCGGGCTCCAGCAGGTCGGCGCCTGCCACACCGGCTGCACGCTCTTCGACGCGGAGGCGCTCCTCGCCACCGAGCCGCGCCCCGGACCGCGCAACGCGGCCGCAGACGAGTGGGGCTGCGACTTCGCCATCTGTCAGGACCTCCAGCTCGCCGGCGGGCGGATACTGATCGACTGGGATCTCCGCGTCCGCCATCACCTCACGGCGAGGGAGAGCGTGTGATGCACGACTCCTCATTCAATGAGATGCGCCGCGCCCTGGTCCGCTACCTCGGCGACCGATTCGAGGAGCACCTCTGGGTCCTTGATATCGGGAGCCGGTGCGTCCGCGGCCAGCCGACTTACCGTGAGATCATGCCGCCGGCCTGGCTGTACATGGGCTCCGACATTGTCCCCGGCCCAAACGTGGACATGGTCCAACCCGCCCCCTATCGGATACAGATCCTCTCGGCACAGTACGACCTCGTCATCTCCGGCCAGTGCCTGGAGCACGTTGAGCACCCATGGCTGTGGATGGCCGAGGCCGCCCGCATGCTCCGGCCCGGCGGCTGGTGCATCGTCACCGCCCCGTGGCGCTGGCCCGTCTACCGCTACCCCGTGGACTGCTGGCGCATCCTGCCCGACGGACTTTGGGCGCTGTTCGAGAGCGCCGGCCTCGCCCCTGTCAAGACCTACATCCGCCGGCACGACTGCTGGGGAATCGCCCGCAAACCCGTTTAGGAGACTCGCCATGATCCGGGCAACACTCGCCGTCCTGATGATCGCCCTCGTCGTGTGCCTCGGCTGCACCGAGACGCAGAAGATGACCGCCCCCCAGAGCCGCTACCGCGTCGAATCCGACGGCCGCCGCACGCTCTGGGAGGTCTCCGCCGTCGGCCCCAGTGTCACGGGCGACGCGATCAAATCCATACGCACCGGCGCCGTCTCCGCCAGCCCGGACGGCGCAAACACCGCAGGCATGAAGTTCAAGGGTCTGGGCCGGCTCTCGTCCATGGTCCCCCTCTACATCTTCGGAGGACTGGCGGTCCTCGCCGGCCTCGGCCTCGGCCGATGGATCGGCTGGGGCGCCGGATTCACCATCGCCGGCGCCGGCATCGCCCTCATCGCCGCCGTCCGGCTCATGGACGCCTACCCCTGGGTGCTGCTAATTCCTGTTGCCCTGGCCATGGCCTTCGTCGTGTACGTCCTCTACGCCCTCGCCCGGGGCAAGAGCCTCAAGCAGGCCCTCAGTGCCGTGGCCTCGGCTGTGGAGGAGTGCGGCGATGTGACCAAGCACGAGGTCGAGGCCCGCGTCGCCAAGAAATCATCCGCCGGCGCCGAACTCACCAAGGCCAAGAAGGCGGCCGGATACAGTGTCTGACGACCTGCAGGACCGCCTGGACCAAGCCGACGACCTGGGCGTCGCGCCGATCCAGATCACGGAGGAGCTCCGCGCCGTGCGGATGCACCTCGCCGACCTGGTCCCGGCTAACGTCCTCGAGCTCGGAGCGGCTCGGGGAGGGTGGTGCTACGCCGTGGCCCCGGTGTGCAGTCCCGGGGCCCGGTTCATCATGGTCGATGCCACCGCCTACCCCGAGCGCGAACGGGCCATCCGCGAGCTCTATTCCGAGGGCTACGTGGTCCATTGGATTCAGGGGTACACGCGCGACGCCTGCGTCCTCGCCGCGGCCCGCGCCGCCTTCGCCGGCCAGCCCGTGGACGTGCTCCACATCGACGCGGATCATCGGCTGCAGCCCGTACTGGACGACTGGAGCATGTACTCCACCCTCGTCCGGCCCGGAGGGATCGTCATCTTCCACGACGCCCTCCGGCCGGACTACGGCGTGGGTCGTGCTATCCACTGGATACGCACCCACGACCCGCCCGTTACCTGCTGGACGACGATTCGGGCCCGCGATCCCCGGACCATGGGAATCGTGATCGCTCGGATGGCGGGTCCGGATCCCGCAGATCCGGCCGGCACCAGTGGCACGGCCTGAGCCCGAGCAGTCTCGCTTCCGCATGACTCCGCAGCCACACCCTCCCACCAAGAGAGATCTTCCGGGCGTGGCTGCACTCCGGTAGGTGATACACCCGCCGCCCCTCCGCCGCTACGTACCGCGCATCAGTTGGGATTGCCATCCGCGGCGGGCGGAACGCCCACGCAAACCCCAGCACGATCACCACCACATTGATGCCCGCGCCCAGGATCACCAGCACCCACCACCCGCGGTCCCAGTACCGCCGCCAAACGCCCGATCGTGTACCCATCGCCGGCCCTCCCCAAACGAGAAAAAATGCGATTTTGTACTTGACAAGTGCTCGGGATGTGCTATAATAACGAGTGAACAGTGAGGAGGCCGGAGATGAGTGGAACTGAGATGAAGGAGGGCGGGACGATGGGACGTTACCTTATTTATCGTGGTGCAGAGGATGGTGTGTACGCCGGACGTACAGGGATTGTCGTGAGGACAGACGTCGAGCCCGATGATGCGGGAATCGTTGTGTTGTCGGAGGACGAATACGAGTCCTCGATGGAATCGAGTACGCCGACTGACATGGGCCTGGAGGACTACGACGTGACCACGGGATACGGGCGTGCCGTGTTGCATCCCGTGGAGATCGCATTCGATGATCCGGCCGTTGACCTGGCATTGAGAGCAGAGGAGGACTGACAGATGGTGCGGGCATGGATGATCGTGAAGGAGCAGGACGGGGTGGCACTGTGGCGCTGCCCGCAGGGCTGGACGTGTACGCGGATCAACCGCGACCGGGGGCAGGTCTACGACGCCATGCCCGGGGACGCGCCGGACGCGGGCTCGTGGTGTGCGAGAATCTGCGCCGCCGGCGTGGACTACGTGAGCCGGCCGTACTCGCGAAGCCACGCGCGGCGGATCTTCCGGGAGTACGTCCGGGCCGCGGCCGAGGAGCGGGAGTTGATGGACCTGGCCGCGCGCGGCGCGGCGATGTCGGACCCGATATGAGAGGAGGTGTGAGTGATGAAGGATCTGGCACAGCAGCATGCTGAGGCATTCCATCGTGACTGCGTGGCGACGCTGGACGCGATCGTGGCGGTTTGCGGGCACATCGTGGATGCAGTCAACAGAACGCGGCCTTTCCGTCTGACGGAGGACGAGCTGTCTGATTTGCAGTCTGCGCAGGGCGTGCTTGTCGGCGCCCATCGGAACATCGCCGAGGTGACGACGGATGTCGTGACCTTCGCGGGAATGGAGGAGTAGGCCATGGCGAAATCGACGAGCTGGTACTGCACGCCGGAGGCGGAGGATGTGGTGAGGGCCCGGGGCGGCCCTCCGGGGCGCGGGCGGGACGGGGCCGTGAGCGCGGTGGTGAATCGCTCGCTCGGGCGGTACGCGGAGATCTGCCGGCGGGAGCTGCCGACGCTCTCCCAGGACGAGTGGGGGCTCGTGTGTGAGGCGCTCATGGGCACGATCCACGAGCCGGCCGGGATGTGCTCGATGGTGTGGCATGGCGTCGCGGACGCGGTCCGGCTGGACGGACTCGACGCGAAATGGCAGGTCGACGGGCCGGCGCTCATCCGGCGGCTCAAGCGCCTGTCGTTCGCCGCGGAGGTCGCCCTCATCGACCGAGCAGAGCAATACCTGGCGGCGCTGTCGCGGGACGAGAGACCCGAACTGCCAGGAGAGTAACGCAGTCACTGCTCCCCCTCAACGCCCTCGCCATTCGTGGCGGGGGCGTTTGCCTATAGTCGGTCCACGTCCGCGTCCCGACGGTCCCGCGGCACCACTTGGGCGTAGTGCCGCCGACAGATCGCGGCGGTGTTCCCCAGCCACGCCGCAACCTTGTCCACCGAGACCCCCTCCTGCACCAGGAGCGACCCGAACGTGTGACGGAAGACGTTCCAACGGACCAGTTCACGCGCCACAGCGTGCCGCCCGGCCCGCGGCTTTCGATCCACGATGTCGGCGAGTAACACGCGGGCCTCTCGCTCCCATGCGACATCCGCACGCCGGGGCACGATCACCCCGCGTCGACGCCGTCCCGCGCGCAGCCTCTCCGCCAGCGCCGCAGCCAGCGGAACCAGACGGCCTCGCCCCGTCTTCCCGGCCGGCACCGTGATCGCCCCGCGACTCCATGAGACATCCTGCCAGCGGCAACGGTACACCTCGCCCCGCCGGAGTCCGGCATAGCACGCCAGCCAGATCGCGACCCCGCGCCGGTCCGATTCGACCGCCGCCAGCAACGCGTCCCGCTCCGCCCGGGTCAGGTACGCGATTTCACCAGCCTCCGGCTCCATCAGTCTCGGAATCCCCGCGAACGGATTCGCCGAGACGTACCCGGCCCGCACAGCCCATCGGTAGAACCGCGAGCACGCCGCCAGCATTCGATTCCGCGTCGACCGCGTCCGCGCCCCGCGCCGTCGCAGCCAGGGGCCGGGAGTCCGGAGCACATGATCGAGGTACCCCTGGGCATCGCGCGCCGTCACCGCCGAGAAATCCTTCCCCGCGACTGTCGCCAGCTCCCGCAGCGCCCCCAGACTCGTCACCGCCCACGTCGTCGAGAGCTCCCCCGAGATTGACGCGCGGTAGCTCTCCAGCAGGTCCTCCCCCCGTCCCGGCTCCTGGACGTACCGTCGAACCGCGGGCAGATCCGCAGCCCACTCCGGCCACCGCCCCGTCCGGATCGCCAGCTCGATTTCGAGCCGGTACGATTCCGCCTCTTCCTCAGTCACCGATCCGACCGAGAGCCCATACACCCCGCCGGCTCCCTTCCAGAAAATCTGCCACATCCGCCCGCGTCGCCGTTTCCCCGGAACGTGATGCACCACTTTCGGCCGTCCCACGTGATCCCCTCCACCAGAGTTTCGTTGTCGCGTTTCGTTGTCAGTCGCCATTAAACCAAAGCCGGCCGCCCCGCGCAACCCGCGAGACGGCCGGCATTTACGTCTGGCTGAGGATCCAGGATTCGAACCTGGAACGCCTGATCCAGAGTCAGGGTTCTGGGGGGTGACGGAAGGTGCGGCGGCGAGGGGGGTTGTGCGGATCTCATTGACTTCATAGGGGTTGTGGCGGCTTGCTGGCGTGGACGGTTTGGACGGTTTGGACGGCAGGGACGGGGTTTTGTTGTCAGTTCCGTTGTCAGTGTCTGTCCCAGGCGAGGGCCAGGAGGAGGATCGAGGCGATGAGGGAGAGGAGTCCGTTTGTCTTGTTGCCGGTGATGGTTTCGATGAGGCCGCCGACCAGGAAGAGGCAGCCCGCTGTTGCCTCGACGGCCTGGGCCGTGACACTCCACGCGCTGAATCGGCGCGGGCCCGGGTGGCCGCACCTGGGACAGTCGGTGGCCTCGCGGCTGATGGGGGCGCCGCAGGCGGGGCACTCTGTCAGACGGGGCCGGTGTGGCGGTTCGGTCCGGGGCGGCGGCGGGACGGGGCCAGGGGGCGGGGTGTCCGGGGTCCACCGCGCGCGGGGCATTAGAACCGGACTCCCCAGATGGGGAGCATGCGCCGGACCTCGCTCCGGAGCTTGACGCCGGCCTGGTACGCGGGGTTGACGGGTTGGAGGATGACGCGGGACTTGTCGAAGATCACGCGCTTGAAGGTGGCCGTGCCGTCCTGCATCTCGACGTAGGCCAGATCGCCGCTTTGGACGGGGACGCCGGCGAGGGCGAAAATGGTCTGGCCGTCGCGGGCGACGGGGTCCATGGAGTCGCCGGAGATCCGGAAGGCGATGAACTTCTCGGCCGGGGGGAGTTTGGTCTCCCAGGCTTCGGCTTCGTCGGCCACGACCCAGTGGTCTCCGCCGCCGGCGGTGTAGGTCTTGATGGGGACGGCGTCGACGGCGGGGACGCCGCGGAGAAACCAGTCGACGGTGCGGCCGGTGGCGTCGGCGGCGCGCTGGAGGTGGGTGAGGGTGGGGCGTGATCGGCCTTTGCCCCAGCCCTGAACAAGATTTTCGGAGACGCCGAGCTCGGCGGCGAGTGCGGCCTGGGTCTCTACACCATAGGCGGCCATGAGCCGCCGGAGAACAATCTGGGCATCCATGGGGCACCGAGCCCGAGGATTTTTGGGAAAGTGCCTTGACTTCCCCGAGGTCCTCGGGGTATACTGAAGATAGACCGTGGCGACCAACTCTGTGGTTGGCGCCTGGAATTGGTCGCCTCGGTCGGAAAGTGGGAACAGCAGGGGAGCGCGACGGTATGAGCCTTTCGACCCTCCCGACAGCGGCGTACTTCCCCGGGCCGCTGTTCCCGAAGCCCCCGGCCGGATCTCCTCTGGCCGGGGGTTTTTCGTTTGACCGTCAAGGGCATGATACCCGATTTCATCATTTCGGGCAAGTGTTTTTTTGGTTCTGGGTTCCGCGTTTTTGCAAATCGCGGAAGGATCGGGGAGTGTCGGTTTCCGCGGAGGGAGGAGGGGTGGAATGGCGTTGACGGAAAAATCGGCGAAGCGGCTGTTTTGTGCTCTGGTCCACATTGCGCAGGAGTGGCGGGAGCACGTGGCGACGCGGAGCGTGGTGGAGCTGGCGGAGGAGGTAGGTCTCGGGAAGTCAAGCCTTTACGCGTACCTGGACCCGGAGAGTAAGAAGTCGATTCCGGTGGAGGTGTTCGCGAACGTGTTCGCGCTGGCGTCGGAGGTGGACGCGGGCGCGGCGGCGAAGAATCTTCCGGCGGCGTTCCGCGTTTTGGCGGGACGTGGAAAGGGAGAGTGAGACGATGAACTGGGCGCCCGGGTTTTCCCTCCGCCGCTCTGTGCTCCCCGGGGCGGTGTTCGCCGGCCTGGGCGCCCTACTCCTGGACACGGACGGGCACGGACGGACACGGACGGGCACGGACGCACACGGACGGACACGGACGGGCACGGACGGGCACGGACGGACACGGACGGGCACGGACGGACACGGACGGGCACGGACGGACACGGACGGACACGGACGGGCACGGACGGGCACGGACGGACACGGACGGGCACGGACGGACACGGACGGGCACGGACGGACACGGACGGGCCCTTCGACGGGGATCAGGGCAGGCAGGGACGGGGTGTGTGAGGAGGGACGGGATGAAGATCTGTAATGAGGACTCGCTGGGGGACTGGGCGGTTTGCACGGCGGCGCAGGCGGGGGCGGTGCGGCGGGCGATCCTGGGCGGGGAGGTTTCGGACGGGTACGGGGGGCGGCTGGAGTGGGGGCGGTGCTGCGACGCGGATGGGGTGGTGTCGGTGGGGCAGGTGGCGTTTCTGGAGATCAAGGAGATTATGGCGGAGGTGGAGTGTGATGAAGGTTGACGAGGCGCTGGGGGTTTTCCAGGACCTGAAGAAGGCGGAGCTGGCTCTGCAGGGGTGGGGGCTGGATGTGGAGGCGGAGTCGGCGCGCCGGGCGCGGGCGGGGCTGCAGCGGCGGATCCGGGAGGCGCGGGAGGATGAGCGGGCGGGTTGGATGGGGCGGCTGAGGTCGGCGCTGGCCCGGGGGGCGGACCTGGTGCGGGACGCTTTCTGGGATGCGGATCTGGGGGCGTGGATTGCGGAGGCGCGTGACGAGCGGGAAGAGGTGGTGGCGCGGAGCCGGGGGCGCCGGTCGTGGCGCGCGGCGACGGGGGAGCTGGAGGGGATGTTTTTGGAGGCTGGGGCGTGATGGATAGGGACGAACACGGACGGACACGGACAGACACGGACGGACAGGAACCCGTCGCGGCGGGGAGTTGGATCTGGACGATCGGGGGGCGGCGGTTTGAGCTGGCGTCGCCGACGGCGGAGATGGTGAACGTGGGGGAGATCGGGCACGCGCTGGCGCGGCTGTGCCGATTCGTGGGGCATATCCGGCCACAGATGTACTCGGTGGCGCAGCACTGTTTGGAGGTGTCGCAGCGGTGTCCGACGGGGATGGAGGGGTGGGGCCTGATGCACGACGCGGCGGAGGCGTACGTGGGGGACATCTCGGGGCCGCTGAAGGCGCTGGTGCCGGCGGTGTGTGAGGTGGAGGAGCGGATTCTGGGGGTGATCGCGGGGGTGGTGGGGCTGGAGATGCCGGTGCCGGAGGAGGTGAAGGTGGTGGACCGGCGGATGCTGCTGACGGAGATGCGGGAGTTCCGCTCGGCGCGGCAGGCGGCGGTGCTGGCGGAGGCGTGGGGGCTGGAGCCGTATGAGTCGGGGCTAATCACGTGGCAGGCGGGGCTGGCGCGGGCACTGTGGATGGAGCGGTTTCGGGAGGTGGTGCAGCGGTGAGTGAGACGGCGGAGAGGATGTGGATGAGTGAGCGGGCGTTCTGCCGGCGGCTGGGGATTGCGCGGGGCACGTTGCGGGATATGGCGCGGGGGCACGAG
>CAZQEQ010000101.1:0-10011 GCA_964592385.1 uncultured candidatus Brocadiaceae bacterium | reverse complement strand
GAATCCCCGAAGGATACGCTCAACTCCAGCCATCAACAACTTTCGAGAGTAACTCGCTCAATTTCCTGGCTATGGTCAAAGCGTCAATCATCCAGAGAATTCTCAGAATCCTTTTTTCAGACAGAGCCTAACCTGTTCGTTTGCTTCGTTGGCTCAGTAGTGCTCTGGGCCGAATATGGGACTGTTAAGGTTGGGTACACGACGGAGCCGAACGTTTGGGTAATCGCCCTGGGAATAGGGCTCTTGTGGCAAGGAGCGATTGGTACTACTTTGTTGCTGACCGTGGCGAGAATTGCTCTGCTGCTTCGCCCACGGCAGGTGGAGGAGGACAAGAAGGACTGAGCCGGAGAGGGACAGGAGACCAGGCTGCTGGAGCATGTATGGTTGACTGAGTGCAAGGCAACCGGGAAGACACTATGAGCAAGTTTCGGAAACTGCTGACCCGCAAGACCTTTCGCGGCAAGATGAACATACTCATCGACATGACCTGCCACGGAAAGGGATGGGCCGGGTACGTTGTGGATGAGATGCTGCACATCCTGAATGAGCGCAAGTTCAGTTTGTACAAGTTCGTGCGGTACGGCAACGCCAAGAGAATCTTCGGCTCATTGGGCGGCGCGATGTTCACCATGCTGTACCGCGTGCAAAAAGCGATGCGTGCCTTTGACAAGAAGCCGCGTCGATAGTCGCCGCGCGCGCCGAGGAGAAGGCCGTGCTGCGCACCATGTTACGCAAACAGACCCATACTCCCCAATATAGCCGAACAGCAGAGAGGCGCTGAGCGCTCCCGAGTCCTCCGGAGCGCGGTTCGAGGGACGCGCGAGTTGCGGGTGCGCTTGTGGCGCCGCCGTCCCGGCGGCTTAGCTGCGGGCATCCTGCCCGCAGCTGTACTTACGGACGTGGGCAGGATGCCCACGCCCACGCCGGCAGGATGCCGGCGCTACCCCTGCCCCAGCTCTCCCCGCACAGGGCAGCCTGTCAGTGCTGTCGCCCTTGCCGTTTCCCCTCGCCGTGCGGCGAGTCGACGAGCCTCGCCGGGGGTACCGCGGGTGCCCAGACGCCGGGCGAGACGCCCGACGCTACCCGGGGAAAGGGCGTGGAGCGCATGCCTTCTACAGAGCAACTTCATCCTTCTGACCCGCCGTACGGCGGGTAAACTTCATCGTGCCGCCGGCGCTGGACGGCTCTCCCCGAATCGTTTAGCCTGTCGCGCTGCACCAGCTACGGGTCCAGGGCTGCATACAGCGGGACCGGACGCCTTACTACCTGGTCAGCTACTGAGCCGCTCGGCTCGGGCGGATGAGACCAATCGCGACGGGAGGACGGAATGCAGCGTTTCTTTGCGGATGACAGCTTCTGGAACACGCCTATCGGGCCGGACGCGCAGATCGACCCGCGCAGCGACCATTACCTGGAGCTGCTGGCCGGCGAGTACGGCGGGCCCTTCTGGATCAACCTGGAGGACTACACCATCCCCGTGTACGAGGCCGATGAGCGCACGGCGCGCCGGACCGTGCACCAGCGGCCGGCCGAGAATCCGGAAGCCCTGCGCCGCCGGTGGGGGGAGCGGGAGAGGTACTTCAGCCATGGCCCGGGCTTCGGCAGTGACGTGCCCATCCCCGACCACGCCGTCTCCGACCCGGCCGGCGACCAGCATCTGGCCGTTGTGGACTGGTCGTCACGGACGGTCTGGGACACGTGGGCCTGCCGGCGCCGGCCGGACGGCGAGTGGGAATCCTACACCGGCATGGTCTATCCGCTGGACGGCGGCGGCGTGTGGCGGACGGGCGACTTCGAGGTGCAGGACGGCGACAGCATCCACTTCCACGGCCCGAGCCGCGCCGCCGGCGTGCCGGCCATCGCCGGCCTGATCATGCAGCGGGAGGTGGAGGAGGGCGCCATCGAGCACAAGCTGGCCTACGCGACCTGGCGCAACGCTTACAAGCAGTTCACGAGCCCGGCTGCGTGGACGGATGGCTTCCGCGAGGACGGACTGCCGGAGGGCGCCCTCGTGCGGATCGATCCCGCGCTGGACCCGGACGAGTTCGATCTGTCGCCGGGCAGCCGCGTCGTCTTCCGGGCCCTCCAGCGCTACGGTATGGTCAACGTCGACAACGCGCGTGCCAACACGCTGTACGGCGAGGGTCTCTACGGCCACCCGGGGCGGAGTTGGGACGGCCTGCTGGCCGAGGGGGACCTGATGGAGGTGCCGCTGGCCTGCTACCAGGTGATGGTGCTGGGCGAGGTTACCCGCAAGGGCGACGGCCAGCGCCTGCGCCGCGCGGGCGAGGAATGACGGGCGGGTCAGGGCTGCTCGGCGGCTTCCCCCTGGCGCCGTATCCAGCCCTCCAGGTCGAGTTCGAGCGTCGTCCACTCGCCGATGTCCGGGTCGCCGAACTCGTGCACCTTCTTGAGCGTGCCGACCTCCCGGTAGCCGAAGTGCTTCTTGTACCAGGCGATGGTCGCGGGCAAGTCAGAGTTCGTGACGACCTTCCTGACGCCGGCCTGCGCCATCGCGCGCAAGCGCATGGTCTGGAGGCGACGCCCGATGCCGTGCCGCCGGTAGTCGGGGTGGACGACCATGAGCGTTGTCTTGCCCTCGGTGGGGGAGAGTATCTTGTATCCGGCCATGCCGGCCAGGCGGCCGCCGTCCCGCGCGACGAAGCAGCAGCGCCAGTCGAACTCCGGCATCTCCTCGGACGGTATGTAGTGCATGTTGGCGAGCCGGAGCAGCGCCATGATGTCCGGCATGTCCTGCTCGCGCGCGTCCCCGAAGCGGATGTCGGCCATTGCAGCTCCCTCTAGAGCCCGAGCATCTGCCTGGTCTGCGCGGGCGTGGCGATCTCGCGCTCCAGTTCGCCGGCTATTCGAACGATCCGCTTGACCTGCTCGACGTTGGTCGAGAGGTGCTTGCGGGCGGTGTCGTAGTAGATGTTGTCCTCGACGCCGACGCGCACGTGGCCACCCATGGCGACGGCCGCGACGTTGATCTTGAGCTGGAACTTGCCGAGGCCGCACGCCGCCCAGCAGGAGTTGACGGGCAGGGACTCGACCAGGGCGGACAGGTTGAGCATGGTCGCCGGTGTCGTGTGCATGGAGCCGAGAAGGATGTTGAAGTAGTAGGGCGGCGAGACCAGGCCCTTCTTGATGAGCAGTTGCGCGGTGTTGACCATGCCGAACTCGAGCACTTCGAGTTCCGGCTTGATGCCCCGTTCGTGCATCCTGGCGGCGAGGCGCTCGATGATCTCGGGCGCGTTCACGGACGGCCCGTCGGGGAAGTTCAGCGAGCCGGTCGTGAGGCTGGCCATGTCAGGCTTCGCGTCGCCCTCCAGGTCGAGCACGGCCGCGCGTTGGTCGAAGGCGCCGTATCGCCGGCCGCTCGTCGTGGCGCAGATCATCAGGTTGGGCCGCTCCGTGCGGATGCCGCTGATGATCTCCCGGAAGATGTCCGCCCGGTAGCTGGGGTGTCCGTCCCGGTCGCGGGCATGGACGTGCACGATGGCGGCGCCGGCATCGCAGCAGCGCACGGCGTCCGCGATGATCTCGTCCGGTTCCAGCGGAACGTGCGGCGTGTGCTCCCGGGTCGGGATGACGCCGGTCAGCGCGGCGTTGATGATGAGCGGGGGGTACGGCTCGAGCGGGTACGGGAACGATATGTCCTGCGTGGCGCTGGTCAACTGCGACGGTCCCTGCAAAGCAACGGGTGGCCACAGACACTACCCCGATGCTACCGGGGCCGTCTGGCCCTGTCAATGCGATCGATGCGCGTGGCCGCATCGCGTTGTCTTGCGTCCCTGACTTCGCTATAGTCTGCTGGCCGTCTGGGGTCTGGCCCCCGACGGCGAGGGCGTCTGGGACTGGAAACGGAGCTATGAACCCGACGGGCTTCATCAAGCGCGCGTTGAGGGACCCGCTGAGCGCGTTTCGCTGCGTCAGGCGGGAGGCCCCCCAATGGGCGTGGTTCCTGCGGGGGATTGACCCGGCGCGCGTGGGCTACGGGTGGGGTCCGTTGACGTGGTGGCGGCAGAGGCGGCACCGGTGCCTGGACCGCCCCGTGCACATCTGCCTGCTCCAGCCGCCTGGCGCGGGCGTGTTCGGGCGCGTGACGGCGTTCTGGATCAACGAGAGGAGTTCCTGCTGCCGCGCCTCCGTGAACGAGGGCCTGGAACGGGCCGACGTCGTGTGGACCTATTGCCAGGACCCGCTCTCGGAGGAACTCAAAGGAAGGCTGCGGGCGGAGCTGCGCAGGGCGAGGCCGGGCGCCCGCGTCATCAACCACCCGGACTCCTACAACTGCTACCACGAGCCGGGGGTGTTCAGCGAGCTCGCGCGCGCAGGAGTGTCCGTCCCGCGCACGGAGTTCACGGAGGCCGACGTGGGGCGCACCATGGTGGTTTACAAGAAGCTGGGCGCCCACACGGCCTCAAAGGCGCTTGCACCGTACGACGGCCCCCGGCCCGGGCACAGGGCATTCGAATTCGTTGACTGCCGGGAAGTGGACGGGTGCTGCCGCCGGTACCGGAGCTACTACGTCGCCGGGGTCGTCTGGCCGACCGTGGCGTTCTTCGGCAGGGAGTGGAACATCTATTCGCGCACCGCGCAGGGCTTCGATTACTCCTTCACGCTGACCCCTGCGGAGGAGAGGTGCCTCCGTTTGATAGCCGAGACGCTGGACATCCAGTTCTTTGCGGCGGACCACGTGCGGCGCCGCGAGGACGGCGCGCCCGTCTTTCTGGACATCAACATCTACCCGTCCGTCGTCGCCATCTTCAAGCCCGTGGGGCGGCCGAGGGACTACGGCCTGTGGCACGCCTTCGACAGCCGCGAGCGGTTCGGTGGGACGCAGCCGGCCGGCGCCCCGTTCCGGGAGCGCTTTGACCAGGCCATGCTGGCGCTGGTCGGGCGCGGGAAACCGTTGATGGAATGAGCCCGGCCGGCTACAATCCCCGGGCCGCTCGGGCACCCGATTACCTGAGACAAGGAACGTGGAACCGGACCATGAACCCAAAGGACGCCCTGCTCGCCATGCTGCATGACCCCGTGGACAGCCTCCGCTGCGCGGTGAGGGAGGTCCCGCAGTGGGCGTGGTTCGCGTTGGGGATCGATGCGTCGCGCGTCGGTTACGGACGGGGCCCGCTGGCCTGGCGGCGGGCGAGCCGGCACAGGTGCCTGGAACGGCCCGTCCACATCTGCCTCCTCGAACCGCCCGGGAGCGGTCCGTTCGGCCGCATGACCGCCTTCTCGATAAACGAGAGGAGCGCGTGCTGCCGGGCCTCGCTCAACGAGGGGGTCGAGGAGGCCGACGTCGTCTGGACTTACTGTCAGGACCCGCTCTCCGATGAGCTGAAGGCGCGGCTGCGGGCAGAGATAGGGCGGGCCCGCCCGGACGCGCGCGTCATCAACGATCCCGACTTCTACAACTCCTACCACGAAACGGGCGTTTTCGGGAAACTGACGGAGGCCGGCGCGCCCGTGCCGCGGACGGATTTCGGCGAGGCGGACAAAGGCCGGACGCTGGTCGTTTACAAACAGATCGGCGCCCATTCGGCGCCGAAGGAACTCACGGAATACGACGGGCCGAGGCCGGGCTACCGGGCCTTTGAATTCGTCGACGGACGCGACGCGCAGGGGCGCTACGCGAGGTACCGGGGCTATTACATGGCGGGCCTCGTCGGGGCCGGAACAGTGGTTTACAGCAGCGAGTGGAACGCCTACTCGCGCACGTATGTGGCATACGACCGCACCTTCCAGGTCCAGCCGGCCGAGGAAGAGGGTATGCGCCGGATAGCCGAGGCGCTGAACATTCAGTACTTCGCCACGGATTTCTTGAGGCGGCGCAGCGACGGCATGCCCGTGTTCGTCGACATCAACGTCTATCCACGCGTGCTCACCACGCGCAGCCCGACCCTCGGCCCGCGCTACTACGGCCAGTGGCATTCGTTCGGTGTGGCTCTGAGGTTCGGCGGGCTGGGGCCCGGCTGCCGGTCGCTGTGGGACCTCTTCGACGAGGCCATGCTCAGGTTTGCCGGCAAGGCCCCGCCGTGAGGCGTGCCAGACAGCTCTCCCTCACAGCAGCGACATCGGCTGCTCGAAGGCGATCACGACGGCCTTGTCCCCCTCGGAGAAGCGGGTGAACTGCCCCTGCCGTGGGTTGACGACCATGCCGTCCGCCGTCACGGCGCCTATCAGGATGGCGGGGTTGTCCGGGTCGCGGTTCTCGAGCATCAGGGCGCCCAGCTCGGCGAAGGACTTGCCGACCGCCTCCTTCGGCACGGGCAGGATATAGACCTCGTTGGACTCCGAGGAGATCGTCAGCAGGTTGCGGTACACCTCGCTGAGACCGTGCGAGAGCGCGGCCTGCGAGAGCAGCATCATCGCGAAGTCCGAGGCGGAGACGACCTCGTCCGCGCCGGCGCGCCGCAGGTGCTCCAGGTTCTCCGGCGAGACGTTCTCGACGCAGACGTGTGTCTTGGCCGCGCCGGCAGCGGTGCATATGCTGCGGATGGCCATGGCGATCAGTATGGACTTGGCGTCGGCCAGGTCGCGTTCCGCTGGGTCTGCCAGCACGATCACCGAGAAGGCGCTCGCGACGTTGGCGCGCTTGAGCACGATCTCGCTGGCGGGGTCGCCCTTGACCAGGTAGACGTCCTTGAACTCGGCGGCGTCGTCCTGCTCGGGCAGCTCGGCCGCCTCGCCGCTTCTGCTGACCACGACGACGGGGCGCTTTTCCTGCACGATCGGCGCGTGCAGCTCCCGTATGATGGGCACCCCCTTATCGTTCCAGTTGCAGATGACAACGTGGTTCTTCAGGTCGTAGCCCGGCATTCTCTTCCCCTTTCCGAGTCGGGACTCAACGAGGAACGAGGCGACGGCGCCCGTGAAAAGGGCCACCACGCCAAGGCTCAATACCAGCACTATGGTGACGACGATCCTGCCGCTGGCGGTCTGCGGGACGCCGCTGTCCAGTCCGCTGAACAGGTAGACGGCGATGTTCCACAGGGCCTTGGACAGGGTGTTGAACTCCGGATTGGCGGGTCCCTCGGCCAGGCGCAGGACCAGCGCGCCGAGGACCCAGATGAGGAGGATGAACAGCAGCAGCCGCACGAAGGGGTAATCTCGAAGCGCTCTGCGCAGAAGTCGCAGCATCCCTCTACCCACCGTGGAAGTTGCCGGCGCGCTCGGCCGCTATTTAACCGTTCCGTTCGCCGCCTGTCAACGGCTTCAGGCCGTAGGTGAGGCGGCAAGGAAGGTCTCGCCCGAGTTTCGCGAGGCCCATCCCGAGATTCCGTGGCCCCAGATCATTGGGATGCGCCACAGGTTAGTCCACGAGTATTTCAGGATCATCCCGGAGAAGGTCTGGGACGTCGTGGAGCACCACGTCGCGCCGCTCATCGCAGCGCTGGAGCCGCTTGTGCCGCCCCCCGACCAGGGGGAGGGCGTTCAGGAGGAGCCGCCGACCAGGTAGAGCGGCACGTTGGTCACCGTGACTTCCCGCCCCCGCAGGGGGTTGCCCATCAGGTCGAGCGCGCCCAGGCCGTCGGGCAGCTTCAGCACCGGTCCGTCGCTCCTGCGCGTCCAGCAGATGACCAGCGTCCGCCCGCCGGAGCGGAACTCGTAGGCCCGCAGCCAGTCCGGCTCGGTCCACTTGCGCACGAACTCGAAGTCCGCCACGAGCAGCCGCGAGAGCGCCGCCTGCGCGGCGTACTGCTTCCGCGGCACGCCGCCGTGCTCGTAGAACAGGTTCCCCGCGCTCGATTCGTGGAATGCCCTCGTCGTCCCGGCGTGGTAGAAGATCTTGCGCACGCCCGAAGAGCACAGGATGGCGGCGAACCGGACCAGGTCGCCTGCCGCCGTCAGCTCGTCCGGCCGGAGGGTTCTGTTCATCGTGTCGTCGCCCACGCGGAACGGCTCGAACGGCGGGTCGTCGTCCGCGTAAAGGCCGAACTCCTCATCCAGATGGGCCGGGCGAGGCCGCGCGCCTTCAGCTCCTCCCAGCGCTTTCGGTAGCGCTCCTCCTGCGTTTCCGGCCAGCCCTTGCCCGGGTACATGTGGTAGTTGAAGATGTCGCACCACTGGAAGCCGCCCTGCGCCTGTCCGACGGGCCAGCTCAGCACACAGGGCAGCCGGACCGACTCATCCCACGGTTTCTCCTTCGTCCAGCGCCCGTGCGATCCCAGCATATTCCCGTGGTCAGAGGTGTAAACCAAAATCGTGTCTTCGAACAGCCCCGCTTCCTGTGTGGCAGCGACGACGCGCCCGATGGCCTCGTTAATGGCCGTGATGTGTGCGTAATAACCGGCCAGTTTGGGCCGGATGCTCTCCTCTTCGGACCGCGGGACGTTGGGCCGCAACTTCAGAGCCTTGGGATCGTATAGCGCGCGGAATTCGGCGGGTGCCGTCTCGTAGGGATCGTGAGGCGGGCCGTATGCCAGGAACAGCGCGAAGAGCCGGTCCCCGTCTGCGTGCTCGTTGATGTGTTCGATGGCGCAGTCGGTCTGGGCGAACACGTCGTATCCCTCCCAGCGGCGCTCCCCGGGCTCGGCTCCGTGGTAGGGCGATTCGTTGTAGTCGTGGCTGCACTCGCAGGCGCGCCAGAATTCGAAGCCCTTCCGCCTAGCAGCCCGTTGAAAAATGTAGCTCAGCCGCCCCCGGCTGAGAACGCCACAGGCGAGGGCGCCTGTGCTACACCGACACGGCCCCTCGCGCAGGCACTCTCCGGGGAATCCTCCTTCTTCAACGGGCTGCTAGAGCAACCCATCTGGGAAAACCTGATTCTGATGAACGGGAGCTTAACCCCGTGAACATCCGACACATGACCGCGGCCCTGCTCCGGGCGCTGATCTGGCCGCGCGTCCCGGCCACGGTGGGCCCGGCGGAAGACGCCGCCGGAATTCTGCAGTCCACAGGCTTCCGCGGAGGCCTGCTTGTCCGCGTGGGCAAAACGAATGCAGAACTCGACGCCGGACTGCATGGGCAACGGCCGGGGACGGGGGCCTATGGTTCGGCAGGCGCGTAGAGCTGGGAACCGGAGCGGATAAGGAGGTCGATGGCGTCAATGGCAGGGGTGGAACCGGAACCGGGGCGGCGTTCGTTGATGCGGAGGAGGGTGAATTCTGGGCCTGGTTTGATGATGGCGGTCTGGCCGCTACAGTTTGAAACCAGAAGCCGGTCATTGGCCAGGACCAGGCTGGGATAGAAAGGGGTCATATCCATGGACATGTCTCCGCCCACGAGGTCTTCTTCGTAAAGGACTTCACCGTCAGCGGCATTAATGGCGTAAAAATACCCAGCGTTGTCCACGCAGTAGAGAATGCCGTCATGGAGGACCGGGGAGGCAAAGACCTCCCCCGGGATCTGGGCAAACCACAGTTCTTCGGGCTTGTCTTCGGGGGAGCGGGGCAACTTCCAGGCCGAGGTTTCGCTGTCGCAGAAGTAGACCACACCGCCGTTTATCACAGGGCTGGCGTTCGCGGCAGTCCCCAGTTTGCTTGACAGAACCCGCCCATCGTCCGCAACCACCAGATAGCCGGTAGGCGTGACCACCACATCACGGGTTCCGATGCGGGTGACGGCGGGCGCACCGTAGCCTTCCCTGGCCTTGGGCTGTTCCCAGAGCGTACGACCGGTCTCAGGGTCGAGAGCTATGAGATGGGTGATGGTGACGATGAGTTTGCCGTCTGCCATGACGGGCGAAGCGCTGCGGCCGTATTCATTGAGCTGCTTATGATTGATGTAGCGGATCCAGCGGCGTTTCCCCTCCATGTTGTAGCAGGCAACAACGCCCGTGCCGTAGACCACCCAGACATGACGGCCGTCGGTATACGGTGTGGGGGTAGCATAACCGCAGTCGTCGGCCGGTTGCTTGCTGGCCCCGGCAGCCTGCCGGGCGGGCAGCTGATCAAAGCCGTTGGTCCGGGTCCAGAGGATCTTGCCATCCGTCAAGTCCACACAGTGCAGTTTGTCGGGCTCCGCGGTGACAAAGACATGGCGGCCGCTGACGACTGGACTGCC
>CAZQEQ010000100.1:0-10132 GCA_964592385.1 uncultured candidatus Brocadiaceae bacterium | reverse complement strand
CGTCGCGCGGGATTGAGTCTCGGGGCCATTAGCCGATGACTGCAAAGGTCAATAGATGGGCGTGTGCCGCAGGATGCGCTCGGCGCGGTACGTGCCCCATCCGCTCGGCAGCAGTTCGACTTCCCAGATCGTCTCCCCTTCCGGCGTGACCTCGACGTAGCGCGTCGTGTCGCCCGGCGTGCGCGTGCCGAAGACTATCAGCGTGTTGCCGTTAGGCAGCCGGTCCGCGTCGCCCCAGATCGGCGTGTAGAGGTCCGGCTCATGGCGCCAGGACCAGACGGCCCTCGCCGTCATGGCCTTTTCGTCCAGCTCCAGCTCTACGGCGCGGCTGTACTGGCCACCATGCTCCTCGGGGCGCCCCGTCCCGTTGTCGTAGATCAGCAGGTTGCCGTTCGGCTGGAGTTCGGGCGAGTGCTGATGGTAGAACCGGTCCGCGCCGTCCATCTCGAAGTCGCCGTTCTCGCCCAGGCGCCAGATGATGTCGCCGCTCTCCCGGTCCACCTTGAGCACGGAGTTCATGTTGCGGCAGGAGACGTAGTACGTGCCGTCGCGCGGGCCGGGCTCGATGGTGTTCGAGTGGCTGTAGTCGCGGCGGCCGCACTCCGGCTCGTGGTGGTCGAACAGGTGCCAGTTCCACGCGACGCTGTTGGAGGCCGGGTCCCACTCGACGATCTGGTCGCCTGTAAGCTTGCTGTCGTAGCTGTCGAAGCGCCGCTCGTCGTTGGTCAGGAACATGTAACGCCCCTCGGGCGTAACGTGGACGTGGTGGTGATTGATGGTCGGGCTCTCCCAAAGTATCTCGCCGTCCCAGGTCACCTCGAATGCCATCACGCGGGCCAGGCCCTCCGAGATGTTCGTCCCGCCGAACAGGACGCCCCTGCCCGTGGTGCGCACGTCAATGTCGCCGCGCAGGTCCGGCACGTCCTGCCGCCAGCCCCAATGTTCCCGCTGCGGACGCCGCTGGTAGAACCACTTCGTCTCGCCGCGGGCGTCGATGACCGCCGCCGTCAGGGGGACGTGCAGCGGGTGGTTCGAGAAGTTCACCAGGCTGTAGCCCGGCTGCATCCTGTCTTCCTCGCAGACGTGTATGCGGATCTCCGGCCAGGCGTCGGGCAGTTCCATCGTCACGCTCCCTGTCAAGAGGATGATTCAGGGCGGAGGTCAGCCTTGGGCGAAGTACTTCATGTGTCGGCCGTTGGCCGCGAGGAGCTCGTCCAGGATGCGCCGCGCCGCCGGCAGGCCGATGCAGCCCGGGTCGGCGGCGAGGCACTGCACCGCAGTTTCCCGATTCCCACTCAGGGCGGCGTCTATGGCCAGCTCGCCCCAGTCAATCCACCGGTCGGTCCAGCCCCGGATCGGCTCCGGCAGTTCCCCCAGCACCAGCGGCACCAGGCCCTCGGGGGTGGTGAGTGCAGGCCCCTCGACGACCGCGTCCTCGGGCAGGTTAGGTATCTGGCCGCGGTTGGGCAGGTTCACGAAGAACATCTCCCGCCCGCCGTTCCGCACGGCCCGGATGATCTCGATCACCTGTGCCTCCTCGGCCGTGGTGCTGCCGATGAGGCCGTCCACGTCCACCGGGTCGCTCGATTCCGCGGCGCTGCGGAACTTCTCCAGGAACGAGACGGTGTGCTGTCTCTTCCGCTCGATGTCGTAAAGGTCGAGACCGTATCGCCGGCGGTCCTCCTCGGTGCGGATGAAGTGCGGCAGGAACTCGGCCACGTGGCTGTCCCCCGGGCCGGGATAGTAACCGGTCGCCTCGAGCAGCTCGGCGCAGAACGGGTTCCTCCCCTCGTAGGGCGCATCCGCTTCGGCCCGGGCGGAGGGGTAGAACGCGAGCATCTCACGCAGCCCCTCGGCGGCTTCGCCCGCGGCCTGCGCGAGCCGCGCCCGGACCAGCGGGTAGGCGTCGCGGCCGTCCACCAGGAACCGGTAGCCGAACGAGAAGTGGTTGATCCCGCCCGCCCAGAGCCAACTCGCCGCCGGGTCCGCCTTGATGATGCGGCACAGGTCGCGCCGCAGCAGCTCGCACCCGATGCAGAGGCCCACGCAGCGGATCGAGGTCTCCCGCGTGACCGCGCGCGTGTTGACCATCATGGGGTTGCTGTAGTTGAAGAGCGTGGCGTCCGGGCAGAGCTCCTCCATGTCGCCGGCGATGTCCACCAGGACCGGCGCGTGGCGGAACGCGCGGCTCATGCCGCCGATGCCGACGGTGTCCGCGACGGACTGCACGACGCCGTGTGCCGCCGGTATGTTCAGGTCGGCCTGCCAGGCGTCGTCCCCGCCCACGCTGATTGTGGTGGTCACGTAGTCCGCGCCCTCCAGCACGTCCCGCCGCTCGGTGCTGGCCACGATCTCGAGCGCATTGCCCTGCTGCGCCACGATCTTGCGCGCCAGCTTCTCGATGATCTCGAGCGTCTCCGGGTCGATGTCCACGAGGGCCACGGTGCTGCCGGCCCACTCGTCCGACCGCAGCAGGCCGCACAGGACGGCTGTGGTGAAGGAACTGCTCCCGGCGCCAATGAGAACGAACTTCGCGCTTTTCATCGTCACTCCACTTCAAGTGTGCGAGGAACCGACGAACTCGACGGCTTCGCTGTAAACGGCGTCAACCGCCGCCTGCACGTCGGGCGGCAGGCGGAAGTCGTGGCTCGCGATCAACTCCTTCGCCTTCGCCCTGGCCTTCTCGCGGAAGGACGGGCTGCTCGCCGCGCGCCAGGCGTCCAGGCTCATCCGCGGGAACAGGTCGCTCTCGAAGTCCTGCCGCATGTTGGCCAGCGTCGCCTCAGCCATCAGGTAGTCGCCCTCGGCCACGCCCCGGGCGATGGCCTCGTAGGAGGCGTCCTCTCGCTCGTCGTAGTCGAGGCCGCGGATGACGTGCGTGACGAACCGCGCTATCTCGCCGTCCACGATGAACATCGCGGGCGAGAAGACCTCGTCCATCGAGAGCTGCCCCGCCCCCAGGCAGAACCGCCTGAACCCGGCCAGCGCGAGCGTGAGGACGTACGACGTCCGCTCCAGCACGGCCTGTGCGTCGCAGGTCTTCGCGAGCGATTGCAGGAAGTGCCCCGGCTTCGCCGCGCCGTAGTAGAACTCGTAAACGTCCTTCAGGCAGAGCTGATACAGGATGTGCAGCGGCGAGGCGTAAACCGTCACCGTGGTGCGCAGGTCGAACAGGTCGAGCCGGTACTGGGGCAGGCACCTGACCCGGTCGCCCGCGATGAGCCGTATGAGGATGTAAGAGCCGAGCGCCTCCGCCGCCGCCTGCACCAGCGCGCCGGGCAGGAAGAGGGGCGCCGTCAGGCCCGCCTGCGGGATCGGCGCGGCCGCGGCGGTAAGGGCGACGTCGTCACGGTCCTTCAGCCGCCATATGGTCTCGAGCCCGGCGGGATTCGTCTTCAGCGGGCTGATGGGGAACTGGACCTCGGCGTGATACCGGCGGCCGGCCGCCGCATACATGCGGATGGCGAACTCGAGCATCTCCGGCTCGCCGAACTCCAGGTGCGAGCCGTCCCCGGCGGTCAGCTCGATGCCCGCCTTCTCCAGGGCGAGCACCTGGAGCCGGGGCGGCACGTCGTTGGGGTAGACCGGGCAGATGTGCCCCGCCCCGGCCGCGTGGACCAGCCGGTACATCTCCCGCGCGTCCGCCAGTGTCGAGGGCCGGATGCGGTCGGTCTCCGGGTCCACGATGTTCAGGCAGTTCCACGGCCCGCTGACGGTCACCTCGTCGGGAAGCGGCTCGGCAGGATGCTCCCGCCGCGCCCGCTCCACGAACTCATCCACGAGTTCCGGCGCGAAGTAAACCCGTGCCCCGTCCTCCCGTACGCCCGGATGCGCGGCCGCCGCCCGGCGTGACCGCTCGTGCGTCACCCCCAGCCCGACCCCGTCGAGCACTTTGAGCACCTGCCCGTGGATGGCCTCCAGGTCGGCCTTGCTCAGGCCCTTGCTCAGCTTGAATCGCAGTCGCTTCACGGCGCGTGTTCTCCGTCAGGGGCGAAGAGGCCTGCGTAGTCTACAGCCGGCCCTCGGCGCGCTCAAGGGCGGGGCTCGCGCTTTGACCGGCGCCGGTCCGGCCCGTAGAATCCCCCGGTGGTGAATGCGCGCTGACAGGGAGGGGGAATTGGTGGACGGGCGCGACGTGGTCATGAGGGCCGTGGAGTTCCGGGAGCCCGGCCGGATCCCGCTCGCGAAGGGCGACGCGGCGGACATCGGCTACGTGGGATACGGGCCCGCCCGGGACTTCGCGCCGGCCGCGCCGAAGACGGACGAATGGGGGTGCGCCTGGGACTCCTTCCACCCCGACGAGGGCGACCAGGGCCAGGTCACGGGCCACCCCCTGGCCGACTGGGACGCGATGGACCGCTACGAGTTCCCCGACCCGCTGGCGGCGGGCCGCCTCGACGCCGCGCCGGCGGCAATCCGCCGACTGCGCGCGGAGGGCAAGTTCGTCTGCGGCGGGCTGGGAAGGGGGCCGATGCACCTCCTGCCCGACCTGCGGGGCTTCGAGGACTACCTGACTGACCTGGTGGTCGCTCCCGAACGGCTCGAGCGCCTGCTCGACGGGATCTTCCGCTTCCTGTCCGGCCTGACGGAGCGCTACGCCGACCTCGGCTGCGACGCCGTCATTTTCTACGATGACCAGGCCACGCAGAGCGGCCCGCTCTTCTCGATGGACCTCTGGCGGGAGCGCTTCAAGCCGCGCTACCGCGACCTGTTCGCGCAGGTCCACGAGCGCGGCATGAAGGCTTACATGCACACGTGCGGCAACCTGAGCCAGTACCTGCCCGAGTTGGTGGACGCGGGGGTGGACATCATCGACAACAAGCAGCCTGCCCTCTGGATGGACAGCCCGGGCGCGGCGGCTGTGCGCGGGCAGGTCGCGTTCTCCTCCTGCATCGACATTCAGAGCAGGATCCGCGAGATCGAGCTATCGGAGATACCGCGCGAGGTGGAGAGACTGGTCCGCGCGCTCTCCGTCCCGGAGGGCGGCTTCATCGGCACCTATTACCACCAGGCGGACCTGCGCATCCCGGCGGCGAAGACGACCGCCATGCTCGACGCCTTCAGGGCGTTCCGGTGGGACGGCTGACGCGCCCCACGCCGCAGCCCATCGGCTCCTAAGCGGCACGTCGCCTCCCGGCTATTCCACGGCCTGCGGCCCGGCCGCCGGCGCCGCCTCCTGCGTCCCGGCGCTGACGTATCGGGCACTGCCGAACCCCAGGATCGGGTAGAAGACAGCCGGCACCACTATCAGGCCGATCGCGAAGCCCACGCCCTTGCCGAAGTTCCGGGCGACATCGAGGGCGACGATTATGCCGATGATCATGTTGACTAGAGGGATGAACATGGGCAGGAGCCACCAGCCGGGCCTGCCTGCGATCCTTAGCAGCAGGTATGCGTTGTATATGGGGATCAGGACGCCCCAGCCGGCCTGTCCTGCCTTGTCGAAGACCCTCCAGCCCGCCGCGATCTCGAATACCGCCACCGCCAGCCAAATGAGCACCAACAGGACGCGTCCCATTGTCCGCCGTCGACGAAAAGCACAGTGTCTTCGCCGCGCCGGCCCCCCCGGCGCCGCGCACAGCCGGCTCGTTCACACCAGTTTGGCGGCCCGGGGCCGCGTGTCAACGCTGAATCTCCGGCAAGAGACGCCGGGGACGGCCCGGGGCGGGACGCACGAGCAAGGGCAAGAGTGAGAGGCGACCGGGGCGGGCCGAGGATGGCTCGAGGCCGGGATCGGGGCGAGGCGCTTGACGGCGCGCGGGGAGTGTGTTAGTATTTAAGCAAGCACTAAAGTGGCGGTGCCATGCGTGATCCCGAGAAAACGGCGGGGCTCTTCAAGCTCTTCGGCGTGCCCGCGCGCGTGCGCATCGTCCAGTTGCTCAAGGGGCGGACGCTCTGCGTCGGGGCGCTGGCAGCGCGGCTCGGCGTCTCGTCGGCCGCCGTGAGCCAGCACCTGCGCATCCTGCACGATGCCGGGCTGGTCGAGCGGGAGAAGCGCGCCAATTTCGTGCACTACCGCCTGGACGAGAGGAGGCTGGCCGAGTGCCGCCGCCTCATGGACGGCGTTCTGTCGATACCCCAGGGAAGCGAGGAGGAAGGGCCGTGTGTGAGAAGTGCGGATGCCAGAAGCCGGAGCGGCTGAAGACCAGGCCCGAGGACTGCACCCCCGAGCAGATCAGGAAGTGCCACGGGGACGCCGGCAAGCACCCGTGCGTCAAGACGCCTGGGGGACGCACGGGATGACGAGGCGGCCGGGTCGCGGGCTTGCCTGCGCGTCGCCCTTGTCAACGGACAACAAACCCCTATCGGCTTCATCTTGCTCATGGACACAGTGATCCTGGCAGAGGGGCTGACCCGCCGGTTCGGCGACCTGGCTGCCGTGGACTGCGTGGATTTCGCCGTCGAGCGGGGCGAGGTCTTCGGTTTCCTCGGGCCGAACGGCGCGGGCAAGACCACCACCGTTCGCATGTTGACCGGCATCATCGAGCCGACCGAGGGACGTGCCGTGGTGCGCGGGCATGACGTGGCGCGCGATTCGGTCCGCGCCCGCCGGCGCGTCGGCGTCGTGCCCGAGGAGGCGAACGTTTACCTCGACCTGTCGGTCTGGCAAAACGTGATGCTGATGGCCCAGCTCCACGGCGTCCGGCGCCGGGAGCGCGAGCGCTGCGGGGCGGAACTGCTGGAACGCTTCGGCCTGGGCGAGCGCCGCCGGCAGAAGGCCCGCGCCCTCTCGAAGGGCCTGCGCCAGCGCCTGATGCTCTGCACGGCCCTGGTTGCCGAGCCGGCGCTGCTCTTCCTGGATGAGCCCACCTCCGGGCTCGACGTGGCCAGCACCCGGCTCATCCGCCAGATCGTCCGCGAACTGAACGACGACGGCCTCACCGTCTTCCTGACAACCCACAACATGGAAGAGGCCGAGGAGATCTGCGACCGCGTGGCGATCATCCACCGGGGGCGGATTGCCGCCGTCGATACGCCCGACGAGCTGCGCAACGTCATCAAGGCCCGCCGTTCGGTGCAGGTCCGTTTCAAGCCGGATGCGCCGGGGCCCGCCGCCCTCGCCGGCCTGCCCGGCGTTACGGAGTGCACGCGGCCCGGCGAGAGCGTTGTCCTCTACACCGAGAGCCCCGGCGCAGTCGCGGCGGCGGTCGTGCGGCTGGCCGAGCGGGAGGGCCTGCAGATCGAGGAGATATCCACGCGCCGGCCGAGCCTGGAAGACGTGTACCTCTACTACACCGCCGGCGAAGGGGAGAGCGATGGCCGGGCGGGATGACAGGGCACTCCTTGCCGAGCAGTTCGGTGCGGCCCTCGTAGTCGTCAAGAAGAATGCCATGCTGTATTACCTGCGGCCGCCCGTGCTGATCTTCGGCGTCTTGTTCCCCGTCTTCTTCTTTCTGGCCTTCGCGCAGGGGCGCGGCCGTATGGGCTTGACGCCGGCGGAGATCGTGCCCGGCATGTTGGCCATGGCGCTCTGGTTCACGGCCTCTGCGGTCGGGCCGCTGGTGACGCCCTGGGAGCGGCGCGCCAGGACGTATGAGAGGCTGCTCTGCTGCCCCGTCTCGCTCGGGGCGCTGGTCGGCGGAGACATACTGAGCGGGCTGTTCTTCGGCGCAGGCTTCTCGCTGGTGCCGCTCGTGCTGGGGCGCGTCCTCACGGACGCCCGCCTGGTCCACTGGCCGCTGGTGGCCGTGGGGATCACGCTGGGGGCGGCGGCGTTCTCCGCGCTCGGCGTGTTGCTGGCCGCGCCGCCGGTCAGCAGTCCGTCGCAGATCATGATGCTCTCCAACCTGGTGCGGCTGCCGTTGCTTTTCATCAGTGGGGTCTTCGCGCCGCTCGAGTCGATGCCCGCGTGGGCGCGTGGGCTGGCGCCCGTCTCGCCGCTTTCCTACGCGGTGGACCTGTTGCGCAGGGGCTACGGGCAGGAGGGCTATTTCCCCGTGTGCCTGGACGTGGCCGCGCTGGCGGGCTTCGCCGCCCTGCTCTGGCTCGGCGCGCTGTGGTTCCACCGGCGGACCCGCGCCCGCGGCCTCTGAGCGGGCAGCCCGCAACGCCCGTCCGGCGGGGGCTTTGAATCGCGGGCCGCCCGCTGCCATAATGGACATGACTGCGCAAGGCCCGCGTTCAACGGGGGAATAGATCGGTGCAGGCTGCTAAGAGCACGGACGTAACGGGCATCGTCTTCGACATCCAGCGCTTCTCGATCCACGACGGACCGGGCATCCGCACCACCGTCTTCTTCAAGGGCTGCCCGCTGCGCTGCGCCTGGTGCCACAACCCGGAGGGCATCAGCCCCCAGCCGCGCCTGTCGTTCGTCGAGACCCTCTGCATCGGCTGCCGCGCCTGCGTCGAGGCGTGTCAGCACGGCGTGCATCGGTTCGAGGGCGGCCGTCACCTGCTCGACCGCGACGCCTGCCGCGCGTGCGGCGCGTGCGTCGAGGCGTGTCCGCCCCGCGCGCTCGAACTGGCCGGCCGCGAGGTCAGCGCGTCCGACGTCCTGTCCGTCGTCGTCCGCGACAGGCCGTTCTGCGAGGAATCCGGCGGCGGCATGACGCTCTCCGGCGGCGAGCCGGCCATGCAGCCCGACTTCGCCGTCGCCCTGCTCCGCGCGGCCAAAGAGGAAGCGCTCCACTGCTGCGTCGAGACCTGCGGCCACTGCCGGTGGGAGCACCTGGAGCGCATGGCCCCCCACGTCGATGTCTTCCTCTACGACTACAAGGAGACCGACCCCGAGCGGCACCGCCGCAGCACGGGCGTTGACAACGCGCTGATCCTGGAGAACCTGCGCCAACTCGACCGCGCCGGGGCGCGCATCGTCCTGCGATGCCCGATTGTGCCGGGCCTGAACGACCGCGACGACCACTTCGCCGGCATCGCGCGCGTGGCCGGTGGGCTGGAGAACCTGCTCTGGGTGGACCTGTTGCCCTACCACCGGCTCGGGTTGGGGAAGCGGGAGCGTTTCGGGCTGGACGGCCTTGCGATAATCGACGCCGAGACGCCGTCCGCCGAGGCCGTCGAGGAATGGAGACGCAAGATCGGCGGCGACGTCCGGACGCCCTGAACTGCCGCGAAGGCGGAAGTATCAAGGATCAAGGACCAAGGATCAAAGCAAGGCACGCGCCACCCGGCGCGCCAATCGTTCTCGTCCTCGGAGCCTGTCCCGAATCGCGCCGGCGGCGGCTTCGGGACGTGTTGGCGAGGAATGTCCGGCCGGACATGCCAAACGAGCCTGATTCCGCCAGAAGCCTTCTCGTTATGTCAAAGAGCAGTTTTGTTTTGTCAGGAAAAAAAGTGCGCCGGACAAAACGGACACGCCACGCCGCGCCCGAGCGCCCAGATCAGGCAGGGCAACCACAACGGCACGACGAATCACCACGAAGGCCACGAAGGGCACGAAGTGAACGGAGACAAGATGCATGGGTGCCAGGCGAGTAAGCAGGTGTGATCGCGCGTTGCCGTGCCTTCCCTCAATCCTCATGCCCGCCGTACGGCTGGAACACGACGAATCACCACGAAGAGCACGGAGGCAAGAAGCATGAGGTACCGGGCAAATGAGCAGGCATGACCCTGCGTTGCCGTGCCTTCCCTCAATGCTCATGCCTCATGCCTCGGGCCTGCCGTTTTGTCGTTCGCAGTTTCCGTAAACTTCATACTTCTGCCCCGCCGTACGGCGGGCAAGCTTCTGTCTTCTTCTTTGGTCCTTGATCCTTGGTTCTTGATACTTCCGGCGCGGAACGATTGTACTCGTTCCGCGCCGGAAGTGTGTCCGTCCTGTCCCCTACTGACCGATCAATTCCCCGCCCTCCCCCTTCTCCCCCTCCCCGGGGGAGGGGGGATAGACGTTGGCGGGGTGCCCCCTTCTCCCCCTCTCCCCCCGGGAGAGGGTCGGGGTGAGGGGCGTGTGAGACCGCCCGGGGGCTCTCTTTGGTCCCCTCTCCCTCAGGGAGAGGGTCGGGGTGAGGGGGGCGTCTATTCTTCGACCCAGCCGACAACCCCGCCGAGGTCCTGCCCCTTCTCGATGGTGATGGTCTTCAGTATCTGCCCGTCTTTGTCCGTGAGCGTGATCGCCGGCCCGATGGGAGGCTCGTCCTTCGCCCGGTGACGGTGGCACGCCAGGTACTTCCCGCTGGGGCTG
>CAZQEQ010000099.1:0-10375 GCA_964592385.1 uncultured candidatus Brocadiaceae bacterium | reverse complement strand
AGGCCGAGGCCCACTCGGCCGACGCTGCGGTCTCCTTCTTCCCGGACGGGGAGTAGTGGCACCTGGACGTCGAGGACCCCCAGGCCAGGATAAACGTCAACAGCGCGCCTTACGAGGTGATCTACAACCTGCTCGGCTACCTGGGCATTGGCGTAGTGGGATCTCCCCCGGCCCCTGGCGACCCAGGTTTCCCGGACGACCGACAGCAGGCCATCGCAGGGGCCATCGCGGCCTACAAGACGAACAACTGGTGGTGGCAGGGCGGGACGAAGCCCCTCTACACGCCGTTCCAGAGCGTGGACATGATCCGGTCCATATCCAACGCGCGAACGAATCCGGGCGACCCGGTCGGGTCCTTCTGGACCGACAAGGGGCTCGCGCCCCTCAACGGCGCCGAGATGGACCGCCTGCGGCCCTACGTGACGGTCAGCTCGACCTATCCGGCCGGCATGAGCGGTTGGATGCCCGTGGGCGACCTGGAAGGCAGCATGGTGCAGAGCCCGAACGATGCTGACGGAGACGAGACCCCCCGGGACGTGGCCAACCTGGACGACGCCTCCGGGGTCAGCGTGGGCGCCCTGATCCGTTTCGTCTGGAGCGACGTCGGCGGGACACACGTCAGTTACAGCACTGTGCTGAGCAGGAACGTGGGCGGGGAGCTGCGGACCCCGCTCTGGGACGTGGGCAGCCCCCCCGGCAACCCGAAGGATGACATAATCAACATTGACAGTGCGGCCGGCTGGGTGGGCACGCCGGGTTACGTCAAGGTCGAAGACGAATGGATCCGCTACAGCAGCATCAGCCGCGGGACAGGCGCCGGGGGGTCCGACGAACTGATCATAAACGATCCTGCGACAGATCGTGGCCGGTTCGGGACGTCCCCGGACCACCATCCGACTTCGGCCCCCGTGGACGGGGACGTCATCGTGCTGAGCGCGCCCGTGCCGACTGATTTCGTCCTGGGCACGCTGGAGCCGGACAGCATTGACGTCCACGGCCCTCACCCCATTAACGTCAATACCGTCAGCGATCCGATCATCCTGCAGTCCGTTCTCTACGGCATAAGCGACGGCGCGAATGAGATAGACGCGGGCGAAGCGGAGACGTTCGCGCTGAACCTGCTGGCGCACATGTCTCAGGGCGATGCGGCGCAGGCCAGTCCGGCGGGACCGCCGTACGATTTTTTCGACGGGAACCAGGGGTGGTTCGGCGGCCGGGGGGACCTGAACGCCTTCCTGGACCACGTCGGAGATGCGCTGACGCTGTCCGAGGAGGAGAAGGGCATGGTGAGGGACAACTTCAACTGCCAGACGCCCGAGGTCTGGCCGGAGTCGTCCACCGTGCCGCTCTGCTTCAGCAGCGGCTCACTGGTGTTCGTGGGTGCGCGGGCCAGCGTGGACGACCCGGGGGGGGCGGTGAGTGCCCTGTCGCCGCGCGCGGACGGCGTGCGGCTGGCGAGGGTTTACGACGCCGCGCTGCCCATCGAGTTGTGGTGGCTCGTTCGGAGTCAGAGGGAGTTCCACGACGAGACCGCCGCCAGTGAGGCCGTGACGGGTTTGCTGAACGACTCCCTGCCCGAGGCCGTGCTGCTGGCCGACCCGGACGACTGGTACGTGGCTTACGAGGATGCGGCGGACTATCCGCTCGGTTACGCCATGCCGGCGCTGGACGGCCTCAACGCCACCTGCTTCACGACGGCGCTGCTCGGGCTCCACGTCGTGCCTCCGGCGGAGTTGGAGGACTTTGACCTGGACGCCGGAACCAACGGCACGGCCGCGGAGCAGACCGCCGGGCTCCTTCCAGACACCGAGAACACGACCGCGTGCGGCGTCAAGGCGCAGGCGCTCAGTTACGCGGCCGACTACCACGAGGACGCGGGGGCGCGCAACGTGGAGGCGGACGGCTTCCACGCGACGATGCAGCCGCTCGCCGTCGAGTTCTGGGTCAGGCCGGCGGACGACGCGCCCACGCCGCAGCTCCTGTTCGAGATCGGGGACGGCGCGCTCCCCGCTATCGAGGACGCTCCGAACCAGTTCACGGTCTATCTGCACAACGGGCGGATCGTGCTGCGCGTGAGCGACCAGATGTACGATTCCTCCACGGATTATCGCGGTTACGTCGAGGCGACCTGCTCAGCGGACTTCCCGTTCGAGGCCGGCGTCTGGCACCACGTGGCGGTGGCGGCCGTCGGCACGTTCAAGGACGAGATCGCGATGTTCATCGACGGCATCTACGACACGGACATGGAGTGGGACTACGTCCTGAGCGACGGCGTCCCCACGCACGACGAGACGACCATCGAGGAATGCTACTTTTGGCCCGTGGCGGCGCGCACGGCGAACAGGCGGTACGACGTCCGCAGCGGGCCCGGCGCGGGCAACACCTGGCCGGCCGGCCTGGACCGCATCGGGCTGATGGGGCTTGACCCTTTGATGATCCCGCACCAGGGGTTCGTGGCCATTGGGAGCACGGCGGACAGCGACCTCTACGAGTACGACGACGATCTCGGTACTCCCGACTTGCTGGAACTCGTGACTACGCTGACCCGCACCGTGGACGAGGGCGAGCGCGTCACGTTCCTGATCCCCGTCGTCCAGCCGGCCTCGCACAAGCCTGGCAGCTACTCCTCGCCCGCGGACGGGAGCACGGTTGGCTTCTGGGGTCACGCGGAGCCGGCCGGGAACAATGCCTTTGACGCGGACGCTGCGCCGGCCGGCTCGGTGCTGGTCAGCCGCGTGGTGCAGCCCGCCAGTGGGTTCTTCCCGGACTACTATCGCTGGCTCGTGATAGATCCTTCGACGGCCGGCGATCCCCCGGTGGCAGGCCTGCCGGACCAGTTGGCCCCGCAGCCGAGCAGGTGGAAGGTCTTCGACTACGATCAGGTCTGGGATCCGGCAGGGAGTCCGCGCGATGACCTGCTGTCGGGCGTGCTGCCGAGCGGGGACTTCGACGGCCTTTACATCGGGAGCGTGGCGTTCCAGGGCGAACTGGACAAACTGCGCGTCACCGCGCTGCCCACCGCACAGGTGCCGCACGATTCGGTGGACGCCTGGAGCCAGGGCGAGGAACAGGTCGCCCTGCAGGACTGGGATTGGGTCGCCGACGCCGGCGTCACGCGCGCCGTGCGGACCGGGGCGGCGGGCGGCGCCCTCGCGCACCCCGACGGGGGGACCCTCTATCCGAGCGGGGGCTACCTGCTCGCTGAGGGCCACCTGTACAGCTACCAGTCTTACGACGATGCTACGGGTGAGCTCGATGGCATCAAGCGGCCCCACCGCGACCTGACCCCGGACGCGGGCGCCGACGTCGGGCTGGCGGTGGCACACGACGAGCTGTCCCGCGTGATCGCGCTGAACTTCGTCACCACGAGCAAGCTCAGGAACGACTACCCGGGCGGGGACGATGAAGTAATCGAGTTGGTTGACGCCGGCCAGTTCCCGCAGTCGGGCTACGTGCGGATCGGGAACGAGATAATCTGTTACGAGGGCGTTGCAGGCGATGACCTGACCCGCGAGGAACGCTACCCCCGCGCCGCTTACGGCACCGCGCAGGCGGCTCACAGCAGCGGGGCGCTGGTCCGCCACCTGCCCGTGCGGCACCTGGACCGCTACCGGGCGGGCACGGACTGGGCGAGCCACTCGGCATACGCCGACCTGGACGGCGACGTGTGCAGGGTCGAGTACCGCGTGCCGTACGAGGGATGGCTGCGCCGGGCGTTCTGGCGCTTCAGAGAGCCCCTGGAGAGCGGCCAGAAGGTCGCCGTCCTGCTGCGGCTGGACGACACGGCCTGGACGGAGAACCCCGACGACGTCACCGGCGACTACGACGGCTACTCTGAAGACCGCCTCTGGGGCACACTGTGTGACGCGGGCCAGTCGGGCTTCCTGAACCTTTACTCGGTCGAGGACGGCGCCGACCCGAGCAGCGCGCGCTGGCGGCCGGTCGCCGGCGCGCAGGGCGTGGAGGTGAGGTTCTACTTCGACCTGAGTGAGACGCATCCCTACAGATTCGAGTACGTCCCGGGCACCGGAGTGCAGGCGAACGGGTGGGCCCGGGTCCCGGAGTTGGACGTGATCGGTGTTGAGATGGTGCCGGAGTCGGGCGCTTATTGACGGTCCCGGCGGTACGGCATTTGATAGAAGTACAGGTTTGGCAACAGGTTGTGTTGGAATAACACACAGGTGCCTGACGGTGGGGTCGAGGAGGCCCCTCGGGCGCGGCCGGGCCGGTTTCGCCCCTGCCAACGGGGGAGAGTCAAGAGGGAGATGGTAATGACAGCGTACGAGACAAGTGACATGAGTTCCTGCGGAACCACAAGTGGGCCGGGTTCGGGCAAGCGCAGGGGCGTGGCCCTGCTCATAGCGATGGCCGTCCTGACGGCGATGTTCCTTCTGGGGGTGCCGTTCGCCGTGTTCATGCGGATGCAGCACAGCGCCGCCACGAAGGCGCTGAACACGGCGCGGGCGCACTACGGTGAGGCCGCCGCGACGGCCCATGCGCGGGGCGTGCTCTTCCGGGGACTGGACGCGGCCGAGCGGCAGGAGCCGACGCCGCCCTTCCCGTTCAACCAGTGGAACGTTGACACGCCGTGGGAGTACCGGGTGACGCTGCGGACGCGGACGGCCACGGACCTGCTCGGCGCGCCCGGCGGCGCCGACACGACCTTGGACGTCGAGCGCGCTCTCGGCTTCCCCAACGACGGCGATTCCGACACGGTGGACGGCTTCCTGCGGGTCGGGGACGAGTGGGTCGGCTACACGCACGTCGTCCTGCACATGGACTTCGGCGGCACCCTCACCGTGCCGCAGGCGCAGCGCGGCTTGTTCGGGACGTCGGGTTACGACCACACCGAGGCCGGCGAGCCCGTCTCCTTCTTCCCCGAGGGCCATCTGTGGCACCTGGACATCCAGGACCCCCAGGCGAAGATCAACCTCAACAGTGCGCCGTACCGGGTCATCCTTAACCTGCTCTGCTACCTGAACATCGGCGGATCCGACGACCCGAGCGCCCCCACACCGCGCCAGCAGGACATCGCCGGGGCCATCTCGTATTATCGGACCCATTTCTCGGAGTGGTCCGACGGAATCCCGGCGGGCAGCTACACGCCGTTCCAGAACCTGGGCATGGTGAGAAACATCGCGTTGAGCGGCTACGCATCGCTCAGCGCCGCTGAGTTCGACCTGCTCCGGCCCTACGTCACCGTGCACTCGGCCCCCCCGCGCGGCGCTCTGTGGGCCGACAAGGTCGACCTGGAGGGCGACATCACCAACTCGCGCGTTGACGCTCAAGACACCTGGCCTCTGGCGGCGAATCTGGGCACTGCTGACCTGGCGCACATGGTGGTTGGCACCGTCGTCGCCTTCCACCACGAGACGGGCACGCCCGAGTACCGGCGCATCCGGGCCATCAACAGGGACACGAACCTCGCCGGCGCGATCGACGACTCCCAGACCATCATCCCGGTGACAGACGTGACCGGGTTCCGCCAGCACTCCAACTCGACTCCGGGCTACATACTGATTGAGGACGACGGCACGCACCCTGCCGAGTGGATAAGCTACACGGGCGCGGAGACCAGCCCCCCGCAGTTGACGGGCGTCGGTCGAGGGGAGTTCGACACGAATGGCGTTCTTCACGACGACGGCACCCCCCTGGACGGCTGCGTCATCTCCTGGGACAGCCTCACTCCGCTGGAGCTGGCCGACCTGCCCTACGAGGCCGGCACTGACAAGGTGCAGGCCGAGAAGCGCCACGCCATCAACGTCAACACCGCCACCGACCCGATTATCCTGAAGTCCGTCCTCTGCGGCATGAGCGACGGCACGAACGAGATAGACGTGGACGAGGCGGAGGCCGTCGCCGAGGCGTTTCTGGCGCACCTGTCCGGCGAGACGGCCCCCGGGCCGTACAACTTCTTCGGCGGCAACGACGAGGACTGGTTCGATGACCGCGGCGAACTCGACACGTTCCTCGCGCAGGTGGCCGCGGTACTGATCTTCTCCGATGACAAGCGTGACATGGTGAGGAACAACTTCAACCCGGACCAGTGGGCGTTCTGGCCGCAGGTTTCGACGGTCCCGCTGCGGTTCAACAGCGGGCCGTTCGTCGGCATCGCCGCCCTGGCTGCGGTGGACGACGCCGGCGGGACGCTCGTGGCCCAGTCGCCCCGCGCGGACGGGCTGCGCCTGCCCCGCTTCTACGGCGTTGCCCTGCCGGTGGACATGTGGTGGCTCTACCGGAGCCAGCAGGAGTTCGCCGAGAACGACGGCGTCGACAGGACATCCGTCGTCACCGGCCCGCTGAACGTGAACCTGCCGGACGTCGGCGCCGACGACCGCTACAAGGACACGAGCCCTGGGATCGGCACTGTCGCGCCCGCCGTCGGGGAGTTGAGGTACTTCGGCGCTTACTCCTTCACGACCATGCTGCTGGGCCTGCACGGCTCGTCGCTGGAGAACTTCAACCTGGACTTCGCCAGGGGCGCGGCCGATGAAGAGGGCGGCGTGACCCCGGAGGCCGACAACACGACCGCCTACGGCCTGAAGGCAAAGGCGCTGCGTTACGCCGCCGGCTACCACGAGGACGCGGAGGCGCGCAACGTGGAAGCGGACGACTTCCACGCGACGATGCAGCCGCTCGCCGTCGAGTTCTGGATCAGGCCGGGCGAGAATGTCACCGAACCTCAGCTTCTATTCGAGATCGGCGACGGCTTCCTCCCCCCGACCGAGGACTTGCGCAACCAGTTCTCCGTGTATCTGCAGGACGGCCAGATCGTGCTGCGCATGAGCGACCAGATGTACGATCCGGACAAGGGCTATCGCGGCTACGTCGAGGCACGGTCCTCCGACCCGTGGGACCCCAATCGCGAATTCGAGTTCGAGGCGAACGTCTGGCACCACGTGGCGGTGGCGGCCGTCGGGACGTTCAAGGACGAGATCGCCATGTTCATCGACGGTATCCACGACACGGACGTGGACTGGAAGTACATCCACACCAACGGCAGCGCGGAGGCGGACGTTGACGAGGTCGCCGAGACCTACTTCTGGCACGTGGCCGTCGAGGTGCCGAACCGCCGCTACACGGTGGACACCGGGCCGGGGACGGGCAAAATCTGGCCGGAGGGCCTGGACCGCGTCGGCCTGGTGGACCTGGCGTCCGGCGACGTCCCGAAGCGAGGCATCGTCGCCATCGGTGGCACCGAAGACGAGGACATTTACGAGTACGAGAACGTGACCGGGGCGGGCGAGATGCACCTTGCCCGCGCGCTGGAGCGGGACGTCGCCGAGGGCGAGTACGTGACGTTCCTCGTCCCCATCGTGCAGACGGCCCGCCACAGCGCGACCGACTCGCCGGCGGCCGACGAGCCAGCCGACGGCGACACGGTCGGTTTCTGGGCGCATGAAGACACGAGCGACCCCGATAACGGCGCGTTCGACGCGGAGGAGCTCCCGAGAGCTTCGGTGACGGTGGACCGGGTGATCGCCGGCGAGGACCTGGGCGGGGGGGCCTTCCCCGACTACTACAAGTGGCTGGTCCTGGACCCGCAGGTGGCGCCGGAGAAGCCCCTGGGCACGAGCATGCCGGACGCGCTGGTCTGCGAGGACAGGTGGAAGGTCTTCAACTACGGCGACGTGTGGGATTCGCCGTCGGCGCCGCTCCTGGCGGGCGTGCTGCCGAGCGGTCCGTTCCCCGGCGTTTACGTCGGCGGGGCTTCCGGCGGCGGCGCGCTGTTCGAGGGCGAGTTGGACGAGCTGCGCGTCACCGCACTGCCGACGGGGCACGTGGCCCAGGACGACCTGGACGATTGGGCCGCAGGGGACGAAGAGGCCGTGCTCCAGGACTGGGACTGGGACTCCTGCTGCGGCGGGATGCTTCTGGTCAGGCGGACCGAGCTGGCCAGCAACCCGTTGCTCCACTCGCCGCACAGCACGCCCCTCCAGTGGTCCGGCGGCTACATGCTTGCCCAGGGCACATTGTACAGCTACCAGGACTATGACCACGCGCACGACGTGGTGGAGGAGATCAAGCGGCCGTATCGCAACCTGACGCCGAGCGCCGACGTCGCCGACGTGGGCCTGGCCGCCGGCCACTACGAGCTTGCGCGCGTCCTCGTGCTGAACTTCGTGCCGACCACGACCCTGACGCACGAATACCCCGGCACGGACGAGAAGAAGCTGAAGATAGAAGACTCGGACATGTTCCCCGAGCCCGGCTACGTGCAGATCGACGAGGAGATCATCGGTTACAGCCATTGCAGTGACCTGGAGCGCGATGAGGCGTATCCTCGCGGCGCTTACGGCACGAACGTGGCCGGCCACTCCGCCGGCGCGCTCGTGCGCTACGTGCCGGTGCGTCACGTGGACCGCTACCGTGCAAACGACGTCGAGGGAGACGGCGACCCCTGGGACGGCCATCAGGCATACGAAAGCCTGGACGGCGACATGTGCACGGTGAAGTTCACGCTGCCATGCCCGGGCCGGTTGCGGCGCATCTTCTGGAGGTTCCGCAACGAACTGGAAGACGGGCAGAAGGTGGCCGTGCTCCTCCGCACCGATGACGGAGTCGCCTGGAACGCGGACCCCGACGATCTGGACGACGGCGACGACGGCACGTCCGGCGACGGGCTCTGGGGCACGCTGGTGGACGAGCACGACGACCAGTCCGGGTGGCTCGATCTCTACAGTGTGGCAGCCGACGGCACCCATTACCATCCCATAGTGTCCGGCTCCGCGCAGGTGAGGTTCTACTTCGACCTGGGCGATGCCAGCGTGTACAGGCACAGCTATGACACCGTCAACGACGTGGTGGAGCAGGAGGGCTGGGTCAACATGATTGAGCTGGATACGGTGGGCGTGGAGATGGTGCCGGAATCCGAAACCTTCTAGACACGGCATTGACCACGAAGGACACGAAGGACACGAAGATGTCAACCACGACGACACTACGATCACAACGAGGCGAAGGACGGCGGCGCTGCCGGTTCGTCGGACCGCTCCTTGTCTCCGTGGCCTTCTTCACGTAGTGTTCGTCGTGTCGTGGTGGTTATTGTGGGGCGTCGCTCTTCGTGGTGAGAGGTTCTTCCGTGAGAGGAAAGGGCGCCTGGATGAAAGGAAGGCATGACATGCGATGCGGCGACGGCAGGCGCGCTTTCACCCTGGTGGAACTGCTGGTCGCGACGTCGATCCTGCTGATCTTCGGCGTCATGGCCGTCACGGTGCTGACGTACGGCACTCAACTGTGGCGGGCGGGCCACCGGCGGAGCTACGCCTACGACCTGGCGACCGTCGTCTTCCAGCAGATCGAGGACGACCTGAGCGCCGCCCAGAGCCAGTTCTGGGCCAAGGATGAGGACGCGTTCGACACCCGGGTGAAGTTCTGGGTGGACGCCGACGCCTACGACCCCGACGGCGGCGGCGGGCCTCTGCACGCGCACCCGAGGCACCGGATCAGGTTCGTGCGCGGCATCCCCGACCAGTCGGCCAACCCGCGCATCCGCCAGGCCGGAGACGGCGAGAACAACGACGGCGACGCCTCCGGCCCCGACGAGGAGTACTACAACCTGAAGGATGACGATGATCCGCTTGACGCGCGGATTGACGAGGACCTGATGCCGCTGGAGGGCATGTGCGAGGTGGCCTACCTGCTCGGACTGGGCGCGGATGACAACAAGACCCTCTACCGCGCCGTGCTCTCGCCCATAGGGGGTTGGCCCGCCGGCGGCGAGGGAGAGCCGGGGCACACCTTCTTCGACAACGACGGGGATTTGGACGACGTCTTCGGCACCTTCGACCGCATCCAGGCCAAGGCCCTGCCGATGGCGGAGGACGTCCTGTACTTCGAGGTGCGGCTCTGGACGCAGTACACCACCACGTGGGAGGACATAGGGTTCGACCCGTGGGACCAGCCGAACCTGCCCGAGCCGTGCGGGCCGGTCTTCACCTGGGACAGCGACCGGTTGAGCGGTGCCTCGACGCCGGGGTTCTATATGGATTGGGGTTATGGGTTCACCGATCCCGACACCGGGGTGGAAGTTTGGGCCGACGAGGACAGCGACTCGGACGGCGACGCCAACAGCGTGGACGAGGACTACGTCGATGACAACGTCTTCCCGCGCGCGATCAGGGTCGTCCTGGTCGTGGACCCGACGGAGGAGTACCCGCTTCCGTTGCGGCTGGAACTCAGGAACGACGTGGACGCCAGCATCGGCACGGGCGACATGATATACGTGCGGGGCACCGTGCCCCCCTACAACCCCACCTATCCGTACCTGCGCATTGACCACGAGTGGGTGGAGTTCAGCGACTTTGTGCCGGACGACGAGGGAGGCGCCTTCGTCGTGGTGGAGCGCGCCGCGCGCGGCACCGAAGACCGGCGT
>CAZQEQ010000098.1:0-10438 GCA_964592385.1 uncultured candidatus Brocadiaceae bacterium | reverse complement strand
CTCGGCGTGGACATGGAGAGCCTGCTGATCAACCAGCCCGACTCCGGCGAGCAGGCCCTGGACATCGTCGAGGCGCTGGTCCGCAGCAGCGCGCTGGACATCATCGTGGTGGACTCGGTGGCCGCCCTCACCCCGCGCGCAGAGATAGAAGGGGAGATGGGCGACCAGACCGTCGGGCTCCAGGCGCGCCTGATGTCCCGCGCGCTCAGGAAGCTGGCCTCGATCGTCGCCAAGAGCCGCACCACCGTCGTGTTCATCAACCAGATACGCATGAAAATCGGCGTCATGTTCGGCAACCCGGAGACCACGCCCGGCGGCCGCGCGCTGAAGTTCTACACCTCCGTGCGCATCGAGTTGCGCCGAATCGGCAGCATAAAGGAGGGCAGCGAGACCATCGGCAACCGCTGCCGCGTCAAGGTGGCCAAGAACAAGGTGGCGCCGCCGTTCCGCGTGGCCGAGGTCGAGATGCTCTTCCGCCGCGGCATCTCCCGCGAGGGCGACCTGATCGAGCTGGGCAGCCAGTACGGCCTGGTCGAGCGCAGCGGCTCCTGGTATTCCTACGGCGAGACGCGCATCGGCCAGGGCAAGGAGAACTCCCGCCAGTTCCTGGAGGAAAACCCGGACGTGGCGGACGAGCTGGAGGTGCGGATCTTCGAGAAGGCCGCCCCTCAGATCGCCGAAAGGCGCCGCGACCAACTGGCCATGATGGCCGAACACCGCCAGGCAGAGGAAGAGCCCGAGGGCGAGGCGCCCGAGGAAGAAGAGGAATAAGCGCAGCGAGACCTCGGAGCCGGCGCGCCCCGCCTTCCCTCATGGGTAGCCCCCGGCGTCTCGCCGGGGGTTTGGGAATGAGAGGTCGTCGGTTGAGCGGGCGGCTGGCGCCGTGTTGGGGGAGGCCGCAGGGGGACAGCAGCACATGATCGTCGGCACCGGAGTGGACATCGTCGAGGTGGACCGCATCCGCCGCGCCGTCGAGCGGCACGGGGACCGGTTCACCCGGCGGATATTCACGGACGCGGAGGTCGGCTACTGCCGGCGTTGCGTGGACCCGGCGCAGAGGTTCGCGACGCGGTTCGCCGCCAAGGAGGCGGCCCTGAAGGCCCTCGGCACCGGCTGGCGGGAGGGGGTGCGGTTCGTCGAGGTCGAGGTCTCCAACGATCCGCTCGGCGCGCCGACCGTCACGTTATCGGGCCGGACGCTGGACCTTGGCCGCCGGCTCGGCGTCGAGCGCATACACGTCAGCCTCACCCACCACCGCGACTTCGCCATCGCCCACGTCATCATGGAAAGCCTGGCGCAATCGCCCGACGGATCCTGAGCCGCTCCTACGTCTTGACTCCGGCCCGACCCGTTCGATACCATGGTGACGTATTCCGTCCCACGACGCTTATGTTGGGTCCGCTGAGGATGTCGGAAGAATCCCTGGAATCTTTTGACCCACTCGACTACGGCAATATCGCAGCCGGCGTCGTCCGGGCCTTGCTGAGTCGGGAGGCGGTCGAGACAGAGACCCTTGCGCCCTTCGAGGGAGCGGGCATCTATGCGCTCTATTACAGGGGCCCTTTCGAGGCATACCGCGCCATCTCAGGAGCGCGTTGCAGGTTGCCGATATACGTTGGGAAAGCCGTCCCGGCAGGCGCACGGAAGGGGGCCGATGGACTAGCACCCCGGGCAGGACGGGTCCTGTACAACAGGCTGCGCCAACACCGGGCAACGATTGAGCAGGCGGAGAACCTGATCCCAAGCGACTTCAAGTGCCGCTTCCTGGTCGTCAAGGAAGTCTGGATACCCCTGGCCGAGCAGGTGCTCGTTAACCAGTTCAAGCCGGTGTGGAACACGGTTCTGGACGGCTTCGGGAACCACCCGCCCGGCAGCGGCAGGCGGGCCATGCGCCGGCCGCGCTGGGACATAGTCCATCCGGGCCGAGAGTGGGCCGCGCGGCTGGAGGCCAGGGAAGATGCCGAGGCGATTCTGGCGGAGGTCCGGGCTCACCTGGCGCGCTCCGGCGAGGACAGGTCACGCCGGCTTGCTCAAGATGACGGCTGATTCGTAGAGGGCGGTTCTCTGGAGGTCGTCGTCCCTGCGCACGGAGGACTTCACGATGCTGGTTCCCGTGCGTTTCTCGCGCAGGAGCGTCACGTCTTCCACGCGCAGTCCGGCGATCTCGCATATCCGTGCGAAAAGGACGTCGGTCTTGAACTCCACGCCCTGAAGGATGCTGTTCCCGAGCACGACCACCGCCCTGCCCGCCGGCCTGAGCAGCCGCGCCAGGGCGCCGGCAAACCTGTGGGAGTCGTTGAAATACGTTGCCGCGTAGTTGGCCCACCCGCGGCCGCCGTACTGGCCTTTCTCAACGTTCCTCTCCCGGAGGGTGTCAATCGCCTCCTGAAGGTCACGCATCTGGAACCCAAGCGCTACGGGCTCGCCGCCCCTCACCGTCTGCCAGTACTTGCCGAAGCTGTCCTGCTCGATCCCCTTCAGGTCCCCCGGCGACTGCGCCAGACCGAGCCAGTAGACCTGCGGCCGGCTGTTCCTGATGTAGTGATAGTTGTTCAGGTAGGGGGGGGAGGTGATGACGAGTTGAACGCTGCCGCCGGCCAGCTCTTGCTCCTTCTGGAAGAAGTCGCCGCGATAGAAGCGTCTCTCGGGCCAGCCGCCGGCGCGCTCCACCCCGGCGCGCGTCCGGCGGATGTCTTCGAGCATCTGGCGCAGCTTTGCGACGACCATGTCCACAACGGGGGCGTCAGCGACGGCGCTCTTCCCCGCCGTGGCCCTCCGGCAAAGGCTCGGCTCGTAGGAGTAGTTGGAGAACCCCACCAGTTCAGAGGCCAGCGCCAGACGGAAGCAGTTGCGCACCCACACATCCGCCAGTGAGGACACGTAATCCCTCACGAGCAGGACCTTCCGCTCGACCTCAGGCGAGAAGAACCGGGCGCGGGTGACAAAGCCTTCCGGCGCCCTCGAAAGGGGTCGGCGCCCGGACTGGACGGCTTCGGTCACGCGCAGTCGGAAGTCCTCCACGCTGTCCGCCAACTCGCCGAGCGGGATCTTGTCGATCGCCAGCTTGAGTTCACAGGCCTCGGCTGCATAGGGGTTGATTTCGAAGCCGCACACGTCGCGCCCTCTCAGCATGGCCGTCACCAGGGTCGTGCCGACCCCGGCGAACGGGTCCAGCACGGTCCCCGCGCCGTCCGAGTAGCGGTCGAGCACATCCCCGACGAACCCGGCGCTGAATCCCGCTATCCACGGCACCCACCGATGCACCGGGAGGCCGTTATTCTCTGAGAAGGCGGAGTCCTTGAACCCGGACTTCCGTTTCACCGTCGTCGCCTTCGCAGCCGCGCTATCCTCGAAGAGCCGAAGCTGCCCGGCCTGATAGGTCGCCGCGCCCTCTCTGAGGCGCAGTTGGCCCTCAATCCAGCCCTCGATGTCCGACAATCTCAGGCGCCACTGCCGCCCCACCTTAAAAGCCGGGAGTTCGCCGCGCCCTATCAGCCTGTAAACGGTGCGCTCGTCCACTTCGAGGAGGCGGGCCGTCTCCTGAACCGTCATCACCTTCATGGCCGTAAACCGTGTAAACCGCGGGATAACTGACGCTTCGTGTGCATCGTAGTCCTGCGGCTGCGGTCCTGCAAGGGGAAATGCCAGGGGGAACCGGTTCGACGGGCTGCATCGGGCGGAGCCACGGTGGCGGTCCCGGCCCGTCTTTCGGGTGGCGCCGGGCACGCACCGGCGCGTAAACGTCTCGCCCGGCGTCCGGCGCAGGGCGGCGCACCCCTCGGCGAGACGCCGAGGGCTACCCGGGGGGAGGTGGAGCAACGTCGAAGAGGACGCCGGGGTTGAGGGTGCAGGACGGGTCGAGGGCGCGCTTGACGCCGCGCATGGCGTCGATCTCCTCCGGGCTGTACTGGACGGCGAGGAACGGCTTCTTGATGCGGCCGATGCCGTGCTCGGCGGCCACGCTGCCCCCCAGCCGCACCGCCTCGCGCGCGAAGTCCATGTACAGCCCCTCCGCGCGGGCCAGCTCCCCGGCCGTCGCCGGCAGGATGTTGACGTGCAGGTGCCCGTCCCCGATGTGCCCGAAGATGACGTAGTCGAGCGCGGACTCCGCCAGCCGCCGCTCGTAAACGGCCATCATCTCGGACAGCCTGTCCACGGGCACGGCCATGTCCGTGCCGATCTTGTGCAGCTCGGGCACGTCGGCCCGGCGCTGGCCGATGATGGCGTTGACGGCCTCCGGCACAGCGTGGCGCAGGCGCTTCATCTCCTCCAGGTCCCTCTCGGCGAAGCCCGCCCAACTGCGGGCCGGGTCGAGCCCGGCGGAGCCGAGGATTCCCAGCAGCGCGTCGTGGATGCGGTTCAGCTCCGGCTCGTCCGCGAAGGGGATCTCGACGTAAACGGCCGCCTCTGCGTCGTCCGGCAGGCGGGCCACCTCCATGTAAGCCGGCGTCCCGCGCCCCTTGCTGCGCAGCAGCGCCAGCGCCCTCGGCCCGATGTACTCCAGGGCGAGCGGCCTGATGGACCGGTCGGCCCGGCACGCCGTCACGAGGTCCATCGCCTGGCCGGCGCCCGAGACGAACTGCGTCAGGAAGAGGCGGTTGGCCGGTTTCTCGGCCAGGCACAGCTCGGCCTCGACGATCATCCCCAGCGTGCCCTCGCTGCCGATGAAAAGGTCCACGGCGTCCATGTCGCGGCCCAGGCGGTATCCGGCGGCGTGCTTGGTGGCCGGCACGGGCAGGTCGGGGGTGCGCAGCTCGGCCCGGCTGCCGTCCTCGCGCCGGTAGAAGAGGACGCCGTCCTCGGCGCGGACTTCGCCCCGGCGCAGGTCCAGCAGCCGGCCGTCGGGCGTCACGACGCGGAGCCACTCGACCCACCTGCGCGTCGGCCCGTAGAAGAGCGTCCGCGCGCCCGAGGCGTCCGTGGCGATGGTGCCGCCGATCTGGGCCGTCGTCTCGGTCGTGTCCACCGGGTAGAAGAGCGGCGCCCCGGGCTTGCCGTCCGGGTAATCGCAGAGGCCGTGGTCGAGCGCGTCGGCCAGCTCGGCCAGCGTAGTGCCGGCGCCGACCCGGACGGTCCACTCGCCGTCGTCCGTGCGGCGGACCTGCGGCCTGGGCTTGAGGGACTCCAGGGAGATGATCTCCTCGGCGCCCAGCGGCACGGCGGCGCCCGTTATGCCGGTGCGGGCGCCGGAGACGGCGACGCGGCGCCCCGCCTGGCGCGCGCTGCGCAGCGCGGCCGCGGCTTGCTCGGCGGAGGCGGGGAAGTGGACGGCCTCCACGCGCCCGGCGGCCAGCCGCGACTCGTCGTGCAGGTACTGCGCGTAGCCCTCGCGGATCCTGTCCCAGCCGGCCACCTTCCGGCAGTCGGCGTCGGGGCGCGCGGGCGGGCGCGGGGCGAGTTCGTTCACCGGCCGGTCCCCTCCCGCAGCTGGCGGATAAGGCCGGGCAGCACCGCCCTGTAGTCGCCGACCAGGCCGTAGTCGGCCACCTGGAAGATGGGCGCGTCCGGGTCGGAGTTGACGGCCACTATCGTGCCCGAGGACTGCATCCCGGCGCGGTGCTGGACCGAGCCGGATATGCCGACGGCGACGTAGAGGTCCGGCTGGACGGTCCTGCCGGTCTGGCCCACCTGTCGGGCGTACGGGATCCAGCCGGCGTCAACGGCGGCGCGGCTCGCGGCCACCTCGCCCCCGAGCAGCGCGGCCAGCTCGCGCAGCAGCTCGAATCCTTCCGGCCCCCCGACGCCTCGGCCCCCGGCCACCAGGACGTCGGTCTCGGCGATGTTGACCGACTCCCCCTCCCGCGTGGCGCGGCCCACGACCTGGACGCCGTCCGCCAGCAGTTCGTCCGGCGGCGTCCAGCGCCGCGCCGGCGGCACGGCCGTCCCCCGGGGCGCGGGGGCGGCCATCACGCGCGGGCGCACGGTGGCCATCTGGGGGCGATGGCGGCGGGTGACGATCGTCGCCATGACGTTCCCGCCGAACGCCGGGCGCGTCTGGAGCAGGTTGCCCGTCCCGGGCTCGATCTCCAGGCCGGTGCAGTCGGCAGTGAGCCCGGTGCGGCAGAGGACGGCCACGCGCGGGGCGAGCGACCGCCCTCGGCCCGTGGCCCCGGCCAGCACGATCTGCGGCCGGCCCTCCGCGATGAGCGCGGCCAGCGCGGCCGCGTGCGGCCCGTCGCGGTATTCGCCCAGCGCCGGGTGCTCCGCCAGGAGCACACCGTCCACAGGCAGGCCGGCCAACTGCGGGGGGATGCCCTCCAGGTCGCCCCCGAGGGCCGCTACCTCCAGCGCGCAGCCGCACGCCGCCGCCAGCTCCGCGCCCTTGCCGACGAGCTCGAAGACGACCGGGTGCAGGCGGCCGTCTTGGTGCTCGCCGTAAACCCAGACGCCGCCCCGCACGTCGGCCGACCCGTCCGCTCCTGCTTCGCGCTCCTCGATGGAGATGGCCTCAACGGGACACGCCTCCACGCAAGCGCCGCAGAGCGTGCACGCCTCGCCGACGGCGATGCGGCCGTCGGCCTCTTCCAGGGCGCCGTACGGGCACTCCTCGACGCAGCGCAAGCAGAGCGTGCAAACGTTGTGATCCACATGGAGGCGCATCAGGCGAGCTTCCTCTCGCGCAGGGCCCGGGCCAGGTTGGCGGCCATCTCCTCGGGCTCGCCCGTCCAGACGACGCACTCTCCCCTGGGGGGCGGGGTGAAGACCCGCACCACCCGCGTCGGCGAGCCGTCCAGGCCCAGCTCCGCCCGGTCCGCCTCCAGGTCGTCCGCGCCCCATCGCTCGACCGGGCAGCGGCGCGCGCGCATCTGCGTCACCAGGGACGGCAGGCGGGGCACGTTCAGGTCCTTCAGCGCGGTGAGCACGGCCGGCAGCCGCACGCGGACGGTCTCGGTCCCGTGGTCGGTCAGCCGCTCGACCAGGAGCGCCGCCTCGTCCGCCTCGGCGATCCTGCGCGCGTAGGTGACCTGGGGCCAGCCGAGGTGCGCCGCGATGCCGGGACCCACCTGGGCGGTGTCGCCGTCTATGGCCTGCTTGCCGCAGAGCACCAGGCGCACGTCGCCCATCGCCCGGACTGCGCAGGCGAGCGTGTAGGAGGTGGACCACGTGTCCGCGCCGGCGAAGGCCCGGTCGGTTAGCAGCACGGCGTCGTCGCAGCCGCGCGCCACGGCCTCGCGGAGGGCCGTCTCCGCCTGGGGAGGCCCCATGCACAGCGCCGTCACCCGCCCGCCCGCGCCTCGTGCGAGCGCGGCAGCGGCCTCGATCGCGTGCGCGTCGAGCGGGTTGAGGATACTGGGCACGCCCTCGCGGACGAGCGTCCCGCGCTCGGGGTCTATGCGGACCTCGGCGGTGTCCGGCACCTGCTTGACGCAGACGACGATGTGCATTGTCCCGGCCGTTCCTGTCGCTGTGATCGAGGGGGACGCGGGGCGGGAAAGAGACCGAAGTAACGCCCGCAGGCCATGTTACGCACGGCCGGAGGGCCAGTCAAGTGCACGGCGCCCGGGCACTTGTGCTTCCGCGAGGTCTGTGCTAACAATAGGCCGTCCGCGTGTAACCTGCCGGCAGGAGACAACAGGAATGGCGGTTGAGGGGCCGAGAGGGGCCAGGACCGAGGAGGTCGCGGCGGCCGCAGAGCTGGCGAGCAGCGTCTTCTGGTCCGGCAAAGGCATATCCATGGGAGACCACTTCCCGCTGCTGTTTCACAAGGACAACGCCGAGGACCTTCGGGTGTTCGTCGATGAGGGCAGGCCGGTGTCTCTGGTGGGTATGCTTCAGCGGGGCATATGGCTGCTCGGCACCCGCCACCGGTGCGGCTGCATCGGTTCTGTGTGCACGGGCCCCGATTACCGCGGCCAGGGACTGGCCACGCGGCTCGTGCATGACGCGCGCGCGAAGGCCCTCCACGACGGCGCCGACATCCTCCTCATCTCGGGCAGTCGCAGCCTGTACACCCGCCAGGGTTACGCCCGAGTGGGCGGTTATGCCACCTGCGCCGTCACCCGCAAGCAACTGCCGGAGAGGGGGGACTACACCGTGCGGCGCTGGAAGCCGGAGGACGTGCCCGCGCTGGTGCGCCTCCGCACAGCCGAGCCGGTACGCTTCGCCCGGACGCCGGAGGACTTCCAGGCGCTGCTCGGGGTCAGCTGCGTGGCGAAGACCTCGGGCGACACCCGCGTAATCTGCGTGAAGCGGGGCGCGCCGGTTGCGTACGTCAGCTGCAAGAGGCCCGGTTCCCACCGCGTTGAGAAGGACGAGACCCGGATAGAGGAGATGGCCGGCTCGCGCTGGGCCATCGCCCGCTCGCTGGGGCGCCTGTTCGACGAGTTCAAGGTCGAGAGAATCAAGGTCAATTACCTGGACTGCGACACGGAGGTGGCGGAGCTGGCCCGCAGGTTCGGCTGGTCTTCCGAGCCGCTGCCGTTCGGCGGCACCGTGGGCATCATCGAGCCGGAGCGGTTCTGGCAGGCATGCGCCCCCCTCTTCGAGGAACGGCTCGGACGGGAGACGTTCGCCGCCCTCGACTTCCGCGTCGACGGCGAGGCCGTCACGCTTGCCCTGGGGGACGAGACGCTCGCGCTGGACAACATGGCGGAGTTCACCCGGCTCGTCTTCCTGCCGGCGCGGCAGCGCGGGGAGCTGGAGCTGGGCCTGGGGCCGGAGTCCGAGCTGGGCCGCGCCCTGGACCAGATATTCCCCATGCCGCTGGTCGCCTACGGCCTGAACTTCGTCTGACGGACGGACATTCAACGCGGAGACAGGATGACGGGTGCATCGGACAGGCTCAAGGTCACGTACGCCGGGGGCGGGTCGCAGTTCGTCGCGACTTTCCTGCACGGCCTGACCTCGGTGGCGGAAGACCTGAAGGCGCTGGGCAGGCCGATCGAGCTGTCCCTGCTCGACCCGGACCTCGAAAAGGCCGGCCTCAACGCGCGCTACGCGGACCTGGTGGCGCGCCGCACGGGCCTGCCGATCAAGGCCCAGGCGACCGACGACCGGGACGCCGCCCTGCCAGGCAGCGACTGGGTCATGTTCGGCATCGGCCTGCACGGGCAGCGGCGGGAGCTGCTGGACCGGTACGGGCCGCGACTGCTCGACGGCGGCGAGACGGGCGTGTTCGTCGCGCTTGAGGCCGCCGTCTACTGGCCCTGGGCGCGCCGGTTCGGCGAGGATATGGCGCGGCTCTGCCCGGACGCCCTCTTCTGCACGCTGGCCAACCCTACGGACGTGCTCGCGCCGGCGGTCGCGACGGCCTGCTCGATCGAGTCCGTCGGCCTCTGCGTCGAGGTGCCGCAGTTGCAGCACTGGCTGGCCCACTACCTGCGCGTCCCCTACGGCGACATCCGCCTCGGGCACCTCGGCCTGAACCACCTCGGCTGGGTGAGCCGGTGGGAGGCCGGGGGGGAGAGCGACGTCCCCAAGCTGGCGGCCGCGCTGCGCCGGCACATGGGCGAGCCGACCTGGCAGCCGCGGACCGACTGGTTCGTGGACGTGCTCGAGGCCACCGGCTACATGCGCACGGGGCCCTATCACCCCTGGCCGTTCGTCCGGCGGGAGAGCCGGGCGGACGCGGAGCGCGCCGAGACGGCCCGGCAGGCCCTGAAGGCCGACTGCGCCACCCGCTGGATGTCCGTCGAGGCCGCCCTCGAGCGGGGCGAAATGATCCCCGAGTGCGACCCGTGCGAGGTGCACCCGTGCGCGCCGCCGTACCTCTATCCCTCCGTGCGGCACACCTTCGGCGCGATAGCCGTCGGCCTGGCCGGCGGATCGGCCGGACCGGTCCCGATCCAGGCACGCAACGGCGAGGCAAATGCCTCGATGCCCGCAGATGCGTGGCTGGAGGCGCCGACGCGCGTCGAGGACGGCCGCATCGTCCCGCAGGCCGTGCCCCCTCTGCCCGAGCCGATGACCGCGGAGCTGCGAGCGCTGGCGCACCAGTTGATGCTGCTGGCCGAATGGCTCGCCGCCGACAGTGACGAGGCGCTCAGGCGCGCCCTGATGCTCTGGCCGAACGTCGCCTCGGTCGACGTGCTGCTGGAGCTGTGCGACGAACTGGCCCGCTGCGCGGCGAGGCCCGTCTGAACCCGGGCGACCACTGCGGCGGGGAGTTGACAGGGCCGGGGGATGTGTTATAATGGCGTTATAACATCACCGGAGGCCCCCGTGATCAAACACCTGCGAAAAGTGGGCAACAGCAACGCCCTTATACTGGACCGGGCCGTCATGGAGCTTATCGGCCTGGAGGAGGACGGCGAGGTGCAACTGACCGTTCGCGAGGGCTCGCTTATCGTGACGCCGGCCAACCCCAGGCCGGTCGATGAGAAGCGCTTCGAGGAGTGCCTCAGCCGCGTCGTGGCCGAGAGGCGCGAGGTGCTCAGGAAGCTCGCCGAGTGAAAGGCCGGCCAACATTCCTTGGCGTTGACCACGTGACGGCGATCCA
>CAZQEQ010000097.1:0-10654 GCA_964592385.1 uncultured candidatus Brocadiaceae bacterium | reverse complement strand
CGGGCTCTTGCTCAGCGTGATCGTGCCGGAATGCTCTGGGTCCGCCTACAGGTGGAAGGTCTGCGGCTGGCTGAGCGGGTACACTTCGGTCGCGTTGAAGCTGCCGTATATGCCCTGCTGCGCTCCCGTTGCGGCGTCAAGCCGGTAGCAGACCTCGCCCAGGTTGACGTACACGTGCTCATCGTCTGCGGCCAGGGAACGGAGCGTTCTGAAGGGCCTCAGGTCGGGCCGGCCCTTCGCTGTCCACGCGCTCGCATTCGGTATGTCTCGCGTCCACAGTTCGGAGCCGTTGTACGCGTCAATGGCGATTATGCAGTGCTCTCCAATGGCAAAGTAACGTCCGTTGGCAGCCACCGGAAACGGCACGCCGCGGTGCCGGTCCTGGAACCTGGCCGGGCCGGGTCCGCCGAACCACAGAAGCTCCAGCGGCCACTTCACCCGATGATCGCAGGTGACCTCCGAGTCCCAATCGAACGCACCCGGCAGCTTGCCGCGCTCGAACGTTGTGCCGTCCTGCCATGCACGGAGCCCACCCGGCGGGACTTCGGCGGCCGCCAGCATTGCTGCCGCGTCACCACGATCGAAGCCGACAAGGATCAGCAACCCCCCGCATGGCTGGAGCACTCGGCACAGTTCCTCCATCGGCAAGTCGTCAGCCGTGCCCGAAGCAGCAACCACCGCGTTGGCGAAATAGCGCGCGTAAGGCAGCGAGCCCGGATCATCGATGTGATGGACGACCAGGCGCGAGCCGTAGAGGTCCGTCTCCGAGAGCAAGCGCGAGCGCTCGGCTGCAACATGGCCGGCATCGCGCAGGGCCGCGACCACGTGCAAAGCGGTCCGCCGCGCAATCATTTCCCCCAGGTGAGCATTGGCGCCGCCCCAGACCAGGACAAATCCCCTGGCAACCCCCGCCCGCTGGAGCCTGGCCAGCACCTCGGCTGCGTGCCGCTGGTCTCCCGAAACAACGCCCTCGTTAGGGCGCATTGGATGAGGGCCGACGGCTCTCGGCTTGCCGCCCGCTGCTTTTCCCTGCTCAAAGCAGTAGAGCAATCCCTTATCGGTCGAAGCGACGAGTCGCCCGTTCGAGACAGCGATCCCGCGGACCTGCCCCTCGACAACTTCGTCGGACCAGCGTTCCGATCCGTCCCCTGCGTCATAGGTCCCGATGAAGCCGTCGCCTCCCACGATCACCGTCCGGCCAGCGCGCGCCAGTGAGTGCACGTCATGGGGTGCAGCCACCTTCCAGTCCGGTCCGTACAGTTGCGTCCCCTGGAAGCGGTAAGACGGCTGCATCTTACTTCGGATATCCCAGGGCACGGGCAATCCCGTGGAAAGGCGGTAGGGCACCGTGTGGCCGCCGCGCACGCCGTTGATGAAGACCCCCTTTTCCTCCAGCACGGTCGTCCAACAGCCGCCTTCTGCCCAGCTTTGCGCAAACTTGTAGTAGACACATCGTCCCGTTCGCCGGTCAAAAGCGGCCGGGACCGCCCTGCCCGTAGGGACGAGCAAGAGTTCGCGCGAAGCGGCCAGATATCCCTGCGGCGCCACGCCGCTGAACTGCCCGCCGTTCTTCCCGTTGGCAAGGTACATGATCCCACAAGTATCGTTAACCCACAGGACTCTGCCCGTTGCGGCATCGAGGGCATACACAAAAACGCCCTCGGACGGCCACATCCCGGCCGCCAGATAGGCCACCCCGTCGTCCACCAGCACTCCGCTTCGCAACGGCCAGCGCGAGATCATGCGTCCGTTGCCGATGACCCTTTCATCGCGCGGACCGCCGCGGAACTTCCAGAGGAGCCGTCCCGTACCGGCCTGCAGGCAGTACAGCAGTCCGTCGTCCGAAGCGACGAAAGCCCTGTCTTCCGCCACCGCAGGGGCAAAACGGACGGGGCCATCGGTTGTGAACAGCCACAGAAGCCGCCCGGTGGCCGCCTCCAGAGCCCTTATGGTGTCATCGGCCGAAGAGCTGAAGTAGATCCGCCCCCCGGCGATCACGGGCTCGGGGGCATAGTCGAAGTCGATGCGTTGCGGTTCCTTGCCGGGCTCGGGCCAGGCCGGCCGCGGCGGCTGCGACGGCACGTACGTCCAGGCGCAGCCGAGGGGAAACCCCAGTTCGTCCTCTGTGACACCCGAACGCGCCGCGTCCGCCCTGTGGCACGGCCAATCGGCGGCCAACGCGAAGTTGGCTGCAACGAGCAGCGCAATCGAGCATCCGGCGAGGACGGCACGACCACAGCGGCTATTCTGTCTCAGCGCAAACATTGCTACCACCCTCCCATTTCACCGGCCCAGTGAGCGGCGGACGTGAGACGCGTGAATGGCGATTCCTTCGGCACACGCTGGAGTCCTGAGGCATTGCGACACGTGCTCTACCAAGCGGACAGGACAACACCGAGTAGCAGAATCCCCACAACCCCCGCCGTTCCCTGCGCCGAATCCGTTCCGTTTCAGGCCAACTCCCTCACGGCGGCGTCGTAGATGCGGTCCAGTTCCCGCCGGACGCCCGGGTCGGGGCTGAAGTCATAGCCCGCCAGCAGCGCGGCGACGCGCTCGCGGACGAGGTCCTTCACGGTGCGCCGGTCGCCGGCCTCCCAGCGCTCCGGGGAGAGGTCGCGGAACAGGTCCGAAACCCACAGGTCACGGTAGCGCGACAGCGTCGTTTCGTGCGTCAGGAAGTCGCCGCCCGGCCCCACCTGCGCGACGGCCTCGAACCCGAGCGCCTCCTCGTCGAACTCGAAGCCCCGCACCACGTGCCCCAGGTAGTCCAGTATCTCGACGTCGATGATGAGCTGCTCGGCGCTGAATATCTTGTCTATGCCCAACATCCCGCCGAAGGTGAATCTCCTCGCGCCGTTGAGCGCGGCCAGCGCGGCGAACGACGCCCGCTGCGCGAGCGAGTGCGCGTCCGGGAACACGGCGTTCGTGTGGAACGCCTTGCAGCTCCCGGTGGAGGCGCCGTAGTACCGGTTGACCTGCACGCCGGCCAGGTAGCTCAGCAGGTGCTCCGGCGTGCCGTAGGCGATCGTGCCGTACTTCATGTCGAACGGGTAGAGGTCGAAGTGGTAGGTCAGATTCTCCCCGAACCCCATCAGCCTGAAGAGCACGTACGCCGCCAGGACGGTGGCGACGTTCTCGGCGAACGCGCCCGGCAGGGGCAGCGGCGTCGTCAGGCCGAGCAGCGGCATCCCGTGGACGGCGGCGTTCACCTCCCTGCCCTGCTCCAGGAACGCCAGGGCCATCGCGATGCTGTCCCCCTCGACCCGCAGCGGGCTCAGGACGAACACGGGCAGGTCGAACGGCTTGCCGGCCGCGCGGGACATCTCGTAGACGATCTCGGCGCCGCGCATCGAAGTCACGCCGACGTGCGCGGCAGTGCGCGAGTGCTCGCAGCCGATCTTGTAGGCCAGTATCTCCCGCAACTGCGGCGGCGCGTCCTGGGGCAGGCCCGGCGTGCCGCCCCGCACCCCCGCCGCGTGCAGGGCGTCCACCAGCTTCGCGCCCTCGATGCAGTCATCGGTGGACATCGGCCGCAGCTCGTCGGTCTCGACGTCCAGCACCTGGAAGGCGAAACCGGTCAGCACGTCAACGGTGAAACCCCCGTCGCCATCGCCGGCCTCCGCGTGCTCCGCGCGGTACTCGCGGACGCACTGCTCGACGAGGTCGGGCGCGAGCCGCACGCGGGTGCCCTCGATGCTCACGCCGCGTTCGCCGGCGACCCGCTCGATGATCTCGGGCAGGCCCACCTCGACGCCGACCTCCGCCGTCACGCGCAGGGCGGTCCGGTGGATGGCGTCCAACTGCTCGGGCGTCAGGCCGCCCGCCACTGTGTAGCGGACGTTGCTCATTCCGCCGGCAACTCCGCGAGCGCCTCGCGGAGTATGCCCGCCATGCGCTCGACCTGCTTCTCGATGGCCCGGCGGCCCCGCTCAGCTGAGGCGAACTGGCGCGGGTCCTTGCCGCCGACGGCCGTCGGCCAGACGTCCGGGTCCTCGGGCAGGTTCTCCATCTGGACCAGGTCCGGGTGCAGCGCCATGACCAGCGAGGTCTCGTTGGCGGCGGCGTGGTCGGTCTGGATGCCGAGGCCGTCGGAGTCGTCCGGCCCCCAGCAATGGAACAGGCGCAGGCCGAACTCCCTCCCCCACTGCTCCGCGTGGTCCCGAAGGCAGCCGGTCGAGGGGCCGTGCCCGTGCCCGACGACGACGCGGAAACCGGCTCGTCGAAGTTGCTTCAGGATGGCGCGAAGGATCTGCTCGAACAACTCGTCCGGCACCCAGTAGGCGCTGCCCGCAAGCTGCTGCGGCGGCTCCTGACCGTGGTCGGACGTATCCATGCCGTAGTAATCCACCCCGTCGGCCTCCTGGTGGCGGTCGGGGCCGACGAAGAGCTTCGGCAGCACGACGCCGCCGACCTCGCGGGCCAGCTCGACGAAGAAGCCCTCCGACTGGAGCCCGTCAGCGCCCAGGGGCAGGTGCGCCCCGTGCCATTCGAGCGTCCCGAGCGGCAGGTAGGCGATCGGCGCCCGGCGGACCCGCTCCAGGAAATCGCGCGGCGTCAGCTCGGCGTAGAGCACTCGCTCCGTCATTTCGTCCCCTTCGAGACCAGGTTGATTACCCTGCCGGCGTAACGGCGCACGAGCGCGCGCTCGTCGTCCAGGTAGGCGGCGGCCAGGTCCGTCGAGTCCTCGCCCATCCGGGCGAGCGCCTCGGCGGCGGCGAGGTCCACCGCCCAGCGCACGTCCTCCTTGACCTCGCCCATGTTCCCCACGGAGACCTGGTAGGTGCGCACCGCGTCCACGTCCTCCCTGGCCAGGAACGCGCGGACGAGCGGGATGCCGACGGGGTCGCCGATGCGGCCGACGGCCCGCAGGGCGGCGATGCAGGCGTCGAGCCCCGCCCCGGCGTCCTCCAGCACGGAGGCCAGGGCGGGCAGGTCGTCCGCCCCGCCGACTCGGCCCAGCAGCACTGCGGCGCCCATCCAGGCGGGGGCGATCCGCTGCCTGTCCGGCATGTCGCCGTAGCGGCTCTGAACCGCATTGCGCAGGGCAGGCGCGGCATCCGCGGAGTTGAGCATGGCCAGCGCCACGGACGCCCAGAAACAGCGCTGTTCGCCGCCGCGCTTGAGCGCCCCGAGCAGCCCGGGCACGGCCGCCTCCCCGGCCCGCATCGCCATCCAGGCGGCAGTCCTGGGGTCGTCCCCACCGAGGCCGTCGATCCACTCCTCCGGCGGACGCTCCGGCGGGGCCTCGGGCAAGGCCGAGGGGTCGTGCAACTGCACGTCGACCCGCGGCGACTTCCTGTCGGCGTCCCTCGGCCCGAGCGCGCCGCTGCGGAAGAGCCTTTCCTGGAGCTCCTCGACGGGCAGGTTGCGCGGGCTGAAGCCGAGCGCCGCCGAGAGCGCGGCGGCGACGCCGGCGGCCTCGCCCACGCGCTGCATGTCGCGCTCCATGCGGAGCTGGTAATGGGCGTTCTGGGTGATCGAGAGGGCGCGGCACGCCACCAACAGGCCGTCCACGCCGCGCGGCAGCAGGCAGCGGTACGGCACCTCGCAGCCGATGCGCCTCTGCCAGTTGCCCAGCAGCCAGACCCACACGACGGCCTCGTCGTCCTCGTTCTCGTAGTCGCGTCCGTGGTTGTCATAGTGCGAGAACGCATAAGCGATTACGTCGTCGAACTGCCGCGACTCGACCTCGTCCGAGAGCGTGAGCGTGTAGTCCCCGACGATCTGGCGGCTCTGGCGAAGCCCGATCAGCGGCGCGACGTAGAGAAGCCGGTCCTCCGGCCCGGACCATTCGCGCCAGTACTGCATCACGGCCACGCGCCTGGCGCGCGTCAGGTCCGCCACGTCGGTCGGGTCGCAGTGGCCCGCGTCGAAGTTGGTGTGACCCAGCACGCCGTCGCCGCGCAGGACGCCCGCCGACTGGGAGTAGGCGTGCGGCATTCCGTCCCCTTCCCTGCCGAGTACGAACGGCGCCCCTGCCATCGCGGCCACGTCGCCGTCGCCGGTGCAGTCCACCACGACGGCCGCCCGGTAGGCGGCGCAGCCCGCCGGCCCCGCGACCCGGACGCCGGTCACCACGCTGCCCGCCGGCCCTTCCCCTCGCCCGGCGCCCACGGCGACCGTCTCCACGTCCGTGACACAGCTCTCCAGGAGGACCTCCACGCCCGCTTCCCGCGCCATCGCGGCCAGGGCAACCATCTTCACCAGGGGATGGAAGCCGACGACCTTGCCGGACGGCGCGAACGTGGGCGTCAGCTCGGCAATGCGCCGATCCACGTCGTCCTGGAGCCCGCCGGGCACGCCGTGGTAGTAGGAGTGTATGCCGCCGCCCGTCCCGATGCCCCCCAGCAGCGGAGAGCTTTCCACCAGGACCGTCCCGGCGCCCTCGCGGGCAGCCGCGATGGCGGCGACTGCGCCCGCGGTGCCTCCGCCGCAGACCACGACGTCGCTCTCGCGCTCGGCGACGGGCAGCGGGTTCGCCGCCAGGTCGCCGCTCTCGGGCACGCGCGGCAGGTCGCCGAACGCCTCCGCCAGCCGCCGGCCGGCGGACTCGCCGAACCCGAGCAGCCCCGCCAGGGATTGGCCCCGATCTTCGGGCCAGCCCGCCCACGTGCCGGCCCCGAACAGGTTCGCCCGCGACGGGTGCCGGCCGCCGTCTCCCACGTCCGCCCGCCTGCCCCCCAACAGCAGCGGCTTGAAGACGGCGTGGGTCACCATCGCGTCCGCGCACGGCCGCAACTCCTCGCGAACGTCCTCGATCACCCAGGGCAACTTGCCGAAGGCCAGGGGAATCGAGTCCTCGGCGAGGTCGAACTCCACGACGGCCTCCCCCTGCCAGCAGGACGGCCCGACGACGACCCGCCCGACGTCGCCCGGCCCCTCGATCTCAACCGGCCCGAACCGCCCCTCGACGCCGTTCAGGAAGAAGGCGAACCGCGCCGGCCCGGGCTCGGCCGTCACGTCCGCGCCGCAGCACTGCCACAGGAGTCCGTTCTCCGTCGCGTCCACAAAGGCCCTGGCCCCGAGGATGATCTGTCCGGACTTGCCCGCGACGACCACCGCCCCCAAGGCGCCGTCGCAGTCGAGCACGGCGACCGGGCTCACGTAGTAGAGCAGGTCAACGCCCGCCGCGCGCGCCTGCCGGTCCAGGACCATCTCCAGCATCGGCGCGTCGAGCCGCCCGTTCCCGACCCCGCCCGCGCCCTGGACCTCCTCGATGACGGCGCCGGCAACGGCGGAATCCGTTGCCTCCACCCGGCGCAGGCAGGACCAGGTGGCCTCCCAGCCGAGAAGCGGCCTGTACTCGACCAGCAGTGTCCTCAGGCCGGCCCGCCCGCAGGCCAGCGCCGCACCGACCCCCGCCAGGCCGGCGCCGACCACCACGACGTCGTAGTCCCGCTCTCGCACATCAGCCATCCCGCTTCCCTCCGCCTCTCTCAGGTCAACTCACGCAGGCCACCCGGACCGACCCCGCTTCCCCCTCGCTGCCGCAGTCAGATTACGCGCCTGCGACGGATTTATCAAACTCACGCCGACCGGATAATCCTTGCCGCACTCGAGGCCGCGCGGTACAGTACGCGCGTCAGACCACCCGAGAAACAAGGGGGAGAAACGATGAACCCGCGGAACGCGCCCGCGTGTTGGCGAATCGCCGTCCTGGCCCTCGCAGTGTGCTGCTCGACGGCGGGCCTCCATGCCGCGACGCCCGGGACGCCCGCCGACGCGGCGCTCTACCGGCAATGGGCGGACTACATGGAGCGCGTCCTGCCTGGCTGGAGCGCGCACAAGGAGTACTGGGGCGAGGACCTCGGCTGGCAGGCCGCGCCGACGCTGCGCGGGCTCGTGGACGGCTACGCCTGCAGCGGCGACCAGCGGTGGCTGCGATACCTGACGGGCCAGGTCGACGACCTGATGGCGCGGCTCAAGGTCGAGGACGGCTTCCCCGGCTGGGGTCACTCCCTCACCGGCGAGGCGCTGCTGCTCGAACCGATACTGGAATTCATCGAGCTCGCGCAGAGCGACCCCGCCATGCCCGCGCAGTACCGCAGGAAGGCGGAGCAGTACCTCAAAGCCATCGACCCGGCGCTGATCACCAAATGGGACGCGATGGGACGCTGGAAGGAAACCCACGCGGGCTGCGGGACCTACGTCGAGGGCATCACCCTGCCCCACAACAAGAACGCGCACGTGGGGCTGATGCTGCTGGCGGCCGCGCGCGTCACGCCGAGCCCGGAGCGGCGCGCCGACTACCTGGCGAAGGCCGTCAGGCTCGCCCGCCGGTGGCGCAAGTTCCTCAAAGTTGAGGACGACCATTACATATGGCACTACTGGGACGCGGCGGGCCGGTGGGACTACGACGAGAAGGGCAAGAGCCGCCACTGGACCAGCCTGGAACACCGCGGCTACGGCGCGTCCGACACGCGGTTCGTCGCAGCGGCTTACGACCACGGGATCGTCTTCGACCGGAGCGACGTCGAGATGCACTGCCGCACGTTCCTGGAGGAGATATGGAACGGCGACAGCGAGAGCCCGGCCTACAGGCCGCTCGGCTGGTTCAACCCGCAGTACGACGAGTCCACCGTCTTTGTCGGGCTCGCCCGGTTCGACCCGAAGATACTCGAACTCTACGGAAAGCAGGCCGCCCAGAAACCGCAGCACTGGCACGGCATGTACCGCGTCCCGGCCTACCTGCTGGCGGCGCGGCGCGGCGTCGGCTTCGAGCGCCGCCGCGCGGACCTGGTCAGGGAGGCCCTCTCCGCCGGCCTCAGGGAGAAGCTCGGACCCGGCGCGGGAGGGACGCAGGACCCCGGCCTGCTCGTCCGGTGAGCGCGACGCCGGGACGGCGGCGCTACATGTCGCGTCACGTGTAGTGCAGGTACGCCGTGGCCGTGCAGTCGGCGTCCGCAGTCACGCGGACCCAGTGCGCGCTGAACCCGGCCGGGAACTCGTGGTGCACGTAGCCCCCGGCCTCCCGATGTAGCTCGGACGCCCCCGGCCGAGTACCCTCAGGCGAGGGCGCCTGAGCTACACGGAAGCTGTCATACGTGCGCCAGCTCCCGTCGCCGAGGAAGTCCACCTCGACCGTGAACGTCACCGCGCCCTCCTCCTCGCGGGCCAGGTGCAGGACCTTCCCGTCGAAGCCCGTCATGAGATAGGGGTCGGACGGCTCGCCTGCCCGCACGGGCGTCTTCCACCAGGGACCGCCCCAGCCGGACGGCTTGCCGAACGCCCACAGGTCGTCCGTCTTGCCGAACCAGAGCCCGGACTGCGGCTCGCCGCAGAGCGGGTTGTCCGCGCCCGACGGGCTGGCGTTGTCCGCCCCGAGCACGAGCAGGCCGAGCCAGCTACAGAAGTCGCCCAGCACCCAGAGGTGCGTCGAGATCGGTTTCACCCCCCAGACGCGCCCGCCGTACGCCCAGGTCGAGAGCTGGTAGAACATGCCGTGGCAGTCCATCAGGAACCGCTCGTGCTCGGTCTCGCGTATGCGCGGCCACTCGGTCTGCCAGGCGTGGTCGTAGGTGTGGCTCGCCTTCGGCAGGCGATAGGTGGTCCACCGGTCGTCGGCCTGCGTGTAGACCTTCAGGATGGCCGAGGCGCGGTCCCACCCCGTCGCGAACATCGTCCCCGACCACTTGCCGCGCCCGGTCACCTCAACGAAGGGCTTGCGCTCGAGTATCGTCCATTCCTTGCCGTCCCACTCGGCGAGCCGGCCGCCCTCGACGCGCCCGAGGAAGTCGTCCTCCTGGTAGTCGTTCGCGGCCACGACCACCTTGCCCAGCGCCGAGTAGCCGGCCTTGAAGTGAACGTCGGGCGGCCGGGGCGACTCCAGCACCGCCCCCAGGTCGAAGAGCTGCCGCACCTCGAGCGTGCGCACGTCCATCTCGAAGAACTCCCCCTCCATCCCGAGCATGTACACCATGTTGTCGGGGTCTTCGAGGTGGTACATGGTCGAACAGAGCCGCACGTCAATCAGCTCCTCGACCGTGCGGACGTTGCGGTCGGCGTCAATGACGTGCGGGCCGATGAAGAGCTGGTTCGAGGGGAAGTGGACCATGCGGTTCGTGTAGGTCCCGACGCGGCTCTCGGGGCGCCTGGTCAGTCTGAAATCGTCGTCGATCTCGTAGAACCCGGTCCCGACGCCGCTGCGGCCCTTGCTGGACACGTACGAGACGGCCCAGAGCCGGCCCGCCCAGGGCATCAGTGCGCCGACGCCGCACTCGGTGCGCGGCGGCCCCAGTTCCGCCCGGAGCGCCAGAGCCGGCACGACCCCGCTGACGGTGACCGGCCGACCCGCCGCCTTTCCGCCTTCGCCTTCCACGTTCATGCGTCGTTGCTCCCTTCTATGGTCGCAGCCATCCGTGCGTGGCTTCCCTCACGGTTCGCACCTCACGCCCAGTTCCCGGGCTCGGCGACCTGCCGCACGAACCAGTGCGCCTCCTCCTCCGGGACGCCCGGGTAGAACTTGAACCACACGCCCTCCGGCTTCAGGTGCTCCATGACGGCGAGGGCGTCGGCCGTGCTCTCGGGCAGCAGTTCCAGGCACTTCCCCGCCGCCTGGATGCGCCGGTAAACGTCGATCCACCGGGCGGCCGGTCCCCGCCCGGCGCCATAGACGAACTGCACGCCGCCCAGTTCCTCCTGGCCCAGCAGCATG
>CAZQEQ010000096.1:0-10883 GCA_964592385.1 uncultured candidatus Brocadiaceae bacterium | reverse complement strand
TCGGCCAGCAACTCTGCCGCCACGTCGAGGCGGTCCTCCTCGACCAGGGAGTCGGCGACGCCGACGCCCTGCTGCCTCAGGAAGGTGTAGGCCATCGCGCCGCCGATCAGCATCGCGTCCACCTTGTCGAGCAAGTTGCGCAGCACGCTGATCTTGTCGGAGACCTTGGCGCCGCCCATGACGGCGACGAAGGGGTGCTCGGGGTTCGTCGTGGCGCGGGAGAGGTAGTCCACCTCCTTCTCGATCAGCAGGCCCGCGGCCGAGGGCAGGTAGTCGGCCACGCCGGCTGTCGAGGCGTGCGCGCGGTGCGCCGTGCCGAAGGCATCGTTGACGTACAGGTCCGCAATCGAGGCGAGCCGCCTGGAGAACTCGGGGTCGTTCGCCTCCTCCTCGGCGTGGAAGCGCGTGTTCTCCAGCATGAGCACGTCGCCGTCGGCGAGGGCGTCGGCCGCTTCAGCGGCGGCCGGGCCGACGCATTCGGGGGCGAACTTCACGTCCGTTCCGAGCAGCTCCCCGAGCCGGTCCGCCACCTTGCGGAGGCTGAACTCCGCAACGGGCTTCCCCTTGGGGCGGCCGAGATGGCTCATCAGGATGACGCGGGCGCCGCGCTCGCGGGCGAACTCGATGGTGGGCAGCGCCATGCGGATGCGCAGGTCGTTGGTGATCTCGCCCGTCTCTTTGTCCATCGGGACGTTGAAGTCCACGCGCATCAGCACCTTCTTGCCGGCCAGGTCGGCGGCAAGGTCGCGAATCGTTTTCATCGCTTCACTCTCCCGTGCACTTGGACAGGCGGGGTGCGCCCCTTTGGGAAAGCACCCCGCCTCGCCTTCTCTGTCACCGGCTCGCCAGGCCGCCTCACATATTGGCCGCCTTCGCCATCAGGTCAACGACGCGGCACGAGTATGCCCACTCGTTGTCATAGAAGGCTATCAGCTTCACCATGTGATCGGCGACCACCATCGTGTTAGCCGCACAGAACAGTGCGCTGTGGGGGTCGTGGACGCAGTCGCTGCTGACGATGGGGTCCTCGGTGTACTTGAGGATGCCCTTCATGGGGCCCTCGGCCGCCTCCTTCATGGCGGCGTTGACGGCCTCGACGGTCGCTTCCTTCTCGCACTCGGCCACCAGGTCCACGACCGAACCGTCGGCGACGGGCACGCGCAGGGACATGCCGTCGAGCTTGCCGTTCAGTTCGGGGATGGCCTTGCCGATCGCCCTGGCGGCGCCGGTGGTCGTCGGGATGATGTTGATCGCCGCCGCCCGGCCCCGCGCCAGGTCCTTGTGGATCTGGTCACAGGTCACCTGGTCGTTCGTGAAGCCGTGACACGTGGTCATCAACCCGTGCACGACGCCGAAGTTATCGTTCAGCACCTTCGTGATGGGACCCAGGCAGTTGGTCGTGCACGAGGCGTTCGAGATGCACTTGTGCTCCGGCTTGAGCACGTCGTCGTTGACGCCGAGGACGATCGTGGCGTCCACCTCGTCCTTCGCCGGGACGGTGAGCAGGACCTTCTGCGCGCCCGCCGTCAGGTGGTCTCCGTAGCCGCCTTTCTCGCTGCTCCTGCTGCGGAACACGCCGGTCGATTCGACGGCGAAGTAAACGTCCATCTCCTGCCAGGGCAACTGCTTCGGGTCCCGGACGGTCAGGACGGGGATGCTCTTCCCGTTGACCACCAGGTTCTCACCGTCTGCGGCCACCTCGCCCGGGAACCGACCGTGGACGCTGTCGTACTTCAGCAGGTAGGCAAGCGTCGCGGCGTCGGCCAGGTCGTTGACGGCGGCCACTTCGAAGTCGTCCCGCTCCGCCATCACGTCGAAGACCAGTCGCCCGATCCTCCCGAATCCGTTAATGCCAACTCGAATGGCCATCTTGGCGCACTCCCTTCTGCAAGTAGCAGGTTATACAGTCTGAAAAACGCCACGGAGACCTGAGCCCGCCGCACAGCCGCGATGGCAAGGAACGGCTCCCCGCGGCCCGAAGCCCCCGCGAACCGTCAACTATACTCCCCGCCCCGCAACCTGTCAAGCTAACCGCAGCCTGCACGGCGTCGCGCGGCCCGGCCGCCGCAAGCCCCCGTCGCCCCCGTCGATTATCTCGCCCGCGGGCTTGCATTATACCCGTCTTTCGTGTAGCATAACCCGTGAACGCGAATGGGTCGGAACAAGAGATCGCTCTCTAGAAAACTCTTGCCGGGTAGCCCCCGGCGTCTCGCCGGGGGGCTGACGGTGCGTCCACGCCGGGCGAGACGCCCGACGCTGCCCAGGAAAGGGGCCGAGAGCGCGTGATTTCCACAGAGTAACAAGCGATAGAAGCGCAAGATGGGCTACGAGTTGACCGAGGAAGAGGCCTGCCTTGTGGCCCTCTGCTCGACCGAGGGGGTGGGCCCGGCGACGGTGGGCCGGCTGCTGGAGGCGGCGCGCGCCGGGGGGCGCACGCTGGAGGAACTCCTGGCCCTCACGCCTGCCGGCCTCCAACGGGAGACCGGCCTGGCCGAGGCGCTCGCCCGGACCGTGGCCGCGATCGGCTCCCCGCTTCTGGCGGGCGGCTCGATGGCGGACCGGCTGCGTCGGGCCGGCGCCGACCTCCTCCTGGTCGGCTGGCCGGAGTACCCGGACCGGCTCGCCCCGTGCCTTGGCACCTCCGCACCGCCGGTCCTGTTCACGTTGGGAGACGCGTCCCTGCTGCGCCGGAAGGCCGTCGGCATCGTCGGTTCGCGCCGGCCCTCACGCGAAGCGCAGGAGGCGGCGCGGCTCCTCGCGTCGGACCTGGCCGCTGCCGGCACGGTCGTGGTCAGCGGAGGGGCGCACGGCATTGACACCGCCGCGCATCGCGGCGCGCTGGAGGCCGGCGCGACGGTCGTTCTGCCCGCGATGGGCCTGATGCGTTTCCAGTGGCGGGGGGGCCGGTCCGGCTTCGACGCGGAGGGGCGATGGTGCGTCGTCAGCGAGTTCCCCCCGCACAGCGGATGGCGCTCCGCGCACGCGCTGCTCCGCAACCGCCTCATCGTGGCCTTGAGCGGCGCAGTGGTCGCGTTCGAGCCGCGGGACGCGGGCGGCACGTGGAACAGCTGCCTGCACGCGCTGCACATGCGCAAGCCGCTCTACATCGTCACGTGCTCGCGCCGGGGGGCCAGGGGACGCGCGTTGCGCAGGCTGGTCCGCATGGGAGCGGCCGCACTGTCGCCAGAGCACATGCCGGACGCCGAGGCCCTCGGCCTGCTCATGGAGGACTACCGCCCGCCGCCGTCCTACGAACAGCTCTCCCTGCCGGACGCACACGATCGCTTCGGCGTGGGCGAGGGGGCGCCCTGAACGGCCCGTGTCGTCGGGCGGAGGTCCGTCAGGCGGAGGCCCGGCCGGCAGCTTCGTTGAGGCGTTTCTGGAATTGCGCCTGCTTCCGGGCGGCTTTGTTGGCGTGGATGACGTTCCCGGCGGCGGCCCTCTGCAAGAGCTTGGTAAGCTGTTGCAGTTGCTGCTCGGCCGCCTGGATGTCGCCTCGCCCGAGCAGCCTTTCGAACTTGTTCTCCTCAGTGCGCAGGCGACTCTTGACCGTCTTGTTCTCCAGCCTGCGCTTCTCGTCCTGTTTGAGCCTTTTCACTGCAGACGGGCGGTTGGGCATCTTCTCTCCTTTTCGGGTGACGTGACACGCGTATGGGGCAGGATCACTTGCCCAGGGCCTCGACCTTCCGCGCAACGTCGCGGAAGTTGATGTCCTGGCTGTAAACCTTCTTGTAGATCTTCACGGCTTCCTGAGTGTTGCCCAGCGCCTCGTAAGCGGCAGCCTGTTCGTAGCGCAACTCCTTGCCCTCTTCGTCCATCTCAGGGTGGTCGGCGATGGCCCGAGCAAACTGCTCCAGCGCCAGGTCGTGCTGCCCCTTGCGCATGAAGCTGAGGCCGAGCAGCTTGACCGCACGGGCCGCATAGCGGGCATCCTGGGTGACGGCCTGGGAAGCGGCTATGGCCTCGTTGTATTGCCCGGCGTCGAAGTAGAACTGGCCCAGCCGCAGTTGCAGGGCGCGGTCGGTCGGGTGCTCACCGAGCCGCCACCTGTATTCCTGGAGGCCGTAAGCGGCCCTGTTCCTCTGGAGCCTCTCCTTCTTGGCTCTGGCTTCCTCGTTGTCCGGGTCCGCCTCGAGCGCCTGTTCGGCGGCAACGATGGCGCGGTCGTACATTGCCAGCTCGACGTCGCCGAGTTTCTCGCGTATGTCGTAGTTGTCCGGCAGAAGCTCGAGTTTCTCTTTGAGCAGCTTCCGCGCCTCGGCCAACTGCTTTGTGTCCTGGAAAAGCTGCGCCAGGCGCAGTATGCGGTTCACGTGCCCCGGTTCCTCGGCGAGTCGCTTGCGCAGCACCTCGATCTCGGCGATCAGGTCGTCCATGGTCACCGCCATGCGGTGGGAGTCCTCCAGTCGCTCGGCCTGCTCCTTGTCGCGGATAAGGTCGCGGAAACTGGCGGCATCGTCCATCCTGTGGGTTACCATGTGGTCCGTGGCCTGGAGGTCACGCAACTCGTTGGCCAGGTCCCGGTCCTTCGGCTTCAGAGAGTGCAGACGGCTCAGGTACTTCACCGCATCGGTGTTGTTCCCGCTCTGCTTGAGCATGTCGGCGATTCGCCGCAGGGCGCGCTTGTTGTTGGGCTTCAGTTGCAGCGCATCCTTGTACATGTCCGCCGCCGGCTCGAAGAGCCCGGCCGCCGCGGCGGCTCCCGCACCTCCCACCAGGGCCGAGAAACTGCTGGGACGCTTCTCGAGTCGATCCTCGTAGAGTTCCAGGCGCGCTCGCGGCTTGGCCACCAGGGCGCGCAGACCGGTCCACAGCATGGAGCACGGGGACAGGGCCGCAGTCAGGAAGGACTTCTTGCCCTCGCTCACTCGTCGCTCGGCCACACGCAGCAGACGACGGGCCTCGATGTGGTCCGGCTTCTCGCGGAGCACGTCCCGGAGCAGACGGACAGCGTAAGGGAAGTTCGCCCGCTCGACCGCGTCGCACGCTTTGGCATACAGATCTTCGACGGCCATAAGCGTCCCTCTTCTGGTGCCATGGAAGTCGCTGTACCTTAGCCCAATGGGCTCATTATGTCAAGAAAATGGAACGGCGCTCGGGCGCGCGTGACGCTTGCCGCCTCTGGCCGGTTGCGTTAGAATCCGGCCCTGTCCTTTGAGCCTGCGGGCGTCCTCGCCATTCCGGAGGAATTGACGGATGAGGTTCATACAGGTGGGCGTGGGCGGTTTCGGCCGCGGGTGGCTGGGGCACGTCGCCCGTGACAGCGCCGCCGAGCTGGTCGCCCTGGTGGACACGAGCGAGGACGCCCTCGAGTCCGCGCGCCAGGAGACCGGTCTGCCACAGGACCGATGCTACGCCGATTATCGGACCGCTTTCGAGCAGGTCGACGCGGACGCCGTTTTGTGCGTGACGCCCCCGGCGGTGCACCACGAGGTCGCTCTGGCTGCGTTCGAGCGGGGCCTCCACGTACTGACGGAGAAGCCGCTGGCCGACACGATGACCCAGGGCCGCCAGATGGTGGACGCGGCGCAGGCGGCGGGCAAAACGCTCATGGTAAGCCAGAATTATCGCTTCCGCTCCTGGGTGCGGACGATGCGACACCTGCTGGCCAGCGGCGAGTTCGGCGAGCCGGACAGCGCGTTCGTGCGCTTTGCCAAGGCCCCGCGCTTCGAGGGCTCGTTCCGCCTCAAGATGGAACACCCGCTCGTGCGCGACATGAGCATCCACCACTTCGACCTGATGCGGGCAGTCCTCGGGAAGAATCCGGTTTCCGTCTATGCCACGACGTGGAAGCCGCGATGGAGCTGGTTCGATCATGACCCGTGCGCCGCGGCCATCTTCGAGTTCGAAGGCGGCCTCCAGGTGATCTACCACGGTTCGTGGGTCGCCAGGGGCGTGGAAACCACCTGGGACGGTTACTGGTGCGTCGAGTGCTCCGAGGCCGCGGTCGAGCTGCGCGGCACCCAGGTTCACGTCGTTCTGGCCGAGCATCCGGACGAGGACACCGAGGTCGAACTGCACACGATGCCCTGCGAGGGGCAGGCGCTGGTGCTGCGGCAGTTCCAGGAAGCCATTGCCCGGGGACTCCCGCCGGAGACGAGCGGCCGCGACAACCTGCTCAGCATGGCCATGGTGTTCGCCGCTACCGAATCAGCGGCGCGCCGGGCTCCCGTTCTGATTGAAGAGATACTGGACTCGGGTCAAGGCAACGACGCATGAGTTCCCAAAGAGAAACCAACTTCGCCATGAGACTGGAGGAGTTCAGCCAGAACGTCCAGGCCATGCTCTCTGAGATAGGCCGGGTCATCTACGGACAGGAGGACGTGCTCCTGCAACTGCTGGCCTGCATTGCAGCACGGGGCCACTGCCTGATGGTCGGCGTGCCCGGCCTGGCGAAGACGATGATGGTCTCCTGCCTGGCCGAGGTCACCAACCTGACGTTCCGGCGCATCCAGTTCACGCCCGACCTCATGCCCAGCGACATCACCGGGACCAACGTCCTGGACGAAGCGACGGGCCATCGCGAGTTCTCGTTCCTGCCCGGGCCGATCTTCGCTCACATCGTGCTGGGCGATGAGATAAACCGCACGCCGCCGAAGACCCAGGCGGCCCTCCTTCAGGCCATGCAGGAACGGGAGGTCACCGTCGGCCAGAAGACCTACGACCTGCCGCACCCGTTCTTCGTCATCGCAACGCAGAACCCCATCGAGCAGGAGGGCACCTACCCGCTGCCCGAGGCGCAGCTCGACCGCTTCATGTTCAACATCCACATCGACTATCCGCAGGAGGAGGTCGAGCAGAAGATCCTTTCCGAGACCACGCGCGGCGCCAGGCCAAGGCTCGACAGCATCATCGAAGGCCAGCAGATACTCGACATGCAGGGCCTGGTGGAGGACATCGTCACGTCGCCGTACGTGGTGGAGTACACGACATCGCTGATCCGCGCTTCCCGGCCCAACTCCGAGACGGCGCCGGAGTTCATCAGCAAGTTCGTTGATTGGGGCGCCGGCCCGCGTGCAGGGCAGCACCTCCTGCTCGGCGCGAAGGCTATGGCCGCCATGGACGGGCGCGTCAACGTCGCCGTGCAGGACGTCCGGGACGTCGCCGTGCCGGTCCTGAGGCACCGAATCGCCTGCAACTTCCAGGCCCAGGCCGAGGGCATAGACAGCGTCCAGGTAGTCCACATGCTCATCGAAGCGGTCCCCGAACCCACTGTCGAGAAGCGCGAGTGAGCCTGCGCGCGCGGCAGGCGACGGTGTAGAGTGCACCGTCGTGGGCATCGGAACGCTGGTCAATCCCGTTTAGTAACATGAGCAACGACAAACTCGAATGCGTGTGCTTCGGCGCGGGGGCCCTCGGGCTTGGCTTCCTGGGGCCGGAACTCAGCCCCGAGTGCCGCGTCACCTACGTGGACGTCCCGGCCAAGGCGTCCCTGCTGGACCACCTGCACGGCGGCGGCGACTACGCCTTCAACCAGACCGGCCTCGCGATGCGCGCCGTCCGGATACCGGGGGCGGACGGCCTCGCAATCGCGGAAGGGACGGCCGCCCGGCTCCGCGACCTGCTTGACCGGGCGCACATCGTCTTCACAGCCGTGGGCGAGCCGAACCTGCCCCGCCTGGCGCCCGCGATGGCGGCGGCCGCCCTCGGGCGCACCGCCGCCGCGCCCCTGCGCATCCTGTGCGGCGAGAACGGCGTCGAGATCGCCCGCACCTTCCGGGAGGCCGTCCTGAGAGAGGCCGGCCGCGACCCGGGCGACGCCCTCCGCGTCGGCGACACGGTCATGGGCCGCATGTGCAAGGTCGTGGCCGACCCCGAACCGCCCGTCGAGCCCGCGGCGCCGGGGCTGGACTGGGCCGTCGTGGCCGAGCCTTTCTTCGGCATCCCGGTCGAGGCGCACGCGCTGGCCGGGCTGCCGCGCATCCCCGCCGCCCTGAGCCCTCAGAACCCCGCCCGGTTCAGCGCCTCCGAGGACGTCAAGATGCTCTCACACAACGGCCTCCACGCCACGCTCGGCTGCCTCGGCTACCTGCGGGGCGCGCTCTACTTCGACGAACTGCGCGCCGACCATGAACTGATGGCGCTGGGCCAGCGGCTGCTGCTCGACGAGGCCGGCGGGGCGCTGCTGAAGAAGCATGGCGACGCCCTCGGCCGCAACGAATACCTCAACTACTCCGACTCCATCCCGAGGCGCGTCACCTGCCCCGTGTTCCACGACTCCGTCGAGCGGGGCGTGCGCGGCATCATGCGCAAGCTCGAGCCGTCGGAGCGGCTCGTTTACAGCGTGCGGACGGTCGCGGCGCAGGGGATCAAGCCGGAGGCCTTCGCCACCGGTCTGGCGGCGGCCGTCATCGTCGCGCAGAGGACGGGCGAGACGGAACTCGACTTCAGGGAAGTACTTACGACACACTGCGCATTCGACCCGGACCGCGACGCCGGGCTGCTGGCGCTCGTCGAGGCCCGCCGCGCCGCCCTGTCGGAAGAAGACTGAACCCCCGCAGCCTTGCTCTCACCACCCCCCTTTACCTTTGTCGTTCTCCGTGCTGTTCGCAGTCCCCGATTGTTGTCGTTCCCCCTGTCCGCCGTTGCCGTTCTACGTGCCCCGCGTTGTCGTAACGTCGTGCTCGTCGTGCCGTTGTGGTTCATTTTGAGCGCCGGCGCCGGCCGAGTTCGCTCCGGGCGTCCCTGCGGCGCTGCTCGTCCTCGATCTGGCGGCGCTTGTCCCAATGCTTCCTGTGGCGCGCCAGGCCGATCTGGACCTTCGCCAGCCCCCGCTTGAAATAGACCGAAAGCGGGATAAGCGTGTAACCCCTTTGGCTGCACTGGGATATGATGCTGCCGATTTCCTTGCGGTGCAGCAGCAGCTTGCGCGGCCGCGTCGGCTCGTGGTTGCGGATATTGCCGGACCCGTACGGCGGGATGTGCATGTCGAAGAGGTATATCTCCTCGCCGCGCGGGCGGGCGAACGCCTCCGCGATGCTGCAATCGCCCTCTCGGAGGCTCTTGACCTCCGTTCCCTCCAGGACGATGCCCGCCTCGTAGGTATCCTCCACGTCGTACTCGTGGCGTGCCTTGCGGTTCCGCGCGACGACCTTCACGTTGTCCTTCTCTTCGGCCATGACGGCAGCCATCGTACCCGGGCGGGGCGGGGAATGCAAAACGCCGCGTGGGCCGCCGTCACCCCCCCTGTCAACCGGACGCAGTTCCCCTGACAACCGTCCGGCTTGCGCGGCCTTTGCATCCTCAGAATTGGACAGCCCCGCGTTGCCGTACCCGTTGCCGTTGCCGTACCTCCCGGCTCCAGCCTGACGCCTGCCGTTCTGCCGCGTGTCTTGTGTTTATTGCCGTTCCTTCATACTTCAGCCTTCGCACTTCAGACTTCTCCCTTCTACCTTCATACTTCCGGCGCGGCGCGACGCCAGTCGTGCCGCACCGGAAGTCACCCCCCCTGTCAACCGGACGGAGTCCCCCTGACACGCGTGCTGCCCGGGCGGCCATTGCATCCTCAAAATCGGACGCCGCCCTGCTGCCCTGCTGTTGTACTACCTCCCGTCTCCCGCCTCCAGTCTCCAGCCTGCCGTTATGGGCTTTATTGCGATACTCGCTAAAGTGAGTGAGGCGGGCTATTCTGGTGGCGCAGGTGCAGCGGGCCGTTCGCCGTCGCCGTGTGTATATGCTTTCGGGCGCGGCCTGGGGCACTATGCCAACCAGCGGGCCTTGTACCTGCTACGGTCCATCTGCAAGCTTTCCTCTTCGCCGGCGAAGCGGATCGCGCGCGAATAGGCTTCCAAGGGTTCGGCCTGGACGTAGGCCAGGCGTCCGTTTCCGGGGTGTACGGAGACCGACTTGACCGCGGCGACCTCCCCGAGTTGCGGGTGCGGCGAGAACGACCCCGACTCCCGTTCGAAGGTCCACACGCCGGAGCGCGTGGTCAGCAGCATCGCGTCCGCGCCGGGCACGGGCGCCAGGTCGTGCCCGCCCGGGCCCGGCAGGGGCAGGGCCGAGTCCAGCGCCAGGCCCTCGCCGTTCGGACGATAGGCGCGCAATTCCTCGTAGCCCAACGCCCAGAGGTACCCCCTGCCCTCGTCCCAGACGACACCGTGCGCCCTGGGGAAATCGTCCCGCCACAACACCTCGCCAGGCGCGCCGGGATCGCACAGCACCAGGGCGTTGCCCGTGCCGTCAGGGGCGCCGGGCGGGACGCCCGGCGCACCGGAAACGGCTACCGCGATCAGGTCGTCGGGCAGCAGCTCCGCACTGTGCGCGCCCGGTTGCCACGCCGCGCGCCGGACGGCGCGGCGCTCGATGTCCACGATACCGACCAAACCCGCCACGGACGTCACAAGCGCGCAGGTGCCGCCGTGCACGGGCTTGCACTCGTCCACTGTACCACCGTACCAGGCGATCCATTCGCGTTCGGGCGCGGGCACGTCGGGGTGTTCGCGCAGGTCCAACGACCAGCGCGGCTCCCCACTTTCCGCGTCAACTATCGTCAGCGGCCCATGTCCGCAGGTGATGAGTTCAGCCAACGCAACTCTCCTCAAGAGTGACACACGAACCGTGGTGATACCGCTCTGCCGGGCGCCTGTCAAGCTGACGCAGCTCCGGCGACGGGATGGGGTTGCCCAGTGGCGCGCGCACGTGGTGGACGCTTTGGCTCAGGGCCATTTACGTGATCGTCGGCGGCGTATGGTTCTCGCTCGGCGTGTGGTTCTTCGGCGGCAGCCTCATCCGCAGGCGCCGGGCGGCCCGTGCCCCCTCTCCCCCCGGGAGAGGGTCGGGGTGAGGGGGGCGTCTATTCTTCGACCCAGCCGACGACGCGGCCCAAGGACTGGCCCGTCTCGATGGTCTTCACTATCTGCCCGTCTTTGTCCGTGAGCGTG